>JBDHLU010000010.1:0-42047 GCA_039656555.1 Gemmatimonadota bacterium | reverse complement strand
GTTGCGTCGTCCGTTCCATCATGCCGCACGACCTCGAGGAGCTTCATGATGTGGACTGGATTGAAGAAGTGCATCCCGACGACGCGCTCCGGCTTTGTGGCCACGCTTGCGATGGCGGCAATCGAGAGCGAAGACGTGTTGGACGCGAGCACGGCCGCATCGGGTGCGGTTGTGCTGATAAGACGAAACAACTTCTGCTTGACGTCCAGGTCCTCGACGATCGCTTCGATGACGAGGTCGGCGTCTTGGACCGCTTCGGCCGGGGTGTCGACGATCTCGAGCCGTTCGAGCGCTGCGTCAGCATCCCCCTTCGCGATCTTCCCGCGGCTGACCCCGCCGGCAAGATTGGTCTGAACGCGTTCGAGCGCCGTAGGAAGCACCTTCGCGTTGGCATCTGTGAGGCGGGTCGCGTATCCCGCCAGCGCAGTCATCTGCGCGATCCCATGTCCCATCGTACCAGCGCCGATCACCGCAACCCGTTGTATCACACACACTCCTTTGCTCGATCTGGGCGGTTGGTGCAGATGGCGTCAACACCGAATTCGACGAGTTCGCGCATACGATGCTCATCGTCGACGGTCCACGCATACACATCGTACCCCTCCGCGTGCGCGGCGTCGACCAAGGCGAGATCGATCATTGATTCGTGTTGCCAGAGTACATGCGCACCAACCTCCCGTATGGCGTTGAGGGGTGACACAGCGTACGAGGCCGCGAGGACGCCATATCCGAAGTCGTCCCGCTCCGCCCGGAGGCGGACGATGATGCGATGGTCGAACGAGTGAATCTGGTAGTTCGAGGGGACAGGACCGTTGTCCAGCGTCGCAAACAGGGCGTCGTCCAAGTCCGGCGGATAGTTCTTGACCTCCACAAACACGGCCAGATCCATCAGTGTTTCGAGTGCCTCGGCCAGGGTGGGGATGGGTTGGCCCGTAGGCGTTTGCATGCGACGGATCTCGTCGACGGTCGCCGATGTGATGGGGATGCCGTCGATGGCCGCGTCGTGATGGACGACCGGTACTCCATCAACCGACGCATGGACGTCCAGCTCTACGCCGTCAGCGCCAAGCTGTCGCGCCAGGCGAAACGCTTCCAACGAGTTTTCTGGTGCGTCGGCCGATGCGCCACGATGGGCTATGATGAGGGTCACGCCCCTTTGAAGTTGGGCGACCGCTTTTCGAGGAACGCGTATAGTCCCTCGCGGGCATCCTCGGTTTGGAAACACTTGAGCTGGTGCTCGAGTTCGTTATCGAGCGCGAGGTCCAAAGAGACGTGATCGCTCTGGTAGATGGCCTTCTTGGCTAGGGCCAGAGCTATGGGGGGCTTGGCGGCGAGTTCAGCTGCATACTCGAGTGTGACACTCTCAAGATCGGCGAGCGGTATGACGCGGTTGAACAGGCCAAGTTCGAGTGCTTCCTGTGCGTCCACCATTCGTGCCGAAAAGATCAGCTCCAGCGCTTTTGCCTGACCGACGATGCGGGGAAGAAAATAGGTGCCCCCCCAGTCGGGATGGAGTCCGATACGGCTGAACGTTTGACCGATGCTTGCCTGATCGGAGGCAATCCGGATGTCACAAGCCAACGCCATGTTCGCCCCTCCACCAGCGGCGGCACCGTTCACGCTCGCGATCACGGGCTTGGCAACGGCTCGAATGGTCGTGACGACATCCCGGCCGGCCTCGACGAGATCGCCGAATCCTTTCCAGTCACGGTTCTCGAACAGCTCGCGCATGTATTTGATATCGGCTCCCGCGCAGAAGGCGCGCCCGGCACCGGTAATGACGATGACGCGCACGTCCTCGTCTTCAGCCGCATGTTTGACGACGGCGGCCAACTCCTGCCTCATTTGTCCCGCAAACGCGTTGAGCTTGCCGGGCCGGTTCAGCGTAACAATTCCGATGCGTTCGTGTTTTCCGTATAGAACGCTCTCCGAAACGGTCATGTCCGCTCCACTACCATCGCGATACCTTGGCCGACGCCTATGCACATGGTGGCCAGTCCATATCGGCCACCCGTCCGGCCGAGCGCGTGCACTAGCGTCGTGAGGATCTTGGCACCCGTACCGCCGAGCGGATGTCCGAGTGCAATCGCGCCTCCGTACACGTTGACTTTAGCCGGGTCGAAACCGAGGTCGCGGATACAGGTGATGCCCTGCGCCGCGAAGGCTTCATTGAGCTCGATGAGATCGAGGGCGTCAACGCTCAATCCCGCCCTTTCGAGAACTTTCCGCGTCGCCGGGATCGGGCCCAGCCCCATCACCGAAGGATCGACGCCGGCTACGGACGACGCAATGATGCGGGCGAGCGGCTTCCGATCGCCCATCACCGATGATCGATCCGATGCGACCACGAGGGCCGCCGCGCCATCGTTGATCCCACTACTGCTTCCGGCCGTCACCGTGCCATCGGCAGCGAACGCCGGTTTGAGTTTGGCGAGTTGTTCTGGGGTCACGTCAGGACGAGGGTGCTCGTCCACCTCGACGACGATAGTCGGCCCCCGCCGTTGTTCTACCTCGACCGCGACGATTTCGTCGGCGAAGACGCCGTCGTCCATCGCGCGCTTGGCGCGTTGTTGACTCTCGTACGCGAACGCGTCTTGCTCTTCTCTCGTAATCCCGTACTGGCGGGCGACCTTTTCGGCCGTGGCTCCCAGCGGGATAGTCCACGCGTCGTCCATGCGAGGGTTTGTGAAGCGCCACCCCACCGTGGTGTCAACGATGCTCGGGGCCCGTCGGTCCCAGCGCTGATCGCTCTTCAGCATAACGTACGGCGCGCGCGTCATGCTCTCGACACCACCCGCAAGGAACGCGTCGCCCTCTTCAGCCTTGATCGCGTGGGACGCGGAGGCGACCGCCTGGAGTCCTGATCCACATAGGCGGTTTATGGTCTGGCCTGGCACTTCGACGGGGAACCCGGCCAAGAGCGCCGCCATGCGACCCACATTGCGGTTGTCTTCGCCGGCTGCGTTGGTGCAGCCCAAGATCACGTCATCGATCGATGACGCATCGAACTCGATCCGGTCGACTGCTGCTCTCACAGCTATGGCCGCAAGATCATCCGGACGAACGGAAGCGAGCGCACCGCCGTGTCGGCCAACCGGCGTGCGTACTGCTGAATAGATGAATGCGTCTCTCAGCGTAGCCCCATCCACACGGTCTTGGTTTCGGTGTATCCGTCGAGGGCTTCTCGGCCGAGGTCGCGACCGAAGCCACTGGCCTTGAATCCACCGAAGGGGGCGGACGGGTCGTACAGGTTATAGGTGTTGACCCACACTGTGCCGGCCTTCAGCGCACGTGCCACGCGGAAGGCTGTCTTGATGTCTTGGGTCCAGACACCGGCGGCGAGGCCGTACATAGTCTGGTTCGCGAGTGCGATGCCTTCATCCACGTCATCAAAGGTGATGACGGAAAGTACCGGGCCGAAGATCTCTTCGTCGACGATCTTCATTCCCGGTTTGGCATTATCGAAAACGGTGGCCTCCACGTAGAACCCTTTTCCGTCCACCTGCGCCGGATTGCCGCCGGCGACCAATGTCGCCTCTTGCTTGCCGGCTTCGATGTAGCTCAACACAGTCTCCTGCTGCGATTTCGACACGACCGCGCCAAGACGCGTGTTCTTGTCGAACGGATCGCCTGGGACGAGTTTCTTGCTGCGCTCGGCGAGTTGTTCGACCACCTGATCGTGGACGTCTCGATGGACCAACAGTCGAGAACCTGCCGCGCAGACCTCTCCCTTCCCATAGAAAATCCCATTTTGCGCTCCACGGATCGCTGCCTTGAGGTCGGCGTCCGCGAAAATTATGTTAGGACTCTTACCGCCAAGTTCCAGCGTAATCCTCTTGACGGTGTCAGCTGCATCCTTCATGAGCTGCTGGCCTACTGCGGTCGAACCCGTAAAGGCCACCTTGTCGACGCCCGCATGCTTCACCAAACCCGCCCCGACGGTGGCGCCACCACCGGTGAGCACGTTGAACGCGCCAGGAGGTAGCCCAGCGTCGGCCATGATCTCGGCCATCGCGAGGGCCGTGAGCGGGGTTTCGGATGCCGGCTTGAGGATCACCGTACACCCAACCGCGAGGGCAGGGGCGAACTTCCATGATGCAAGGTTCAACGGGAAGTTCCACGGGACGATAGCGGCGACCACTCCCATTGGTTCGCGCACCGTGTACACGAAATCGCCACCCTCGACGTTCAGCACGTTGCCCGTGTACTTGTCGGCCCACCCGGCGTAGTAGCGCAACGTTTCGATTGTCATCGAAACGTCGATCATCGATTCAAAAAACGGCTTTCCATTTTGCTTCGTCTCGAGCGACGCAACATCTTTCTTTCGCTCTTCGAGAATCTCGGCGGCGCGGTACAACAGCTGGCCGCGCCTGCGGGCGGATAGCGACGTCCAGCCGTTGCTCTCCAAGCAGGCACGTGCAGATTCCACTGCCGCATTGACATCGTCGGCGGTCGCCTTCGCAACGGACGTCAGAATTTCTTCGGTGGCCGGGTTGACGACGTCAAATGTTTCACCCGACGCGGCTGGCCGCCACTCGTTATTGATGAAGAGTTCGTTTCTCACTTGCCTTGGAACTTCGCTTCGCGTTTTTCGACGTAGGCAGCCAGCCCTTCCTTCGCATCTTCGCTCTGGAAAAGCTGTTGCTGCAGCTCTCGCTCGATTGCCAGCGCGCTCTCGAACGGTACCTCGAGGCCGGAACACACGGCCCGTTTGATTCCGCCGACGGCCCTCGCCGCTTTACCCGGTGGA
This sequence comes from Gemmatimonadota bacterium, assembly GCA_039656555.1. Taxonomy (GTDB): domain Bacteria; phylum Gemmatimonadota; class Gemmatimonadetes; order Gemmatimonadales; family GWC2-71-9; genus CAMYLY01. Next base: position 37,297 of record JBDHLU010000010.1, on the reverse strand, counting down.
ACGAACTGCTTGGCATACGTCATGACGTCGTCCCAGAACGATTCCTTAGCGAACACTTGGTTCACCAGGCCCATGTCCTTGGCTTGGTCGAACGTGAACAGCTCACCGGTTGCCATTACTTCTATGGACTTGGACTTGCCCAGGATCCGTGCCAATCGCTGGGTACCGCCCGTTCCGGGAAGCACGCCAAGGTTGACTTCGGGGAGACCGATCTTGCCGCCATCCCGAACGGCGATGCGAAGGTCGCATGCCATTGCAATCTCGAGGCCGCCCCCGACCGTGTGTCCGTTCAAGGCGGCGATCACGAGTTTTGGGGTGTGCTCGAGACGGTTCAAGGTCTCGTTAGCCTGGAGACAGAAGAAGTACTTCCATCTAGGAGTCACCTCGTTCAGCATTTGGATGTTGGCGCCGGCGGAGAAAAACTTGTCACCCTTCCCGCGCAGCACGATCACATGCACAGTGTCGTCCATCCGTGCCGTCAGGATCGCCTCGTCGAGTTGGCGCATCATGTTGTACGTGTAGGTGTTGGCCGGGGGGGCGTTCAACTCCAGGATTGCCACCCCATCTTCAACGCGGTATTCGACCAGCGTATCGTCGGTCGGTGTAGCCCAATCAGCCATCGTCACGGTCCTCCGTGGTTGTGTCGGTATGAGAGAGTAGTTGCGGACACTGCTCCTACAGGCCGTCCGCCAACCGGGAATCTTACTCGTTTGGTCAAGTCCGGCGTAGCCCGGCTATTTCTCGTGGGGTTGCAGGAACGCCGGGAGATCCAACGAGTCTTCGGTGTCGCCCCACTTGATAGACTCGAAGTTGGATCGGCAGGCCCGGCAGTAGCGCCAGGCCACCATCAGCGACGTGCCGAAATTGCTCTGTTTAACGGTATCGCCGGAGCCACAGAACGGGCACGCCTTGGTGGCTTCCTTCACTAGTTGAGTTTGAAGATCGCGTTCTTACTGCCGCGAAGGTGATAGAGAATGTCCTCATCCGGCCCGGATGCGTCAGTGCGACGGTTCTCCGGATTCCAACCCGCAAGCTGTGGGGCAGGGACTTCGACCGAGACCGAAACTTCGTTACCAATCGTCTCGATGTCGGAGACGAGATCCGCAAAGAGCTCTGCATTCGTCTTGGCTTGGATGCCAGCCTCTACGAGTGCAGCGGATTCCTCCGCTTCCTCGGGCCCAAACCAGACGGCAACGGTGCCGAGCGCGGTGCGCAACCGCTCTTGCGTCGCCGCTCGAGTTTGCTCGTTTCGGTTGGCGAGGGTACGGAACCAGCCCTGACCGTGATGAACGTGGTAGCGCTCCTCATCGATCATTTTTTCGACGCTCATCCGCACCGGTTTGAAGGTCGAGCCTCGCATCGCGTGCACCAGTCGGGTTACGGCCAGGTCAACGACGTAGTTGGCCACCACTAGGCCTGCCCAGTCGCCAATCACCGAATCCAGGAACGCGATGTTCGCGAATGCGTTCGGCGGCCTCTGGACGAGTGCATCGGGGTCGTCACCAAAGTGCTTCTTCAGAATGCCCTGCAGCAATCGCACATGTCCGAGTTCGGTCTGGGAAAGCGAGCAACACGCCACGGCTGCCTCGAGTTCGGGCGGGCCAAAGGTCCACTCTCCATAGTGATATCCGAGCATGAGCTTGGTGTCGGCGCACGCCGTCAACGTGTTCCGGAGTCCCGTCTTGCACAGGTCGCTCATTCCCTCGGTCGAGTCGAATTCGACCTTCGCCTCTGTCTTCACCATCGTCCTTTCGAGCGTCGTGTTAGTTGCCCCACAACGGGTGCTTGTGATCGTGAGTTATCGGGATCACGGCCGTGCGTGGCACCACGCACATCTCCACCCAGTTCTCTTCATCGTACAGCGTCCATGCATACGCTTTTGCGAGATCGTCGTCGGCCGCGTTGACGCTGCCAACGTGACGCAACTCCTCGTTGTGGTTCCGCCGCGCAAACACTTCATAGACCTGAGCGGTACTCACATCACCCTCCACATGTCTCGTGTCGTCGTCAATTCACGACCCCATATATCGCTAGGACTTTTTTTCCCCTGTCCGAAATCTTGTCCTTTGTCCACGGCGGACTCCAGACGATTTCGACTTCCACATGCTCGATGCCCGGAATCGCCGTCAGCGCATCACGCACGTCCCCAACGATCATATCGATCGCGGGACAGCCGATCGAGGTAAAGGTCATCGACACGTTCGCCGTTTCGTTCTCGACGCGAACGTCGTAGACCATGCCCAGATCGACGATGCTGAGTGGGTATTCGGGATCGTTCACGCTCCGGAGCGCGTCCCAGGCGGTATCGTTCGTTACCACTGCTTCCCACCGAAGAGACCGCCGTTGCCCTGAATCATCTCTACGTACCGCTGATTCATCGGTCCCCGCGCCTTCCACCGCTCGAAGACCTGATCCCAATCGAGTGGCTCGTCGAACAACCAACGCTTCTCCCTGGAGTCGTACTGGCAGGGGAAGTGGTAATCAAGAACATATTCACCCTTGGCATCGTCCCAGTGGGCGGGGACATCGATGCCGATCCCTTCACTCAGTGGTACCGTCGCTTCCATCCATGTTTGACGGAGTTGATCGTTGGTCTTGCCTTTCAGCTTGTAGACGAGCTGCCCTGAGTGGCGCTTGAGGTGGTCAGGAAGGCCAAACCATTCGAGTGTCATGGGAAACATCCAGTCGACGGCACGTTGCAGTGCCTCCCGTGCCTCTCCGCCGGCCTTGGCGAGACGCTTCATCCACGACTCTCCATGGCGAAGATGCAGGACTTCTTCTCGATCGACCTTGACCAAAGCGCGCTTGAGCGGACCGTAGGATGTGTTTTGATAGACATCGGAGAGCAGGGTGATTCCAGCACGGTCAAAGAACCCGTTTGCCACCACCATCTCCGCCCAATTGTCGAGCGGCTGATCGAATCCGTAGGGGTGTTTGAACTCGTGTGGTTGGCGCCCGTAAATCAGCCAGCGCTTTTCGACCCCCAGGTCTTCCATGATCCGGTACGCGATGTTCGCGTGGCCAAGTTCGTCGTGGACGATGGCCGTTACAGCGATCCGTGAGTTTATCGTCGGAGCATCACGCATCGCGAGGTAGTACGCCGGGGCACTCATCAGCTCGGTGTCGCCCTGAACCGTCAACTGCGTCAAAAGGGACTTCTTATAACCCGGGGTCATGTCCTCTTCGGACTCGACCATGAACCCGGCGTTGACGCGATCGACCAGATCTTGTTCGGCGGGTTCGAGCTGTTTGGCTGATGTCACGAGATCTCGGTGGCTTGGTGTGGGGAGAAACTTAATCGAGGAGGTGGGACGGTGGGGTAGTACGGTGCCTTCCCGTCTTCACCATCCCACCATCTCACTATTAACTTCTCCCCGTGTGGAACGTCAAAACAATGTGACGGCGGCCGACCAAGCCCCCGTGGATACCACGGATGCGGAATTGATCGTGGAATGGCAGGGTGGGGATGAAGGCGCTGCCGCCGCGCTGGTCCGACGCCATACGCCGGCGGTTGCGCGGTTTCTGGCCGCTTCGGGAGCCAGGGAGGATCTCGATGATTTGGTCCAGGAGACTTTTTTTCGAGCCTTTAGGCGCCTCGGAAGCTTTCGAGGAACGGCCAGCTTTCGCACGTGGTTGTTGGCCATTGGCGGGAATGCGCTCAAGGATGTGCATCGGAAGCGTGTGCGGCGGCCGGTGGTCCCGATCGAGGATCGTGAGTTTGAGGATCCGTCCGAGAATCCGCACGATCGCGCCATCGAACGGGATTTGTTGGGCCGCTTGGGAAATGCCATCGAGCGGCTCACTCCGATGCAGAAGGAGGTGTTCTTGCTTAGGGCGCAGCAGGGCGAGGAGTACGAAGACATTGCCACGGTCCTCGGGACCACGGTGGGGGCGGCACGGGTGCACTATCACCACGCGGTGAAACGTTTGAAGACGGCGTTGAGCGATGACGATGGACGAACATAGAATCGAACAATTGGCGCGGCAGCTAGGCAATGACCGGGGCAGTGGGGTCGATCCTGACGCCACGGCCGAAGCGGTCGTTGCTCGCCTCCGAAGCCACGCCAATCGTGAGCGCCGCTGGACCGTCGAGTTCAAGGTGCTGCGGGCGGCGGCGGCGATCATACTAGTCGTTGGGTCGGGGCTCGTCTTGAATGAAGCACGTCAACAGCCGAGTGACCCGTCGTCACTCGGGGTGCCGGTGGCACTCGAGGGTCTAGGAACCAGCGAACTCGAGCAGGTTCTGGACTCGCTAGACTACGAAGCACCGACTTCAGAGTTCGCGGCCGGTGGCCTCAACGATCTTTCGGAAGGCGAGTTACAGGAGTTGCTCGCCACTATGGAGGGGTGATGCGAATAGCGGCGATGACGCTCGGCCTTGCACTCTTCGGCCAAGTAGCGGTAGCGCAGGGGCCAGGAATGCGGCGCCAGGAACTGCAGCAACAGGTCGTCCAGCGGTTCATGCAAAATGTGCGTGCGCAGGCCGGACTGTCGGATGACCAATTTGAACGGTTCGGAGAGGTCACGCGTGAATCGTTTGGCGAGCGCGCGGAGATCGCACGGCGTGAACTCTCGCTTTGGCGGGCGCTGGAAGGGCAGATGCGCCCGGGCATAGCTGCGGATCCTGACAGCCTCACGACAATCATGAATGGGATCATCACCGCGCAGGAAGAGCGGGCCGCGCTCACCCGCGCCGAACTGGAGCAGTTCGAGACGTTCCTCGAGCCGGTACAGCGCGCCCAGGTGATGCTGGCTTGGCACCGGCTACAAATGCAGATCGATCGGATCCTTCAGGGGAGAGGTGGGCAGCAGATGCGGAGGCAGGGAAGCTAGGGGCGCCCGTTGTTTCACCAACCCCCTCCGCTCTTCCTGAAGAACGCCGCGTCTTTGGCGTAGGGCTTCGTCACTTCCTCGAGTTCGGCCATCTTTTCCTTCGCGAGGGGTTTGAACTCCTTCGCGATGGCGATGTTCTCCTCGAGTTGTTGCACGGTGTCACATCCGACGATGACCGTACTCACCTGTAACGACAGGACGTAACACATCGCATCACACATCGATGTGATCCCGCCCTCGCGGAATATCCGACCGCGGGCAGGAATCTTCATGCCGATGATGCCAAGCCTCTTCTCGTTCGCGATCGGCAACACGGTCTCCATGAACGAATTTACGTGCCGGTCGGCCGCGTTGAGCGCCATGAGAATCGTGTCAAAATCGAAGCGATTGAGGCCATCGACGAGGGCCCATGGTTCGTAATGTCCGGTGATGCCGAGATTCCGAACCACGCCCTGGTCCCGCGCTTCTTGAAGGGCCTCGATAGCTCCGCCCTTTGCGAAGATTCGATCGAGGTCTTCGGGCGTTCGGACGTTGTGGAGCTGCCACAGGTCAAGGTGGTCGGTCTGCAGGCTCACTAGGCTCTGTTCGAGCAACTCGAGCGAACCGTCGCGGGTGCGGTTATGCGTCTTCGTCGCGAGGAACACTTCATCGCGGCGTGTCGCCATGACCTCGCCGATGTACTCCTGGCTGATTCCTCTACCGTAAGCGGCTGCGGTGTCGATGTAGTTCACGCCGAGGTCGATCGCACGGTTAATGATGCCGATGGATTCGTCCCGCGACCCGCCCTGTTCCAGTGTTGCTTGGCCGCCGAGACTGAACAGTCGCACTCGATGCCCGGTTTTACCAAGAGGGCGTTCGGGCATTGGTGGTTCGATGGGCACCTGGTTGGTTGGCGTCTTGAGCAATGCCGCAGTAGCCCCTGCCGCGGTCACCTCTACAAACTCACGTCTGGAGACATCTGGTGTCATGGTGTTCCCCCGGAATGCGGTCTTGATGGCTTTCGTTGATGGTAGGGGAATGCGTCTGAAGAGATTCTGAGTTCGGCGTGAACCCCGTGCCGGGGGCCCGCATTAGACCGCCAGCAGTAGGGCGATCGTCACAAGATTGGACCCGACCATTGACCACCCGATCGCTCGGAGTCGGCGTGGGTGAACGCCCATGAGGCCGACGACCAGGGCTACGAAGGCGGCAGGGAGGAATGCCAAGGCTGCTAGCAGGGAAACGTTAGTCGAAATCGCGAGGGCACCACTTGCCAGCATCACCACCACCGCGAGTGTTGGCGTGGCACGAAGCGTCCACTGCATGTTGCTCTCCTGCTTGATACTCGCCTTGATCGCGTGGACGGACAGCGTACCAAGGGCAAATGTCGTGAACCACACGGCGCTGGATGTCAAAGCGAGTGACCACGTAACAGTGCTCGCGATGGCGATCGGCAACAACGAGGTAGCGAACGCGGCGGCCACGATTAGTTCGCCTCCCATCGTCTTGAGGCGACCAGCCAACGCTGACGGCCCCAACACGATCACAAAACCCAGCGGAACGAGCGCCGCCACCCGCGCCTGCGGAGGGGATGTGAGCATGGCAAACAGGCCGGTGACACCAAGACCAATGGAGAGCACGATAGCACGTCGTCGGGCACGTGCGGCAAGCGTTTGTTTGAGGCGTGGTCCACGCGTACCCATCAAGATCGCCGTGGGTTCGGCCAGCAGGAATCCTAGGGTGACTGCCAGTCCAAAGGAAAACGCAGAGATCGTGGGCCGGCCGAGAGCCAAGCCAGTGATAATCGGAAACGCTGCTTCCGCGTAGGCGCCATGCTCGCGTGGCAACAGGCTGTCGCTAGATGTCACGAGATCGTTCGCTAGTGGTATTGGGATTGGGGGAGCAATATAGCAGGTGCGCTACCCGAACAACTCGTGGAGCTTGTCCTATCCAAGTTCGGTCTGGCCAACCGGCGATCACACGACCCCCGTGGTCGAAGAACTTGGGATTTCCGAAGAGGCCGCGCCTCCGGAAGACGTAGTGAGACGTAGTGAAGGGATAGGGGCGGTCTCCACTCTTGGCAAAATCCTCTTGCCTGGTGATGTTACGTCCCCCTCGCCCGAGTGGTGGAACTGGTAGACGCGCGGGACTCAAAATCCCGTCCCAGCAATGGGGTGTCGGTTCGATTCCGACCTCGGGCATGCTTTCCTCGAACAACCCGCACGACGTCGTGCCACGGAGGTTGAATGAACCGTCGACTCATCGGCGTCGGGCTTGCCACCCTCATGACCATGGGCTGCAGCAAGGCCTTTACGCCCGAAACCGTTGCAGGGCTTTGGATCTTGCGGACAGTAAATGGCAGCACCCTCCCCTTCGAGTTTAACGAGGGAAGCAACACGGTCCGGATTACGAGCGGGTTGTTCAACCTGCGTGAGGATCTGACGTACTCTTTCACGTTAGAGGTGCTGATCGATGACGGGACCTCGACGACGCCCGAATCCCAAGAGGATACCGGAACCTACCTCTTGATCGACCCCGACAGGATTGACCTCACGAGCAGCGTTGATGGGAGCACGTTTACTGCGACTTTGGTCGGGGCCAACATCACGGCGGTTGCAGATGGCCTGACGTTCGTATTCGAACGCGTGTAGCTGGTCCTAGTGCCTGGGCCGCTGGTCACGCTGTAGGAAGTGGTTGAGATCCCGATTGTAGAGAGTATCGGAGGTATCCGCCGCGAACGTGGCGTCGTCAGAAGGCAGAAACACGCCGGCCACCAGCCCCATCCCTCCTGATCGAATGAGTTTCCCCGTATCGTTGCGATAACGCACGGTCACCCGGTAGAGATCCTCTGCGTTGATCCCGATGCCGAACTTCCGGTAGAGATGTGCCACGGGCGACTTGTCGATGGTGCCGTCCTCACGCCGCACCGCCGTCGCCGTCCAGATTGTGTCTCCCTCGGTCACGTTTTCGAACACCAACGACTCAGCGTAGTCGTGCAGGTGCGTACCCAGCCCCAGGATCCTGCCGTCGCTCGCTGGGCGCCCTTCCCAGAAGTACACCGATTCGCCAGGCGGAAGATCGAAGTCGCGATCGTTATTGGGGAACGCGACGTCGATGTGAAACGGAACGATCGAGAACACAGGGAACACGCCATCGGGTTCCATGTACCGCAAGCGGACGCGTACCGTAACGCCCTCGAGTTTTTCGGTCCCCATGTTCATGAGCGTCGCGGAGATGGCGAGGCGTTGGCCTTCGTCGAGCCGCATGCCAATCAGTTGCTTGGGCAGCGACGGGGGATCGGTGTCCTGGCCGATGGCCAGCACTCGTCGAGCGATCGGCAAGTACCACTCACGATGGTCCGGGTCGACGATGTTGAAATGGTGGAGAAGAGTGACCGGGAGGGAGCGGCCGGCCCCATCGACGATATCATAGTTGAAGCCGTACATGGAAATGGTTCTCGGCACGTCGAACACCGCTGGGATGGGTGACACGCCTAGGTGGTCGCCGCCTTGGCCAATCACCATGACGGGAAGATCGATCGGCCCGACCTCGATCACGAGTTCTTGCGCATCCTCGTCATCGTGCATCCGAATCACCGGATCTGTCTGAGCCCACCCCGAGTTGTGGGCAGCTAGGAGGAAGCACGCCACCGTTAAGAGTGGTGGAACTACGACTTCCCTCATTTCTCGAATCTTCTCAAGCTTCACGTCACAGGAAAAAGCGGATGGTTCACGTTCATCCGGTGCAGCTAACCTGCTGCGGACGGGCGTTCTGACACGCAATGGAATCGTCCATCCCCGCTGCCATCACTGCGCATGCCGCGCGCTGCGCAGCCGCCTCAGCATCCTTTTGCGTCGCCCCGGAACCAGTTCGGCACTGGCGTTGCCCCCGGAACTCCACGCATAGCGAACACTCAGCTTGGACGGTACGCAGGCTGCCAAAGATGAGGAAAGTCACGAATACGGTGAATACTGCCACGAAGATCCACATCCCGGTGCGTTTCTTTGGTTTCGCATTCTGGTGTGCCATCGAGCTGGAACCACCTCGAGTTAGGGTTCGTAAGGTCGAGCATGGATCGTGATACTATAGACATAATCGCGAGTTTCGACCAACGGCTCAAGCACGTCGATAAAGTGCTCGAGCGGGGTGGGGTACATGACCGGCCCCGCTTGAAGGCTGGGCGGCGCTTGGCAGCCGTGGCGGTCACGATTCTGCTAGCGACAATCCTACCCTTCGTCGCACTGGTCCGCCTGAGTTCCTGGTTTTACCTGCGTCTCGGCTATTCAACGTGGTGGGCGCTGGCGGCGGCAGTTGCCGTTACAATAATCATCGTAACCCTAGGAGGTGCGTGGTTCTCACGAACCCTCACTGGAAAGGCGCGGCTCCTGACAATGTGGAAGTGGGTCGCGATGCCCCTTGTGATCGCCTACTGCGGGTACGCATTGCTCTACTTGGCCGACGCGAACGCCAAGACACCGGAGGTCCGAGCCTTCTATCGATCGCTCCACCCGATTCTGCGGGTCGGGCTCTCGACGTTGATTCTCGCCGATGACGGTCTGGTAATCACGGATCTCGCACGCATGCCGGCAGACTACGTGCGGATGGGACTCCCCCAGCGCGAACGCTCGCACCACTACACCCAGGGCGATGGCTACGTTCACGCCGCCGACTTGCGAACGATAGGGCGCGGTGAGCTTCGCAACCGGTTGGTCGAGACATACTTCACGATCATGGGGTTCCGCACGCTGAGGCACGTAGGCACGGCGGATCACCTCCACGTGGGGATCGACGTCCGATAACGTGACGGAACTCACTAGCCGCAGCCGCGTTTTGGCTTACCTTTATACCGTTAGCGCCGGGCATTGATCGCTCGGAACCAGGCCTCTAATGACGTTTTCTTGGTTGACGATGTGATGGAGTCGGTACGGACATCGATGCGTCGCGCATCCCGCAAATCGCAAGTCAGCATGTTGACCTATTCCCGGGAAAACTGGGACCTCGAAACCTATGAGGTTTTCGGGGAGGGTCGTGACCCCAATCCATGTCCCCTGTGCGAACGCATCGGGTTCTACGGCCCCCGCATCGAGGATCCGGGCCGACGGTACCGACAATGCCGTTTCTGCGGATTCACGCAGGACATTGATCAGGAACCGGAACAGTATCGGCCAGCCGTCCACGATTGTGCCGATTGGCCCGAAGTGGCGCGCGCACCATACATCTGGTGGGCTTCTCCTAACGTATCGACTTTCCGGTGCCCCTTCTGCCAACAGCGTGCCGTCGTTTCACGGTGTTTGGCTGCGCGTCCCATAGATCAACACGACCACAACTGGTGGAAGGTGCCCCAGGGAAGGAAGCGGTCGTACTATCTTCGTTTCTGGGAAAACTGGCAGTTCACAAAGGGTCGAGTGTTCCTCTAGAGCTTCACCCACGTCAACGCGAAGCCGAAGTAGAGCAACCCGTAGTTCATATCGGTGAATTGCACCTGACGATTGAGTTTGGTCGTCAAACCCCGCGAGAGGCTATAGCGAGCGAACGGTCGCACGGCGAAGTTCCGCGAGAAGTAGTAGTCGTAGTTCGCCCCGATTTGGAGGTGGAAACCAGACGCCTCAAGAAGGTCACCACCACCTTCTTCGGCATACCGCCCACCACCAACGCCGACCTGGATGCTGAGCGGAGTGGTCTTGGCCGGAAACCATTGCACAATCGCCGCGATGCCGACGTACTCACGCGCCGTGTCGGCCCCGGCTTGGAACCACCCAACGCCCTCGATGCCAAACCGGATCTTCCGGGACGCCGATCCGCCAAGGCCCAATACAACGGCGAACGACCCATGTGACCCGAGACTACACCGCGCGCAGTCAGTAGTGGCCAGTCCATAGCCACCCCCCGCAGCGACCCACAACCCCGGATCTTCCCAGTCTTCGCCTTGAGCAAACGCCTCCGTCGAGACCAGGAGCCCACCAATTACCAACAATGCCATTACTGCTCGTGTCATTTCTCCACCTCGATGATCCTCTTTGTTGGATGCTAAGGTACATGGTACGCGTATCGCCGCTCAAGCGTTCCCATCGTGAAGTTGCTCACGGTTCGGTGCGTCACTAAGCTTAGGCGGCCATAGGAGTTGCGGCGGTTGTCTTGAAGGGAGTTGTGGAAATGAGTGGGAGTTTGATCGAATGGGAAAACGGCGCGTACCATGTTCCCGAGCACCCGATCGTGCCTTTCATCGAGGGGGACGGGATTGGACCGGACATCTGGCGGGCGGCACAGAGGGTATTTGACGCGGCAGTAGAGCGAGCGTCTGATGGAGGGCGCAAGGTGCATTGGCTCGAGATATTCGCGGGGGAGAAGGCACACGAAGAAACCGGCGAGTGGCTTCCCGAAGCAACCCTCGACGCCATTCGCAAACACAGGATCGCGATCAAGGGACCTCTGACGACGCCCGTCGGCGGGGGCATTCGATCGCTCAATGTTGCGCTTCGTCAGATCCTGGATCTCTACGCCTGCGTCCGACCCGTGCGATATCTGTCAGGTGTCCCGTCTCCCATGCGCGAACCGGGCAAGCTCGACGTCGTCATTTTTCGCGAGAACATCGAAGACGTTTACGCGGGCATCGAGTACGAGGCTGGATCTGCCGAAGCTGACCAGGTGCGGACGTTCCTCGTCGACCAGCTAGGGGCGAACGTGCGAGAGCAGAGCGCCATCGGCATCAAACCCATGAGCGCGTTCAATACCAAGCGGCTCGTGGCCAAGGCCATTCAGTACGCCCGGGACCGGGGGAAGCCTTCGGTAACGCTGGTGCACAAGGGCAACATCATGAAGTTCACTGAGGGTGCCTTCCGCGATTGGGGGTATGAAGTGGCCAAAGAGCAGTTCGGCGACTTCACGGTACGGGAGGATGAGTTGACGGGTGATCCGGCGGTGGGCCAGGTGGTTATCAAAGACCGCATCGCCGATGCGATGTTCCAACAGGTGCTCCTGCGTCCGACCGAGTATTCCGTGCTCGCGACGCCGAATCTCAACGGTGACTACCTGTCTGACGCCTGTGCGGCTCAGGTGGGTGGGTTGGGTCTGGCTCCGGGCGCCAACATGGGAGATGGGCTCGCCGTTTTCGAGGCCACGCACGGGACGGCTCCAAAATACGCCGGACAGGACAAGGTGAATCCGGGGAGTCTGATTCTTTCGGGTGTGATGCTCTTTGAGGAACTCGGATGGCACGATGTCGCTACAAGTATTGTGGCAGGGCTGGAGGCAGCCATCCAGGCAGGTACTGTGACGTACGATCTGGCAAGGCAACTTCCTGGGTCCACCAAGGTCTCCACGTCCGGGTTCGCCGACGCGGTTATCAGTCATATCGCGGAGAATTGAAACGTGAAGAGTGCCATCAAAGTTGTATCGCTCGACAAAGTCCGAAGCCCACTGTTGGCAATAGCTGTTGGGGAATTGTCCAGGCCACGCCTTCCCAGCTCTCTGCGCGCCCTGGACCGGAGCGCCAAGGGAGAACTCGGGAGGCTCTTAGCTAGCGGGGACTTTACCGGGAAGCGCGACCAGACATCCCTGGTGTATCCTACGAAGGGGCCGGAACGCGTTCTCCTGATCGGACTCGGCCGGATCAGGGAGATCACCCGCGGTGCCATCCGTCGCTCGGCAGCGATCGCCGGACGCACCGCCGTATCGTTGGGTGCGAATGCGATGGCGTTTCACCTCGCGCACGAGACAACTCATGGGGGTGTTCCGCCTGAGTCCGTCGCTCAAGTCATGGTCGAGGGTGCGGCTCAAGGTGCGTGGACGTTTACCGACCTCAAAGCCACTGCAGAGAAGAAGGAACTCCAGAGCTTCGATATCGTCGCGACTCGCAAAGAACTGCGTGATATGGAGCGCGGACGAAAAATAGGTACCGCCATTGCACTGGGGCACTACCTCGCGAGGAATCTCCAAGCGCTTCCCGGCAACGTATGCACGCCCGAGTACCTGGCTAACGTGGCGAGGCGGCTGGGGAGTACCTATGGGTACAAAGTGACGATCTGGAACCGGACTCAAATGCAAAGACAGGGAATGGGTGCGATGCTGGCCGTAGCCCAAGGATCTCGCCAAGAGCCCCAGTTTATCGTCATGGAGTACAAAGGTGCAGGGCGCCAGGCGCCGATCTGCTTTGTGGGGAAGGGTGTGACTTTCGATTCAGGCGGGATCTCGATCAAACCCGCTCTCCATATGGAAGACATGAAGTACGATATGTCGGGAGCTGCGGCTGTCTTCGGGTTGTTCGAAACACTCGCGCATTTGAAACCCGCGGTGAATGTGGTGGGGATCGTCCCGGCGACCGAGAACATGCCGTCCGGGACGGCTATCAAGCCCGGCGACATAGTGACCGGCCACTACGGGAAGTCCATCGAGATTGTCAACACCGATGCGGAAGGGCGGTTGATCCTCGCCGACGCTTTGTCGTATGTCCGCAAATTCAAGCCGGCATGCGTCATCGACGCTGCGACGTTGACCGGTGCTGTGGTCATCGGACTGGGGCATCACGCTTCGGGTTTGATGAGTAATGACGATCAACTTCTCGTCGAGGTTGGTCACGCTGGCGACCTAGCGGGTGAGCGGTGCTGGCCACTTCCGCTTTGGGATGAATACCGGGAACAGATCAAATCGGATTTCGCAGACGTCAAGAATACGGGTGGCCGCCAGGCCGGCACCATTACGGCTGCCTGGTTCTTGCGAGAGTTCGTTGACGGTTATCGGTGGGCGCACCTCGATATCGCAGGAACCGCGTGGACCGAGAGCGACCGACCCGACATCGCAAAAGGTCCGACGGGCACCGGCGTCCGTTTGTTCACGGAGTTTGTGCTCGGGCGCGCGGGGGGGTGACCGGCACACCCCGCTGGGCCCTCGCAATCTTGCTTGCCGGGGTCGTGCCACCACTACACGCGGGACAACAAGACACCATCGTCACGCGGGACACCACAGCGGCCCCTGATTCGTCGACCGTGCAGGACACAGTGGCCGTCGGACCGCACCGGGAGCACATCCCGCTTCCCGGATATGAACTGGAATCCCCCAACGGCCCGCTTACGCCTGGGTCTCGCTATGTGTTTACGCGGGATTCGATCAACTGGTCGACGGCACACACTCTCGGCGACCTTCTCACAACGATTCCGGGTGTGTACCTGGCTCGCGCGGGATGGATCGGTCAACCCGAGTATGCCCAGTACGGGGGCAGGGGAGGCAGCGGCATCGAGATATACTGGGACGGAATGCCGATGTATGCGGTTGGGGGTGACAGCCTCTCCATGGATCCGGGGACCTTTTACCTGCGCTATCTGCGCCGCGTTGACGTCGAGGTCCTGCCCGGTCTGCTCCGCGTCTACCTCATGAGTGAGCGACACAACCAGGCTTCACCGCGGTCGCTCATACGAGCAACGCCAGGGAGCTTCAACACGGCCTCCTACACCGGCCTCTTTCAGACTCGGTGGCGATCCGGCATCACGATAGATGTCGCAGCACAATCGGTTGCTGCGGATGGGTTCCTCGGAGATCCCCGAAAGGATCGTCTGTTCGACATCTGGGCCAGGGTTGGGTGGATTCCGGCGCCAGGCGTGTCTGTTGCGTACCAAGTCCGGCGTCAGAACATCGACAGCGAACCCAAGTCGACGACTGCGGGTGGTGACGGTGTAACGGGGCGTTTCGGGACGCGGCAGGACGCGCAATTCGTCCTGTCGACAGGAGGAAGCAATGGACTTGGCTTGTTTACAAACCTGGGATTGGCATTCACGTCCTGGACCCCAGATTCGGCGGTGGCCGTGCCCAAGCAAAACATCCGACAGGTGTTTGCTGGGCTCAAATACAAGCGGCGGACGTGGTCGGCGGAGGTGCGCGCCGCACACGCCGACCAACGCAATCCTTTCCGCGTCGATGGGCGTGTGGGATGGGTGCCGATCCCAAGTGTCGTCGTCTCAGGGGACGTTGAATGGCTCCAACACGAGGGTGATCGGACTTCGACGCGCATGCATGCCTCGGCCGGGCTCTATCGGGGTCCGTTTGCGATCGTAGCGGATGTTGCCCAAGGATCTTGGGTACAGGCGCCCGCCATCCTCACCGACACGGCAATTGCGACATTCGATTCGGGACTCCGTTTCCACTTTACCAGTCGACCGCTCACTGGGCAGGTCGGAGTGGTTCGTCGCGATGCGTTTGCGCCGCTCGCCTATCCCGAACTGCTGGCGATACCGGCGTTTGCTCCGTCGACGAAAGCCGATTACCTCGTCACCTCCGTTCAACTCCGTCCCATGGCCGCGCTGACATTCTCGGGGTGGTACTCGAATCCGGTTCGTGGCGTCTCAGCGGACCTTCAACCACCAACACACGGACGCGTCCAGATCACGTTGCGTTCGAAGTTCTGGCGGACCTTTCGAAGTGGCGCATTCGATCTAAAACTGCAAGTCGCCACTGAATCCTGGAGCAGCGGCACCGCCGGACTCGATGCGCAAGGGACACCGATCGTCCTGAGTGGTGCGACGTTTTGGGAATACCATGTGGCGATTCAACTCCTCAGCTTCACCGCCTTCTGGAACCTGCGGAACGCCCGATTGTCCGATGCAGTCTACATTCCCGGTCTCGCATATCCGAAAAACGCACAGACATTCGGCATCACGTGGGTGTTTGCGAACTGACGGCGAGATAGTCCACCCGTATTGCCTAGCGGGATTTCCGCTACTCCCGCTATTCACACCCCTCCCGCTAGTTTCTTCTCATGCCCAATTCCATGACCGGCTTCGGTTCCGCGGAGGGACCTGTCATTGGTGGACGAATGGCCATCGACGTGCGGTCCGTCAATCATCGGCATTTCAACATGCAAGCGAGGATGCCCTCGATCGTTCACCATCTGGAGCAGGCGATGCGCGAACGGATGCGGGCCCGAGTTGCCCGTGGCCACGTAAGCGTCAGCGCGAAATGGGTGGAAGAACCCTCTAGAGGGGCCTCGCTGCGGGTCAATCTCGATCAGGCTCGGACGGTTGTCGAGGCACTCTCGACGTTGAAGCGTGAACTCGACCTCCCGGGCGAGGTCGACCTGTCGTATGTAGCAAGGCAGCCCGACGTCATCGAACTTGCCACTGGTGACGAACAACTGGATGTGGAACCTGAATTCATGGCACTCCTCGACGATGCGGTGGAGCAGTTGATTGGAATGCGGAGTCGGGAGGGCGACGCCCTGGGCACCGAACTCCTGGGGGTGTTGAACCGCCTCGAAGGACACGTCGGAGTTGTCGAACGGCGGTCGCCAGAACGCTTGGTTGCCGAGCGAGCGCGTCTTACTAGAGCGATCGGTGAACTCCTCGAGGGGCGAACGATCAATCAGGAACGGCTCGAATTAGAGATCGCCATTCTTGCCGACAAGATGGATATCACAGAGGAAGTCGTCAGGCTGCGTACGCACATTTCGGCTTCCCAAGAGACGCTTGGCGCCTCCGAGGCGGTGGGCCGGAAGCTCGCTTTTCTCGGCCAGGAGATGCTGCGAGAAACGAATACCATTGGGTCCAAGGCCAACGATGCGGAAATCGCAGCGACGGTGATCGAGATGAAGGGTGATCTTGAGAAGTTCCGCGAACAGGTCGAGAACCTGGAATGACCGCCGGTGGTGTTGCTCCTCGTGTCATCATTCTCTCATCACCCTCGGGAGGTGGAAAAAACACGATCGCCAAGGCACTCCTTGCCGCCCGTGACGATGTGGCCTACTCGGTTTCGGCTACGACCCGCGCGCCGCGGCGCCGGGAACGGGACGGGATCGATTACCACTTCGTCACGCGAGCCGAGTTCGAGAACCAACGCGACAAGGGCGACATGATCGAATGGGCGGAATATTCGGGACATCTTTACGGAACCCTGCGATCGGAGATCGATCACGTGCTGGCCACCGGGCAGCATGTACTGCTGGATGTCGAAGTCGAGGGGGCCCGACAATTGACGGAGCGCCGATCTGATGTAGTGAGTATCTTTATCCTCCCTCCATCGGCCCAGGCGCTGGTCGGACGGCTAGGAGGAAGGAAATCGGACAGCGCGGAGCAGGTTGTGGGCCGGATCCGGCGAGCGATCGATGAGTTCGACCAAGTACGTCACTACGATCATGTCGTGGTGAACGACGATCTGGATGTTTGCGTGGCCGAAGTGTCGGCCATCATGGATAATGACACAACTTCGTTGCGCACAGTGGACAATCTGGAAGAACGGCTCACTGACCTTCGCCAGGGTTTGAGAGACTACTTGGACGACCGGTCGCAATAGGAGAAACTGGATGCACATCTTCACGCCAAAGGACGTGGCCGATCCCGCGGGCAACAAATATTTGGGAGTGTTGGTATCTGCCAAGTTCGCGCGATTCATCAACGACTTCCCGCGTGACCGTTCCATTGAGGAAAAGAAGCTCACCACCCGAGCACTGGAGACGATGGCGTCCGGCCAATTGTCGTATCGGTTGGTGAGCCGGCGCCGTCAAGAGACGTGAACCTTTCCGGCCGACGCGTCGTCCTCGGCGTGTCGGGCGGCATCGCAAGCTACAAAGCCTGCACGATCGCCCGCCGCCTGACCGAGGCGGGTGCGGCCGTCGATGTGGTTCTCACGGCGTCGGCGGCTGAGTTCATTCGGCCCGTCACGTTCGAAGCTCTTACGGGACGGCCGGTCCTCACCTCACTCTGGGACCGGGGTGAGGCCCTCTCGCACATCGAGTATGCCAAGAACCCCGATGCGATCGTCGTTGCTCCTGCGACCGCGAACCTCATCGCTCGAGCTGCCCAGGGCATAGCTGACGATCTCCTGACGGCCATTCTCCTGGCGGCGACACAACCCATCGCCATCGCCCCCGCGATGAACGACGACATGTACGCGCACCCGTCGACCCAGCAGAATTTGCAACGGTTGGCTGATCGCGGTTGGGAACTTCTCGGCCCAGCACGGGGCTCGCTCGCCGAAGGACCGAGTGATAGGCCGGGGCGGATGCTCGAGCCCGAAGAGATCGTTGCCCACGTGGTCCGTTTGCTCCGGCAGGCGACGAGTCGCTGGAACGGGCTACGGGTGGTTGTGACCGCCGGCCCGACCCGTGAGCCTATCGACCCCGTACGAGTGATTACCAACCCTTCGACAGGACGCATGGGATACGCTCTTGCGTCGGCGGCGTTTACGCGCGGGAGTGACGTGACGTTGATCAGCGGTCCTTCGCTGCTCGAGCCTCCAACGGGTGTTGAGACCATAACCGTCGAGACGACCGAGGACATGTTGGCCGCTGTCTCGGCCGCGGTGAAAACGGCCGATGTATTGATCATGGCCGCCGCGCCCGCTGATTACGTCGTCAAAGAACCCTTTCGCGAAAAGCGACCCCGCACTGACGGCCCGTTGGCCCTTACGCTCGAGCCAACGCCCGATATCCTGCGCAGTATCGCCAACGTGAAACCCCACAATTGCAAGGTGGTTGGGTTTGCGCTCGAGGTCGGCGATGGTGCGGTCGAACGGGCCCGCGAAAAACTCCGGGCCAAGGCTTTGGACCTGATCGTGATGAACCGAGCTGACGAGGCAGGAGCGGGGTTCGAATCCGAGACCAATCGGGTAACACTGATTACCGAGAAGAGCGAGCAACACATAGAGAGCCTGCCGAAGTCGGCGGTCGCTGAGAAGATTTTCGATTCGGTTGAGGCGCTCTTGTGAGTGGTGCCCGGGAACTGCTGATTCGGTACCTCGAACAGCGCGCGGCTCTCGGTGAAAGATCCTTGTGGTTTGACCGTGCGAGCGATGCTACTCTCCCGGAGACGCGCAGCGTGGGGAAGAAAAAGGCGGGACCGCCAATCGAATCGTGGAGTCGCGGGGCACCGGCCATTCCGGGTCGGGGCATCGTCATTCCAAGACCTTCGGAAGACCTCTTCACCGATGATCCGCTAGCGACGCTCGATCTCGATGGCGTGGCTCGACTCATCGGCGATTGTACGAAATGTGACCTGTGCAAGTCCAGGAAGAATACGGTACCCGGTGAAGGGGCGGCCACAGCACGATTGGTAATCGTTGGCGAAGGTCCTGGAGCCACGGAAGATGAGACCGGAAGACCGTTCGTCGGCCGAGCCGGTGTACTTCTCACGGACATCTTGAAAGCGATTGGTCTTCCGCGCGAAGAAGTGTACATCTGTAACGTCGTCAAGTGCCGACCGCCGCAGAATCGCAAGCCGGCGCAGGATGAAATCGAGGCATGTTTCGGATACCTGCATCGGCAACTTGAAATCATCCGTCCCGCTGTCATACTAGCTATGGGTGGCACGGCTGCTGAGACCCTTCTCGCGACGAAGCAGTCGCTCGGTTCGATGCGGAACAAGGTGCACGAATTTTGGGGCATGCCCGTTGTTGTTACGTATCATCCGGCCGCCCTACTAAGAAACCCTAATTGGAAGAAGCCTACGTGGGATGACGTCCGTATCGCACGCCAACTCGTTGACCTCGACGCCTGAACCGGCCATGGGGCGCGAAACGCCCTGGAGCGAGGAAGCGGAACAAGCCGTTCTTGGCGCAATGCTGATCGATGCCGACGCTGCCATCAAGGCGGTAGAACTCCTCGAAGACACGGCATTCTACCGAGACAACCATAGACGGCTGTTTCGGACGATGGCACGTGTGGTGGAGCGCAACGACGTCATCGACCCGGTGGTGTTGCGCGACGAGTTGGAACGTCAAGGCGAACTCCAGGCCGCCGGCGGCATGGACTACATCGCAGAACTCCTCGATGTGGTACCAACGGCGGCCAACGTCTCGTACCACTGCCGCATCGTCAAAGACAAAGCTCTTCGGCGGCGTCTCATCGAAGCCGGTACGGGTATCGTCCAAGCAGCTTACGAAGGACCGCAGGATATCGATCTGCTTCTCGATCAAGCGGAAGAACGAGTCTTCGAGGTCTCGTTCCAGCGGGGCACCAACGAAGTCGTCCGCATCAAGGAGTTGATGTGGAAAACGATGGAGCGCATAGAAGCGCGCCATCGCGGCGATGAATCGGTACGGGGTGTTCAAAGCGGATTCACAGATTTGGATGCCAAGACGAACGGTTTCCAGAAAAGTGATCTAATCATCGTGGCTGCGCGTCCCTCCATGGGTAAGACGTCGTTCTGTTTGAACATTGCCGCCAATGCGGCTCTAGAGCACCAAATACCCGTGGCGATCTTCTCGCTCGAAATGTCGCGGGACCAACTTGTGGAGCGACTGTTGGCTTCGGAGAGCTTCGTGGACCTCTCGCGTCTGCGAAGCGGCAACCTCCGCGACGACGACTATCCAAAGATGTCGCGCGCTGCAGGGCTCCTCGGTACAGCCCCCATCTGGATCGACGATACGCCGGCGCTCACGTTGCTCGAATTGCGATCCAAAGCCAGGAGACTCAAGGCGGAGCACGATATTCAACTGCTCGTGATAGACTATTTACAACTCATTCGAGGAACGTCACGCAATGAGAGCCGCCAAGAGGAAATTAGTTTCATTTCACGGTCGCTCAAGGCCGTCGCGCGAGAACTGGACACGCCGGTGATCGCACTCTCGCAGCTTTCGCGGGCGCCTGAGCAACGTGGTGGCGACCACCGGCCTGTGTTGTCCGATCTCCGGGACTCAGGTGCCATCGAACAGGACGCCGATCTCGTGATGTTCCTGTATCGTGCCGAGATGTACCCGTCGTTGCTCGAACAAGATGAAACACGCGAAGGCATGGCCGAACTCATCCTCGCGAAACATCGAAATGGGCCAACGGGCACGATGAAGTTGGCGTTCCACAAGCAGTACACCCGCTTTGACAATTTCACGCAACGGGAGTCGCCGGGATTTGATGTGCCGTAGGCATGGGCAGGGAGTGTAATGAGGAAGGTTTGCGTTGTGATTCCCGCGGCCGGCAGGGGCGAGCGAGCCGGAGGGAACGTCCCCAAGCAATTCCGTGAAATCGCCGGGGTGCCAATGTTGTTGCGGACCCTACGGCCGTTTTCGGCGCACCCCTCAGTCGAGGACATCGTCATCGCCTTGCCGGCGGACGTCGCTGAAACACCACCCGATTGGCTGGCAACGCTGCTCGGCAAACGGTTGCATGTTGTTGCTGGCGGTGCTACACGAGCCAATTCCGTATACGCCGGCCTGGCGCGGCTGCGGAACGACTGTGACATCGTGTTGGTGCACGACGCGGCCCGTCCGTTCGTGAGGCGCGAAACGATTGACGCTGTGGTGGAGGTCGCCGCCAGCGGCTTCGGAGCCGTTCCCTGCATTCCTCTCGCAGATACCATAAAAAGAACGGTCGATGGTGTGAGGGTCGTCGAGACGGTGGACCGCGATGGATTGTGGCGGGCACAGACACCACAGGGCTTTCCTCGGACGATGTTGCGCGCGGCCTACGATGCAGCCGGGGCTCGCGCATCCTCCTTCACGGACGAGGCCTCGATGGTGGAAGCGAATGGCGCGATCGTATGCGTCGTCCCTGACATGCCCTCGAACATCAAGGTGACGTCGCCGGAAGATTTCCTCTTCGCCGAAGCGTTGGCGACGCGATGACCAAGCTACCGTTCCTCACAGAAGAAGACTGGAACGACGCCATCGCGCCGGTTCGGCACCATCTGGCATCAGGTGGGTTGCTGGCCCACCCCACCGAGACCGTGTACGGTCTTGGA
Organism: Gemmatimonadota bacterium; assembly: GCA_039656555.1. Classification (GTDB taxonomy): domain Bacteria; phylum Gemmatimonadota; class Gemmatimonadetes; order Gemmatimonadales; family GWC2-71-9; genus CAMYLY01. The sequence goes on along the minus strand of JBDHLU010000010.1, from coordinate 15,833 downwards.
TCACGGCCCCAAGCTGACGATCTGGCGGCGTTGACGGTGCTCAAGCAGCGGCAGAAACAGAAGCCGTTCCTCTTGCTGGTCGGAAGTCGCGCCATGGCAGAGCAGCAGGGACTCGAATTCACCCGGGCCGCTCTCGAGTTGTCCGCTTCCTTTTGGCCGGGTCCGCTCACGTTGGTCCTTCGTGGCGGAGAGCAAATCCTGCCCGATGCCCTCCGGGGCCCAGAAGGGGGGATCGCCGTACGCTGGACATCCCACAAGGGCATCGAAACGTTGATCAACGCGCTCAACCTTCCGTTGACATCTACGTCCGCAAACCGCCACGGAGGTGAGCCGGCCCCAAGCGTCGAAGCGTTGGAGGCGATCTTTGGCGAGGCGATCGAGGACGGCACATTGCTGATCTTGGATGGTGGAGTATTGGGCAATACCCCACCTTCTACCATCGTGGATTGTACAAATGAACGTCCTCGCGTGGTTCGCCGCGGCGCGATTCCCGTTGACCAATTGCGCGCCGACATCGAAAGCCTGGCACCATGACGCGAATCCTGTTCGTCTGCACCGGAAACATCTGCCGCAGTCCACTGGCTGAAGCCCTGTTTCGCCGGGCGTTGGCAACGGACGAGATTGAGGGGGTGGAAGTGTTGTCGGCGGGCACGGGGGCGTGGGAGGGAACGCCGGCGTCGGAAGGAGCCTACCTAATCGGTCTGGAGCACGGGCTCGATCTCTCGAGCCATCGTGCTCGCCTCTTAACCCGCGAGTTAGTGCGAGAATGCGATCTCATCTTCACGATGGCGCGACACCATCGCGTGCGGGCACAGGAGCTTGGGGGCGCGGCACAGACGCATGTCCTCGGCGAATACGTTGGGCTCACGGGGCCGGAAGCCGAAGTACGCGATCCGTTCGGCAGCGATATGGAGGTCTATCGGTCGACGTACATGCAGCTCGAGACACTCATCGGCCAGGCACTCGAACGATTCAATGGCGACGGCGGTGCAGATGGAAGTCTCCAGTCGTAGCCGGGTCCTCGCGGTCATCGGCGATCCGATCCAACACTCTCTTTCTCCCCGCATGCACAACGCCGCCATCGCTGCGTCAGGGCTGGACGCCGTATATGTAGCATTTCACGTGGAAGCCGTTTCCCTTCCACAGGTCTTGCGAGCCTTCGAGGCTCTGGGGGTTGCCGGCAATGTTACCGTACCCCACAAGGTCGCGGTCTCGTCCTTACTGATTCGGGTGACGGGCATCGCGAAAGACGTCGGTGCAGTCAACACGTTTTGGCCGGAAAACGGGCGGTTGATTGGCGACAATACCGATGTTCAGGGGGTTCTCGACACCGTAACCTCGTTGGATGTGGATGGGCCCTGGTTGATTCTCGGGACAGGCGGTGCGGCGCGCGCCGCGGTAATCGCGGCTCGGGAGCGCGCCGTCCCGGTTCGTATCCGTTCTCGACAGGACTCACGGGCCAGCGATCTGGCCGAATGGGCCCGGCAGCGCGGGGTCAGCGATGCCGCCGCCGACGATGGTAACCTGGACTTCGGGGTCGCAATCAATGCGACGCCCGTAGGGATGGGGGGCGACCATCGACTGCCCATGCCACGAGAACTCGTCGAACGCTGCGCCGCCGGGTTCGATATGGTCTACGAAAGCACGCCCACACCATTCGTTGAATTGTTCCTGTCGCAGCACAAAACGGCGGTGGATGGCCGCGCCATGTTGGTTGCCCAGGGGGTGTACGCGTTCGAACGGTTCTTCCCTGACATCCAGGCGCCCCGGGAGGTTATGAGGGCGGCGGTAAATCGGTGGATTGGTCAGCGCTCGTAGCTCTCACCCACGGACTCGAACAGTTCCTACTTCCGAACGCGTGCGTTTCGTGCGATAGGCCCGTCCCAAGCGGGGCGAATGACAGCCTGGTGTGTTCTCTCTGTATCGCGCGGCTGCGTGTGCTAGGGGGGGGATGTCCCCGATGTCAGCAGCCACTGCCGCTCATTGGCCCGTGTCGCTTCTGCTCCGATTGGCCCGTTGCACTGAAAACCGTGCGCAGTGCCGTCTGGATGAGCGATGAATCTCGCCGAATGATCCACCACTTGAAGTACGAGGGCTATTGGCGGGTTGGGATGGATTTGGCCGACGTGATGGTCCGCCATGTAACAAAGCCGGCCGCCGGCACGCTTCTGCCGATTCCCCTTGGAAGGCGCCGCGCCCGGGAACGGGGCTACAACCAGGCCGCTTGTTTGGCCCGGGGCCTTGCGGTGCGATGGGGGATGGACGTCGATGACAGTAGTCTCGTGCGGGCCACGGAGACCCGCTCTCAGACAACCCTCACCCCCGGCGAAAGGGCCCGAAACGTGGCGGACGTTTTCGCGGTCGCCAAGGGTCGGGAAGAGCCCACTTCCGCGGTTATATTGGTCGACGACGTGCTCACGACTGGCGCGACGCTTGCATCTGCGGCCGGTACTCTCGAGCGAGCGGGGTGGAGCCAGATTCACGCCGTGACCTTTGCCCGCGTGATGCCCTTTGAGGTATCCGTGGGCCAACATGATCCACAAAGGATGTGAGGAGCTGATGAGTCTCAAGGTTGCAATCAATGGTTTCGGGCGCATCGGTAGGAACGTGTTACGCGCCGCCGGAAAGAGCGGGGCGGACATCGACTTCGTGGCGGTTAACGACCTGACCGATGCCAACACGCTCGGGCATCTGCTGAAGTACGACTCAGTGCACGGTCGGTTTGACGGTACGGTGGAAGTCGGTGATGGGACGCTGGTCGTCAATGGCGACAACATCCGCGTACTATCTGAGCGTGACCCGGCCAAGCTACCGTGGAAGGAGCTGGGGGTAGACGTGGTGCTCGAATCAACCGGGTTCTTCACGCAAAGGGACAAGGCAGCCGCGCACCTGGACGCCGGGGCCGCGAAGGTGATCATCAGTGCCCCTGCAAAGCAGGAAGACATCACCATCGTCATGGGAGTGAATCACGATCAGTACGACCCCGCCAAACACCACGTAATCTCAAACGCATCCTGCACGACCAACTGTCTAGTACCGGTCGTCAAGGTGATCCGGGATGCCTTCGGGTTCGAGCGTGGTTTCATGACGACGATTCACTCTTACACCAACGATCAAAAGATCCTGGATCTTCCGCACAAGGACCTCCGTCGGGCGCGCGCCGCAGCGATGAACATCATCCCGACCAGCACGGGGGCAGCACGAGCCACGGCGCTGGTGATTCCTGAAGTCGAGGGAAAGATCGACGGCATGGCGCTTCGTGTGCCGACGTCTGACGTGTCTGTGGTAGACCTGACCTGTGTGGTCGAAAAATCGACGTCGATCGAAGAGATCAACGATGCATTCGAATCGGCAGCGAAGGGAAGTTTGAAGGGGATCCTGGCAGTCAGCCACGAACCACTCGTGTCTGTCGACTATATCGGCGACCCTCACTCCTCCACGTTGGACGCGTTGTCCACCAACGTGATCGATGGAACGTTGGTTCATGTCTCTTCGTGGTATGACAACGAGATGGGCTATTCGAGCCGCTGTGTCGACCTGATGCGATACGTGGGCGAGCGAATCGGGTGAAGCGGACGCTTCCGTCTTTGGCGGGGCAGCCACTCGAAGGTGAACGCGCATTCGTACGGGTGGACTTCAATGTCCCGCTCGAAGATGGTCGCGTCACGGACCTTACACGGATCCGCGCCGCGCTCCCAAGCATTACCTGGCTCCGCGAACGTGGAGTTCGGGTGGTGTTGGCCTCACATCTCGGCCGGCCGAAAGGCAAGCGCGTTCCCGAGCTCTCACTCGAACCAGTTAGGCGCGTGCTCGAAGCTGAACTTGGCGTGCCGGTTGAGTTTCTGGATCACCTCGGCGAATCGGCGGCTCGGGTAACGCACCGCTTGCGCCGCGGTCAAGTCATGTTGTTGGAGAACACGAGATTTTGGCCCGGAGAAGAGACGAACGACCCGTCGCTAGCGCAATCGTTTGCCGACCTGGGCGACATGTATGTCAACGATGCGTTCGGCACCGCTCATCGCGCCCACGCCTCCACCGAGGGAGTGGCGCATCTCCTAAAACCGGCCGTTGCAGGGTTCTTGATGGCCCGCGAACTGGAATACCTCACTGATGCCTTGGACGATCCCGCGCGGCCCTTCGTCGCCGTGCTGGGCGGCGCCAAGATTTCCGGAAAGGTCGATGTCATTGATGCGCTCCTCGAACGCGTAGACACGATCCTCGTCGGCGGTGCCATGGCGAACACCTTTTTTCTGGCTATGGGATTCGAGGTCGGCGGGTCTCTCGTCGAGCCCGACCGGGTCGACATGGCGCGCGACCTGATGGCGAGGGCGGGGAAGCGCCTGGTACTGCCCGAAACGGTCGTGGTCGCACGGTCGCTGTCATCTGACGCGGAGTGGAAGGAGGTGGCGCGCGATGCCGTAGAACCCGAGTGGTCGATCTTCGACATTGGGGCAACGTCTGCCAACACTTTCGGGGAACGGATCAAGCAAGCATCCACCGTTTTGTGGAACGGGCCGATGGGAGTCTTCGAGACGCCGCCTTTCGACCGTGGCACAATGACCTTCGCTCATGCGGTAGCGGATGCAACGGACCGCGGGTGTGTAACCGTCGTAGGTGGTGGCGATTCTGCTGCCGCAGTGTCGGCGGCAGGCGTCCAAGATCGCGTCTCGCATGTATCGACGGGAGGCGGAGCGGCCCTGGAACTCCTCCGAGGGAAGACGCTGCCCGGGATCGCTGCACTGGACGACCTATGACAAAACGCATGGTATTCGCCGCAAACTGGAAAATGCACCTGGGCCCGGAAGACGCCGGAGTGTTCTGCGACGTCTTTCTCAAGCGATTCGAGGCTCGAGACGATCGGGAGGTTTGGTTTTTCCCCCCAGCGGTGACGCTGCCGGCCGTGGTTGCGCGGGTGAAAGGCACGGGGATCTTGGTCGGGGCACAAAATGTCTACTGGGAACCGAAGGGCGCCTTCACGGGCGAACTGAGTGTCCCGCTTACGCGTGAGGCAGGAGGTGCCGCCGCCCTGATTGGTCATTCCGAGAGGCGTCACGTTTTCGGTGAATCGATCGAAGAGACTGGCCGCAAGGTCAGAGCGGTGCTCGAAGGCGGCTTGGCCCCGGTGTTTTGCGTTGGGGAGCAGCTCGCCGAACGCGAGAGTGGGAACACGATCAAAGTCGTGGTGGACCAGCTTGGCGCCCTCAATGGACTCTCTTCGGGAGATCTCGATCGGACGATTATTGCGTACGAGCCGGTTTGGGCAATCGGAACGGGAAAGACGGCGACACCAAGGGATGCCTCTGAAGTCCACGCCGCCATCCGCGCCTGGATGATCGAGCACGGAGCGAACGACGAGGGCGTACGCGTGTTATACGGTGGAAGCGTCAAGCCGGCCAATGCCGAGGTACTGCTGGCTGAGACGGAGATCGACGGTGTCTTGGTTGGTGGGGCGTCACTCGACCCGGAATCGTGGCGACAAATCGTGAGCGTGCACGTCAATTGACTTGATTGGTTCGGCCCAGGTATCTTGCGGCCCGAAACGAGGGATAAATCGATGTATGGTGTGATCTTAGCAGTGTTGCTACTGGTCGCGATCCTATTGATCACGGCCGTGCTCTTACAAGCTGGAACTGGCGGTGGGCTCGCGGCGATGGGCGGCGGTGCCTCCACCGATAGCTTTCTTGGCGGACGGCAAGCAACGACCATCCTCACGAAGGCTACTTGGTGGCTTGGCGGCATCTTTCTCTTCTTGTCCATGGTGCTGGCCGGAATGAACACGAGAACGTCCATACCACGGTCAGTTTTGGAGGGCACGACACCGACGGTTCCCGCCCCAGTCGCGCCGCCTCCTGCTCGATTGCCGCTCGAAACCGAAGCCGGGGCTACACCGCCCGGGGGTGGGGCCGTGCCGGATTCCGGCGACTAGGGGTGACAGGTTCAGAGCACCCCGCATACGTACTGCTCGAAGACGGCGCGTGGTTCTCCGGAACGACGCGCCGTCTTTTTGAAGCAACGACGGGCGAGGTCGTATTCACCACCAACCTGAGTGGTTACCAGGAGGTCTTCACCGACCCGTCCTACCTTGGCCAGATCGTGGTCATGACGGCCCCTATGATTGGCAACTACGGCGTCAATCCCGAAGACCTAGAATCCGATAAACCCCAAGTCAACGGTGTGGTCGTGCGGGAGCTGTCCCACAACTACTCGAACTGGCGGGCTACGGGCAGCCTGGACGCGTGGTTGGCGGAAGGGGACATCCCCATCCTCGAAGGCATCGATACACGACGCCTGGCACGGCACATACGGTCAGCCGGCGCCATGCGAGGTATCATCGCCGGCGGAGACCAACCCGCTGACGACGTGCGGGCCCTTCTGGACGCAAGCCCATCCATGGACGGGTTGGATCTCGCCTCAGAGGCAACTCGGAATGACGAGCGGGAGGTGGGGAATTCAGGTGCCAGGCATCACGTTGTGGCCTTCGATTTCGGGATGAAGGAGAACATTCTCCGCCTTTTCGTGGAAAAGGAGTGCCGGGTCACAGTCGTTCCAGCGAGTACCCCTGCCGCGCGGGTCCGGGAACTCGACCCCGACGGCGTCTTCTTGTCCAACGGTCCCGGAGATCCTGCGGCCGTTACCTACGCACTTCCGGTCATTCGGGAGATCGCTGAGACCGGCAGGCCTATGTTCGGTATTTGTTTGGGACACCAGCTCATTTCGTTGGCGTTTGGCGGAACGACTGACAAGCTCCCGTTTGGGCATCGCGGCGGGAATCATCCGGTCCGTGATATTGAAACCGGGCGAGTGTTGATAACCAGCCAAAACCATGGATTTGCAGTCAGGGCAAAGACTAAGGACGTGTCAGGTGCCAAGGTACTTGAAGTGACGCACCGTAACCTCAATGATAACACCGTAGAAGGGGTTAGGCACCGAGAACTCCCAGTATTCGGTGTCCAGTACCATCCGGAGGCCTCACCGGGGCCTCACGACGCCCGAGGACACTTCGCCGAATTCGTCCAAGCCCTTGACAGTCAATAGGTAAGCCCGTATTTATGTCGGCCCAAAGGGGACCCTCGGGACCCCTCGACCGACCCCGTCGGGAGTACCTGAATGACCAAGGCCGACCTCGTCGAAAAAGTGACTGCTACTATTGCCCGAACCGCAGGTCCAATGATCTCGAAAAAGGACTGTGCGAGGGTGGTTGATGCGTTTTTGGATTCAATCAAGGACGCGCTAGCTGAACAAAACAACATTGAGATACGCGGATTCGGGACGTTCAAGATCCGCATGCGAAAGACGCGGCTGGCGCGGAACCCACGCACGGGTGAGCCCGTAGAAGTCGCTGCACGTCCGGTCCCTGTCTTCAAGCCCTCCAAGGAGTTACGCAGCATGGTCGCCGAGGCATCGGAACGTAGCGCCCAAGCTCCGAGCCAAGCCACGGGAATGCCCGCTCAGGGATAGACCAGGGAGCGTCGCAGAACGGCATGGGGGCGTCCAGGTGACGCCCCCTTTTCCGTAGGTTGAACATTGGGACTCGAAACGGGGGGCCCGGGTATTTCACTTCCGACCGGAAGTCGATAGCTATATTTGGGGGCCTATGACGAAAGAAGCTGCGTCGGCGACCGCCAGGAGCGGGTCGATTCGCATTGAATGTCTATTGTTCGGGCGGTACGCGGAGTTGCTCGAGGTGGAGGTGCTTCCGCTCCAACTGCCGGAGAACGCCACTGCGGGTGACGTGGTCGCACGCCTGCGGGCCGACCGCCCCAATGGAAAGCAGCTCCCGCTCGAACCACTGGTGGCCGTCAACCGGAGGCACGTCAAACTCGACGCAGCACTGGCCGATGGAGATGAGGTTGCTTTGCTTCCGCCACTGGCCGGCGGATAGTGGGCGACGTCAACGACGATCCGATCGACGGTTCGGCACTACTCCGATCGGTCGCAGACCACGGATGCGGTGCGGAAGTCCTGTTTCTCGGTACCGTGCGTCGGAGTAACGAGGATGGACCCGTCGTGGCCATCGACTACATGGCATATGCCGAGATGGCCGGCGAGGAGTTTGATCGCATCGTTGGCGAGGCGCGTACACGATGGTCCGCGGCACACTTCGCGGTGAGGCATCGGTTGGGCGAGATACCGGTGGGCGAACCCAGCATTGGCGTGGCCGTCGCTGCCCCACACCGGGCGGATGCGTACGCCGCATCCCGGTTTATCGTCGACGAGGCAAAACGGCGGCTCCCAGTTTGGAAAAAGGAACGGTTCGAAGACGGCTCTTCCGAGTGGCGAGAGAACGCCGTCGCACCATCCGATACACCTGGAGTGTGACCTTGGGTCTCTCGGTAGCGTTGATTTCACCTCAAATCGCTCCCAATACAGGGAATATTGCCCGCCTGGCGGGTGCCACGGACACAGTGCTCCACCTCATCGAGCCGTTGGGGTTTTCGATAGAGGACGCTGAGTTGAAACGCGCTGGGTTGGACTACTGGGATAGTGTCGATCTGTGGGTCCACCCGTTTTGGCGGGCCTTCCGTTCGGCAGTGGCTCGGGAGCGCTGTTTGTATTTTTCCACGCACGGGACGCTTTCCTACCTCAACGCACCCTACGAGCCAAACTCTGTGCTCGTGTTTGGCAGTGAGACGGAGGGCATGCCCGATCGCATTCTCGAAAAGCATACCGAGCGGATCTTTCGGATTCCCATGCGTACGGACGTACGGAGCCTGAACCTCGCAACTGCGGTTGGGATCGTGCTTTACGAAGCCATCCGCCAAACGGACTTATCATTAGATAACCACCTAGGACAATTCACGGCGGAGATGGCCGCCAGGGAAGAAGGGGCATGAAGAAAATTACGGTTGTGGGCGCGGGTCACGTCGGAGCAACAACGGCGCAGCGGTTGGCCGAGAAAGAACTCGCACGGGAGGTCGTCCTCATTGACATCGTCGAGGGCGTGCCGCAGGGGAAGGGACTCGATCAATGGGAGTCGGCCCCAATCGAAGGGTTTGATACGCGCGTCGTTGGCGCTAACGACTACGATCGGGCTGTCGGTAGTGAGGTGTTCGTAATGACGGCGGGAATCGCCCGGAAGCCCGGGATGAGTCGAGACGACCTGGTGAAGACCAATGCCGGCATTGTGAAATCGGTGAGTGAGGAAATCAAACGCGTGGCGCCGGAAGCCATCATCATCATGGTCTCGAACCCGCTGGACGTCATGGCGTGGGTGGCGAAAGAAGTGACCGGATTCCCTCGCGAGCGCGTGATCGGGATGGCTGGGGTGCTGGACACGGCTCGCTACCGAAGTTTTTTGGCAGAAGCCATCGGTGTTTCGGTGGAGGATATCCAGGCCATGGTGTTGGGCGGACATGGGGACACCATGGTGCCACTCATATCCTATACCACCATTTCTGGCATTCCCGTGACGCATTTCCTAGATCAGGCCGCGCTCGACCGGATCGTGGAGCGCACTCGCAAGGGTGGGGCGGAGATCGTGGGCTACCTCAAGACAGGATCGGCGTACTACGCGCCGTCGTCCGCGGCCGCGCAGATGGTGGAGTCCATCGCGCGCGACAAGAAGCGGATCCTGCCATGTGCAGCCTGGTTGGAGGGGGAATACGACCAGGAGGGGATCTACTTGGGCGTCCCATGCACCTTGGGAGCTGGTGGCCTCGAGAAGATCCACGAAGTGCCACTGACGGACGATGAGAAGACAGCCCTGGCCAGCTCAGCGGATGCTGTTCGGGGGACAATGGAGACGGTGGAAATATAGACGGACCATTTCATTGACCATCTCCTAATTTGTTACTACATTGGCACTTACGTCCCCTGCCAATATCTATGCATCGTCCATTTTTCACTACTCTGTGTGTCATCCTCGTCTTGGGAGCCAGCCCTCTCGCAGCCCAGGTCCGGGGGGTCGAGTTGTCGTATGGTCGCTGGTGGGTGGACGGCGCGTACTCGTCTGTCTATTCCGCCACCCGTTTCGCCCGTTTGGTGGGCCCGGTCAGCTTCGGCATCGGGTTTTTCCACCGGGATGACAGCCGGTCATCATTTGACCGCACTCAGACAGGTGGAGATGTCTCACTGCGGGTCGGTGGTGCTACGGGACTCTACGCGCTCTCGTCAGTCGGAATCGGTATCAAGCACACCGATGGCAACGCCGATGCGAGCTGGAGCGTGGGTGCCGGGTATGGCATCGTGTTGTTCTCACACCTGCGCCTTGGGGCCGAGGCGCGCTACCGTGTCGAAGATCAAAATGTGAAGGGGTTCTGGCAGCTTCGTCCGGACGACCGCCGCGGCTTCCAGCTACAACTCGGTGTGGGATTTACCCTTGGCCAGTCATCGCGGGCCGCGCCCCCCGCCGCCGAGGAGCCGCTGGCAGCACCGACCGCAGATGAGATCAGGGAAACGGCTGGAAGCAGTGGATTGGACGTTGAGGCTGCGGCCCTCGCGACCAACGTGGTGGAGACCGCGCTTGCCGCGATGGGGACACCGTACCAATGGGGTGGGAGCGGAGAGAATGGGTTCGATTGCTCGGGGCTCATACAGTATGCGTACGAAAAACACGGGATCATTCTCCCGCGTGTATCCCGAGACCAGGCCCGAAGCGGGATCGCCGTCGACAAATCGATCGGTGCGTTGGCGCCCGGAGACGTGTTGACCTTCGCGGTCAGCGGAAACGGGGTTTCTCATGTTGGCCTCTACGTCGGTGACGGAATGTTCATCCACTCCTCGTCACAGGGTGTGCGACTATCCAGCTTGGAGTCGGGTGACGGCGATAGCCGGTGGTGGCGAGCCCGCTGGGTTGGGGTGCGGCGCGTGCTGAACTAGCGAGACTCGGATCGTTGCCGTGGATCTCTTGGATACCTGAAGACGAGGCGGAAGGGCGGCTCGCCGAACTGTATGCGCGCTATGCAGGCGAGAACGGTATCGACCACATCCTCAAGATCCACTCGCTCAACCCCCCATCGATGGAAGGGCACATGCGCCACTATGCCCACCTCATGCGGGGCCCCTCCGGGCTGTCGCGCGCCGAACGCGAGATGATCGCGGTGGCCGTATCGGTCGAGAACAAATGCCGCTACTGAATCGTTCACCACGGAGCGGGCCTCCGTCGGTTGATCGACGATGAAGACAAAGTTGCCGCAATCGAACGTGATTTTCGAACTGCGCACCTGACTGACCGCGAACGTGCCATGTTGGAATACGCGGTGAAGTTGACCAACCGTCCTTCGGAAATGGAGAACCGTGACGTTGCAGCGCTTCAGGGTATAGGATTCACTGATGCGGAGATTCTCGACATATGCCAGATCACGGCGTACTACGCGTATGCAAACCGCCTAGTCGATGGCTTGGGGGTGGAGTTAGAGAACTACTGGGACGATTCAGCCTGACGGAACTTCACTCCAGTCATGGGGTTCTTGGCGCTGGGGTAATCACAAAAACACGCTGTCCATAGAGGAATGCGATGATACGAAAGCCGATGCTTGCCGCTTGTACCCTGGTGTTCGCGGGGTGTAGTTTGGGCGGGCCCGATGATCCCGTGCTGCCACCGCCGCACCAAGTGAACTATGCGTCAGTCGACGTTGGCGACCTCCACGTTTGCGCTCTGGCCACTGACGCCACGGGCCTCTGTTGGGGAGACAACGTTACGGGCCAGCTAGGCACCAATGATATCGATACCCGGATCCAACCCGATTTTATCCAGACGGGATTGAAGTGGGATCTGCTCATCACCGGCACCTTGCACACATGCGGACTGGTGGCCGAGAAGGCGTACTGTTGGGGTGCAAATAACGTTGGGCAGCTCGGACTTGGTGGCGAGTCCTTCCCCATCCTGACGCCAGATTCCATCAACGGTGGGTTGCGTTGGCTGGCTCTGGCCGTGGGATCGCTCCACACCTGCGGGACCACAGTGACCGACAGCACAACGTACTGTTGGGGATCCGCATCGCGTGGGCAACTGGGCGACGGCGTCACCGGAAACCTTGCATTCAGACCCTTCCCATTCGCCGTATTGGTTGATACGGCCTTCGTTCAGCTCACCGCGGGGGCGCAACATACGTGCGGTCTCAACGCAGCGGGCGAAGCGTACTGCTGGGGGGACGCTACCTTCGGCCAAATCGGGATCGGATTCACCGGTTCCGCTGTGCCCGTGCCCGTCGATGGGGGACTCCAGTTTGCCAGCATCGATGCCGGCAACAACCACACGTGTGCGGTGACCCCGGCTGGGGAAGGGTATTGCTGGGGGGAGGGATCCAGCGGAGCACTCGGCAACGGTGGGACACAGCCGAAAGGCTCACCGGTACCGGTTAGCGGCGGCCTGACCTTCGACCACATTTCGGCCGGGGGTGCCCACACCTGCGGTCATACCATCACCGACGAAGTTTGGTGCTGGGGAATCAATGAATCAGGACAACTCGGGACCGGCGATACGGACCTCAACATGCTTCCAGTACGCCTGGCCGGCCCGGTCAACACGTTCCGCAGCGTCCGCGCCGGATCCAGTACCATCGGAGGCGTAACGTGTGGCCAGGCTACCGACGGCAAGATCTACTGTTGGGGTCGGGGCACCGAGGGCCAGATAGGACATGGGATACGGGAGCAGAAGGTACTTCTCCCGACGTTGGTGAACGGCCAAAACTAAAGTCGCGGTATGGTTGGGGAGGGGCCTTGACGTTGAGAGGCCCCCCCCCTTTATTCCTGGTGCTAGCAGTCTCTGCAGTAGAGTGCTGACAGATCGTAAAGTATTTACTGACAACCATTTACAGAGATGGAGGTTGGAGAACATGGCCACAGCCACCAAGTCGAAGGCCAAGGTCAAGATCCCTCGTCCACTGGGCGATCGGGTCGTGATCCAGAATGTGGATGCGGACGAAGAGGAAATGCGCGGAGGATTGTACATCCCTGACACGGCCAAAGAAAAGCCGCAGCAGGGCGAGGTGGTCGCGGTTGGTCCGGGCCGCTTCGAGAAGGGCGAGCGCCAGCCAATGGACCTGTCGGTTGGCGACAAGGTGCTGTACCCCAAGTATTCGGGGACGGAAGTAACTGTCAACGACAACGAGTATCTCATCATCAAAGAATCCGACGTCCTCGCGGTCGTTGGGTAGTACTTCAAGGAGACAACTAGATGGCGAATGTGAAAGAGCTACACTTTGATGTCGACGCGCGCACTGACCTTAAGAAGGGCATCGACCAGCTGGCTGATGCCGTCAAGGTCACGCTGGGCCCCAAGGGGCGGAACGTCGTCATTGACAAGAAGTTCGGCAGCCCCACTGTCACGAAGGACGGTGTGACGGTTGCCAAGGAAATCGAGCTGGAAAAGCCCGTGCAGAACATGGGCGCTCAGATGGTAAAGGAAGTTGCGACCAAGACGTCGGATGACGCCGGTGACGGTACTACGACCGCTACGGTGCTGGCCCAAGCGATCTTCCGTGAGGGTCTGAAGAGCGTCACATCCGGCATTAATCCCATGGCGATCAAGCGTGGTATCGACAAGGCCGTCGCCAAGGTCGTCGCCGAACTGAAGAAGTTGTCCGTCGATACGAAAGGCAAGAAAGAGATCACGCAGGTAGCATCAATCTCTGCCAACAACGACTCCGAAATCGGTGAACTCATTGCTGACGCGATGGAGAAGGTCGGCAAAGACGGCGTGATCACGGTCGAAGAAGCGAAGGGCCTCGAGACCACGCTGGAGACCGTGGACGGTATGCAGTTCGACCGCGGTTACCTCTCTCCCTACTTCGTGACCGATCCGGAGAAGATGGAAACGGTCCTCGAGGACGTCTACGTCCTGATTCACGACAAGAAGATCTCCGCAATGAAGGACTTGTTGCCGGTGTTGGAGAAGACGGCGCAGACGGGTAAGCCGTTGCTCATCATCTCCGAAGACGTGGAGGGCGAAGCCCTGGCTACGTTGGTGGTAAACAAGCTGCGGGGCACGCTCAAGATTTGCGCGGTGAAAGCACCTGGGTTCGGTGATCGCCGGAAGGCGATGTTGCAGGACATTGCGATTCTTACTGGTGCCCCCAGTGTGATCTCTGAAGAGCTTGGTTTTAAACTCGAGAACGCTGTACTCAACGACCTTGGCCAAGCCAAGCGTGTCGTCATCGACAAGGACAACACGACGCTCGTCGACGGTGGAGGGACGGACGAAAAGATCCAAGGGCGGATCAAGGAAATCCGTGGGGCCATTGAAAAGAGCACGTCGGACTATGACAGCGAGAAGTTGCAGGAGCGACTGGCTAAACTCGCCGGTGGTGTGGCGGTTATCAATGTTGGCGCCGCCACCGAGACGGAAATGAAAGAAAAGAAGGCTCGTGTGGAAGATGCATTGCACGCGACGCGCGCCGCAGTCGAAGAAGGCATCGTGCCCGGTGGTGGCGTGGCCCTCCTTCGCGCCCAGACCGTCCTCGATAAGTTCGTTCTCGATGACCATGACGAACAGGTTGGTGTTAAGATCGTTCGCCGGGCACTCGAGGAGCCGATGCGCATCATCGCGGCCAACGCCGGCGTCGAGGGGTCCATCGTCGTTGAGAAGGTTCGCACGAACAAGAGCAAGACGTTTGGGTACAACGCCCAGACCGATGATTACGAGAACCTCGTCGAGGCCGGTGTGATCGACCCGACGAAGGTCACCCGTACGGCGCTGCAGAACGCGGCGTCTGTAGCCGGCCTGCTGCTCACCACGGAATGTGTCGTGGTCGAGAAGCCGGTAGACGAGGCCGCCGCGCCGCCAATGCCTGGTGGTGGCGGTATGGGTGGGATGTATTAGGACACGGGGTATTCTCGCCGTGAATGAACGCCCCGGAGGCAACTCCGGGGCGTTTCTTTGTGTACTAGACCTGCGGGAATTAACTTCGCTATGGAAACGACATGAATGTAACAAAGAAATCCTGGTTCCTGGTAACGCTCGTGTGTCTTGCGAGTCCCCTGGCGGCGCAGTCGACCGCCCCGGGCCATGACATATACGGCACCTGGGAGGTGGACACCCCGGACGGCCCGCAGCAGGTCGTCGTCCGGGCCGATTCATCGGCGAGTTTCAACGAAGAGATCGTCCGTTGGCGGGTCTACGAGAACCTGCTCTACATCGCCTTTGGTGACGAATGGGTGGGCTACAACTTCGAGTTGCGGCGAGGCAAGCTCACGTTGTCGGGTGGCGATCTAGAAGAGCCCCTTACGCTGGACCGCGTCGGACCTCCTACGCCACTTCCTGAGGGCGTCACGGTACCCCCTGAGCCACCTTTCAAGCCAAGCGAGGGGTGACCTGAACGGAGTCGGGGTACGCCGTTGGCCGTCCGTCTCGATGGAATGACGGACCCCATTCCGACCGCCGGCCCAGCCGCCGAGCGCAAAACCCTTCCGCGAGATCTCGCGGATTTCTTGATCGAGTTCTCGATCGGTATCAACAAGTACGCGATGTATCCTGGGGGGCACCCCTCACTCCGCCCCGCCGCCGAACGCGTGGTGAATCGACTGCAAACACTGCTGGTGGAGCGCAACAGCCTGTCGTTGGGTGTGGCCCGGCAGCAGTTGGTTATCGAGGGGGTTGCGACCGATCCGAAGAACCCGGTGCTGGGGGATCTTGCTGGTCGGCTGCATCGCCATCAGTTGGGCGCGATCACCTTCCGTCGGGGGCTCGAGCCCTTGGAGATGCAGGACGTGTTGGTGGTGATCTCGCAGGAAGCCGACCGGATGGAAATACCTCTCGGTGCGCTACCGCACGATCAACTGAGGCGTTGGTCGAACATTCAACTCTACCCGCTGAACTACGAGCGGTTGGATATCGTCGATGAAGGTGACGATGATGATGAATTAGAAAGCCACCGAAGTGAACGCGACAGGGA
>JBDHLU010000009.1:0-45893 GCA_039656555.1 Gemmatimonadota bacterium | reverse complement strand
GCCGCTGCCGTCACCTGATATCGGTGGTGCATGTACAACGGCACGAGGACTTCCTCGATCGTTGCCATGGGCATGTTTCGCTTGATTGCGTTCTCGCCGAACCGCGACAACGCGACGCGTCGCACTTCCATCATTCGGTCCAACTCGATCGCGACGTTCACGCCGTTCGACCATTGGTCGGCGCGTGGATGAATGTCGATATCCTGATTGGTGAAGTAGCGAATATCGCGGTCCCAGGCATCGTCGAGAATCCGTTGGAGGGCTGATGCCTCATCCGTTCCATCGGGAAAGTCTTGATACCCGTAGGAAATCGAACGACCCGTCACTGTTCAGTGTGATCCATGGATGCGGGTAGTCCAATACAGAAATCCGGCCGGCTTCACTGTCGTAGTAGTTGTGCCCGAGCCCGATCGTATGTCCGACCTCGTGTGCGGAGAGTTGGCGAATGCGCGCCAAAGCCCACTCGGCGAGTTCCGGTGGCGTCTCGTCACCGTCTTCGTAGGGACTGAGCAGGCCTTCGGCGATCATGTAGTCCTGTCGAATCCGGAGAGACCCAAGGGTTACGACACCCTTGATGATCTCGCCGGTTCGAGGGTCGGTGACCGACCCGCCGTAGCTCCACCCCCGGGTCGACCGGTGCGTCCAATTGATCACGTTGTAGCGGATGTCATGCGAACTGATGTTCTCTGGGCGCATCTCGACGCGAAAGGCGTTGCGGTAGCCCGCGGCTTCGAAGGCTTGGTTCCACCAGCGCGCACCATCGAGTAGCGCCGATCTGATTGGTTCGGGCGTCCCCGGATCGAGGTAGTACACGATGGGTTCGACCGGATCACTCACGGCGGCGGTAGGGTCGACCTTTTCGAGGCGGTGCCGGCGAATGAATCGCTTTACCATTGGCTCGCCGAGCGGTGTGGAGTAGTCCCTGTATGTCATGGCGCCGTACCCAGATCGGGGGTCGTGCAGCCGCGTCGTGTAGTTATCGTCAGGCAATTGCACGAATGAATGGTGGGTGCGGATGCTGGCAGCCTCACCTGACGCCGCGACACTGCCGACACCTTCGAACGCGCCACCGCCGCCACCGAACCCGCCCCCGCCGCCACCAGCTTGGCGCACGAACGTGAGTTCGACCTCCATCTCGGTGTTTTCAGGGAAATTCATCGTCATCGGCATGTAGATCGAGCTACGGCCCGTGTCGAGACGATAGGTCCCTGGGCGCAAGCGACCCGCGATGTTGGCGGGGTCACGAAGCAAGAAATCCGTAAGGTCAACCAACACGCTGCCCTCTGATTCTGCCGCTGCGGTGAAGCCCCACAATACCGAACGCGCGAACGCGTCTTCGACTGCCTGGACTTCTGCCTGGTTGGCGCTGTGGGCACGGAACCGGTAGTTGGGTTGAACCATCAAGATTTTCCGGCCGGCGCGCTCGAACGTCACGATGCGAGAGCCGTTACCCTGTCCCCGGTCGAGTCCTATGTCATTTGATCCGAGCCCAGCACCAATGCCGTTCAGGTGGAGCAGTTCGGTGTCGAATCGGTTGATCTCCATCCACAGTTGGCCTGCGTCGGCGTCCCAGTAGAGCGGGAAAAACCCATCCATCCGTTCCATACCGTCGGTCTTGTCGGCGATCGATGGGAGCGCCTGGTCACTCTGGCCCTGCAGGCCCATGGCCTGAACGGGAAGAGCGGCGCTCACGGTCAGTGCAGACGCGAGCACGAGTATCTGACGAGTCGTGCGAACCATCACAGCCTCCTATGAATTGCGTATCGCAAGAATGTTGTGGTGATGTACAGCTATGGCAGCGCGAGCGCCACTAACTCGGCCGCGTGTCCCCGCGCTCCTACCGGAACCACGACGTACTGCTTGCCACCACGCATGTAGGTCATGGGCAGCCCCGTGGCGGGCGCGGGCAACTCGATGTCGACGATCTTTTGCCCGGTGCTCTTGTCGAGGACATGCAGGATGGGGTCGGCGCCAAATCCTTCACCCGCGAACAGGAGCGTCTTGGTAACCAGGAGTACGGCTCTAGTGGCATGTCCAGTCGGTGGAAAATCGACGTTGGCGAGTACTGGGTTGTCGGCAATCCGTGCAGGCGTACCGCCGTTCGCAATCATCCACGCGTGTTCGCCCGTGTTGAGGTCGATGGCGGTGATCCGGCCATACGGCGGTTTCGTCAACGGCAGCCGACTGGGGCCGCGGACGCTCGTCCCACCAGTCAGGTAGTAGTCGAGGTCGGTTCGCGCCGGATTGCCGCGCCCGATCGCGATCACAGAGGGTGATGCGACCGACGAGACATACAGCACGCCAGTTTCGATGTCGACGGCGCCGCCTTCCCAGTTCGCCCCACCGGTCGACGTCGGAAAACGCAAGGTGCCACGGGTCCCGGCGACGGTATCGATGAGCGATCCGGGCGTGAAGAGAGTGCCCCAGCGATAGCGCCGCGCAATCTCCATGGCCTGCTCGAACAGCTCCGGGGTAAAGGCGATCAGGTCGTCCTCCGAGAATCCTTGGCGGTCGAAGGGCGCCGGTTTGGTGGGGAATGGCTGCGTGGGTGACGTCCACTCTCCGGGAATGTCTGTCTGCGGGACCGGTCGCTCTTCGATGGGCCACACCGGTTCGCCGGTCACTCGGTCGAAGACATAGGTGAAGTTTTGTTTTGTAACCTGTGCGACCGCCTTGACGGGCCTACCGTCAACTGTGATATCCAGCAGAATCGGCGCAGTGGGGATATCGAAATCCCAGATGTCGTGGTGGACGAGTTGGAAGTGCCAAACTCGTTCGCCGGTTACGGCGTTCAGGCACACGAGCGTGGTCGAGAACAGATTGTCACCGGGCCGATGGCCGCCCGTGAAATCGCTGGTGGCTGCCTCGACCGGCAGATAGACGTATCCCAACTCCGGGTCGGCCGACATAGGAGCCCACACCGCGGCGTTGCCCGTATAGGCCCAGGCACTGTCGAGCCACGTCTCGTGACCAAACTCACCCGGGTGCGGAATCGTATGAAAGATCCACTTTCGTTCGCCGGTACGGACGTCGAACCCACGTACGTGACCGGGAACGTTGCGTCGAGAAGGTGGATAGAACCCGACCTCGAGTGCGGCGCCAACCACGGCGACGTCGCCCACGATCATCGGCGGCGAGGTGGCGCCGATCACCGCTTCGACCGAATCGACTTCGGCGTCGAGTCCCTTCTTTAGATCGATGACACCATCGTGGCCAAAGGCGGGAATCCGACGACCGGTGGCGGCCTCGAGAGCGATGAGAAAGTACCCCGGCGTAATGACCAGCACGCGGTCATCGCCGTTGCCGTCCGACCAGTACGCCACGCCCCGCCCGGAATTCTTCCTAGGGGCGGTCTCGCCCCGTGCGCCGTCGTCCCAGCGATGCATCCACAGTGTCTCACCGGTCTCGGCGTCGACGGCAACTACGGTGCGGCGTCGGCCGCCTGCGGTGGTGTACAGCACACCATTCACCATGAGAGGTGTGGCTTCGTATTTGTATTCGGGGAGTGGACCGTAGTTACGGGTTTGCCAACGCCACGCGATCTCGAGGTCGCCGGCATTGGTTGCATCGATTTGGTTTAGGGAAGAATAGCGCGTGGCGCCCTGATCGCCGCCGTAGTGATGCCATTGGCCATTCGTGACGCCGGTCTGCGCCGCCAACGGGCTGCTGACGATGGAGAATCCTACGAGTAGTGCCCATCCCAACATCTCGCCATCCTGCCATCCCGCTGTTTTCACGGAAGCTCGATGCGCGCGCTATTTGCCAAATCGACGTTGAGCGTTCGGTTCCCGCTGGGAATGCCGTTCAGCTCGAGGATGTACGCGATGACGTCGAGGTACTCTGTGTTCTTGAGAGTGCCGGGATTGTCTTCCGGCATGTTGGTTTGCATGTAGTCCAGGAGGTCGGCGACCAACTGGCCCTCCCAGGAGAAGAGGTATCCCGCATCAGAGAACTCTTCGGGAAGATGGCAGTCTAGGCAGATCCTCATGAACATTTGATCTCCCCGTTCCGCCTGCTCGGTGGTGAAGACCGAGTCCAAGACAGATATGGGCTCCGACGGTTCCTGGGCACGGAGCCCGATCGGCATCATGCCGGTAAGGACGAGGATCAGAGCACCGCGAATCCGCATGTCGCCAAAGCTGCACCGGAACCGAGTGTGGCGCCAGGTAGGCCGGTCGTCTGACGTGCCTGGGCCGAGCAGGATTTGCCATCGACGGTGGTATATTTGCGAGGGCCAACCATCTAGCTGAGGTTCATTGGGTTCTTCAGACGCATCACTGAGTGGCCGCGCCCGCGGCAAGCTCGCTGTTCTTGACGAGGTCCGTCGCAAGTGGGATCATGTGCACGCGCTCGTCCAGCAAGTTTACGCCAGACGGATGGCTGGGACGACCAGGGGAGCACTGTCTAAATCCAGTGAGGCGCCGCTCGGCGCGATGATGCGCCAACTCACACGTCAGTCCGCTGAGATCGCACAATTGCTTGCAGACAGCGGATTCGCACCTCTAGCCGAAGATGTGCAGCAGTTGATGGCCCTCGCGCGCCTTAGTGGCGCGGTGCAAAAGGGGAGGTTGTTCCGAATGAGGGAACTGGTGGCTGTTGGGTACGAAGGCATCGAGCTTGCCGACCGGCGTGTGCGCGAGCAAGATCTCGATGATGATCTCCTTCGCCGAGCGTTGTGAACCGGGGTAGCGTTCGCAGAATCTACCGTCGCGCGAGACTGATTGTCCTGGTGGCGTTGGTGGGTGTGCTGGCCGTGGTGTTGTACCTCAGAGTTCCGGCAGATCTCAAACTCGGATCTATCGAACTGCCCGCTGGCTTCACGATGACCGTGTTTGCCGACTCGCTCCCCGGCGCGAGGTCCATGACGCTTGGGGATGGCGGTACGGTCTTCGTAGGTACGCAATCTGAAGGATTTGTGTATGCGGTGTGGGACAGCAACGGTGATGGCCGTGCTGATCGGCGCATTGAGATCGATCGAGATCTGTATATGCCCAATGGCGTCGCGTTCCACGATGGGGCGCTGTACGTCGCGGCCGTGACCCAAGTTCTCCGATACGACAAGATCGAGAGCTTCCTCGACGATCCACCCGACCCGGCCATCTTGCGGTCAGACTTCCCCGAAGAGAGCTGGCACGGGTGGCGCTATGTTGCCTTTGGACCCGACGGCAAGCTCTACATGGCGATCGGAGCGCCGTGCAACTCATGTCAGCGGGAGGATGAACAGTTTGCCACGATCGTCCGGATGAATCCAGACGGATCCGAAGTGGAAATCGTGGTTCGTGGCGTTCGAAACTCCGTCGGCTTTGACTGGCATCCTTCGACCGGGGAGATGTGGTTTACGGACAATGGACGTGATTGGCTCGGGAACAACGCTCCGCCCGACGAGTTGAACCGGCTGGTGACCGTGGGCGGCCATTTTGGATTTCCGTATTGCCACGGAGGAGTGATCCGGGATGAGGAATTTGCGGATCGATCGTGCGACGAATTCGTCCCCCCAGCACAAAGGCTCGACCCCCATGTTGCCTCGTTGGGGATGCGTTTCTACACGGGAACGATGTTCCCCGAAGCGTATCGCGGGCAGATCTTCATCGCCGAGCACGGCTCATGGAATAGGATCCCGCCCAGTGGCTATCGCATCACCTTGGTCAGGCTCGAGGGAAACCGGCCGGTATCGTACAGGCCCTTCGCTGTTGGATGGTTGCGGGCTGGGCGTGCCTCGGGAACGCCGGTGGATCTGCTAGTACTGCCTGATGGGTCGATGCTCGTCTCAGATGACAGGGCGGGGAAGATCTATCGGATCGCGTATCGCCAATAGGCTAGACGACGGACCACCGGGTCTATCCCACTGTCCCACCATCCCACTATCTTTGCCTCCTCCTTCACCTACACGAACCATGAAATATTCGATTCTCCTTCTCGGCGCGCTCTGTTCTTCTTGGTTTCCTCTACAGGCCCAGGTTACGGAAGACTTCACGAGTCCTCGGGGGACGATGTTCACGTTCCTCGATGGGGTGAATGCGATCCAGAGTGGCGACGAAGGCGCTCTGGCGAGCGCAACCGCCGCTCTCGATCTTTCCAGCCTCGGGGTCTCGGCAGAATCCGATGACGCCCGGCGCCTAGCCCGTCAACTCTGGGCGTCCCTCAATCGCATTCGGCTTGTCGAACCTTCGGAGCTGCCGGACGCGGCGGCTTTGCGGCCGGGCGATACGCTGTTTGTGTACTTCCCCAGACCGTTCAACGCGGTTGACGAGGCAATTCGGAATCAGGTCGATATCGGCGAAAACGTCATCGCGTTCGCTCGACAGGTCGATGGGCGTTGGCTGTTCTCCGCACAAACCATGAGTGGCATTAGGGAGCTAAGCGTCACGCTGGGCGCCTTGCCGGCGCAGGTGGACACCGACGAGCAAGCCCTGGAGATGCCGGCATGGGTGATGGATGAGGTTCCGGAGGCGTTGCGGGTGGGCGGGTTCTTCGGGCTTCGCTATTGGCAGTGGATTGGCCTGCTGAGCCTTATCTTCCTTGGCGTACTCGCCGACTTCATCACGCGGGCGATCATCGGGCCCGCGACAGGCCGAGTCGTTCGCGGGCTTAGGGTCGATGTGGACAAGACCCTCCGCAAGGAATTCGTTCGGGCCGGAGGGTTGTTGGCCGCCGCCATCGTGTGGTCGTTGTTCTTTCCGCTGCTGGCGTTCGTGGATTCGGTGTACGGGGTGGCGCGATCGGCAACTGGGGTGTTCGCGGTACTCGCCGGCGCCCTCACGGCGTGGAAGTTCACGGACTTGTTGGGTGCCGTTCTCGTGGCGAAGTCACAGCAGACAGCGAGCAAGTTTGACGATATCGTCGTTCCGTTGGTGCGAAAGACGGCGAAGCTCTTCATTGTCGCGGTATCGATCGTCTACATCGCGCAGAATCTCAACATCAATATTGTCCCGCTCCTTACCGGCCTCGGCATCGGCGGGTTGGCATTCGCGTTCGCGGCCAAGGACACCATCGAAAACCTTTTCGGCTCGGTGGCCGTCGTGCTCGACCGTCCGTTCGAGGTTGGTGACTGGATCGTTATCGGAGACGTCGAAGGCACGATCGAGGAACTCGGGTTTCGATCGACGCGTATCCGAACCTTCTACAACTCGGTCGTCACCGTGCCGAATGCTGCGCTGGTTCGCGCGACGGTCGACAACTACGGCCGCCGAACCTATCGCCGGTGGAAGACCAACCTAGGTGTGCAGTATGACACGTCACCGGAAAAACTGCTCGCGTTTGCTGAGGGCATTCGAGAACTCGTGAAACGCCATCCGTTCACGCGAAAGGACTACTATCAGGTGTGGGTGAACGGTTTTTCCAATTCGTCTATCGATATTCTACTCTACGTGTTTCACGAAGTACCCGATTGGTCGACCGAACTACGTGAACGCGAGCGGCTCCTGATCGACATCGTGCGTTTGGCCGACAAGCTTGGCGTACAGTTCGCTTTCCCTACGCAGACCTTGCACATGTTCAAGGAAGAACATGGGGCGGTGCAGCAGCAATACCAGGTGCCGAGCGGCCAGAACGACCAGCAGGCGGCACGCGCTGGCGCGCTGGCAGCGAAAGAGATCGTGAAAGACCAGCTATGGCGCAAGGAGAAACCACAGCCAGTTTCCTATGGGCACTTCGATGCCGGCGCGGGTGGAGAGTAGTCTAACTTTGTGATCTAGGTCACACGCGAATCGGCATGGCTCACCGCTTGCAATGGATGGGAAAAAAGGGCCTATCCGTTGAAGGAGGTCGGCCATGGACCGTTCCCAACCTATTCGTTTTCCACCTGACGACGGCCGAATTATGGTCCGGACCCGCCGGCGCCGGAGCGACGACTACTCAGTAAGAGAAAAAGCGGCGATCGCTAGGCTGGCGGTGACGCCCGACGTCCGAACCGAGTGTCCACGATGTGAAGATCATCTGGAACTGAAAGGCGCACCTGTTGTCGGGGGTGGAACGATCGAGGTGGTGTGGGACTTTCAGTGCCCAGGGTGCCACCGGCGCGTTCTTCTGACGCGTCTCCCCGACGGCATCTCCAAGGCGTCTTAGGGTTAGGAAGGACCCGGAACGCCGACAGTCGGAGCGGCGAATTCCGGAAGATGGGTGCTCCACCACCGCTCCGCGTCTAGGGTTGTCCATGGGGGCTCTCGTGTGCTGTCACGCAGAAGATCGGATACTTCCTCGGCCTTCGCCGGACGGTCTGTCGGGTCCTTAGCCAGGCACGCCAATACCAGGTCTTCCATATTTTGCGAGATTGCGAGCTCTGAGACCTGTGAAGGCGGCACTGGCTCACTATCGATATGGGCGAGCATGACCTTCATCGGTGTTTTGCCATCGAACACGGGACGGCCAGTGAGCAACCAGTAGGCTACGCATCCCAGCGAATAGATGTCGGCACGGTGATCGACGTCGTCACCCAGTGCGACTTCGGGCGCCATGTAGGCGGGCGTGCCCGCGGTAAGGTCCGCCGCCGTAAGCTTGATCGAATCCTCACCCGCTGTCGGCATCGTCTTAACGAGTCCAAAGTCGAGCACCTTGACGAAATCCGGTTCAATGCCAACGCGGCATGTGTAGAGGTTGGCGGGTTTGATGTCGCGATGTACGAGTCCATACGTATGTGCTTCCGCCAGGGAAGCGCACGCCTGGCGGAGCAGGTACGCGACGCGCGTTTCTTTCATGGGGCCGAACCGTTCGACCGCAAGCTCGAGGTCGATGCCCTTGAGTAGCTCCATGACGTAGTAGAAATTTCCGTCAGGGGTGACACCGAAATCGTATAGCGCGATGGTGTGCGGTGAATGCAGGTTGGCGGCGGTGTTGGCCTCTCGTTTGAATCGGGCGACGATGGTATCGGCTGATTCGGCGCCGCGGTGGAGGGCATCGCGCCGGATGAGTTTGACCGCAGCGGGGCGCCTGAGCATCCGGTGGTGGGCTTCATAGATCTCGCCCATGCCGCCGCGGCCCAGGAGGTCGCCCATGCGGTAGCTTCCCAGCTCCCGCGCGTCCTGCACCTGCCTTCCGAGGCGCATGAAGATTCTGGCAATCATGACGGCGAGTAGGGCGCTGATGTAGTTGGGAAGGAAAGCCCATAAGGCTACGGGAAAGCTAGGGAGGGGTAGGCCCCGGAGTCCGGCGATGGCGAGCCCAACCGGATCCATCGAGGCTGCCACGACCGCAGCTATGAAGATACGGGTGGGTGTGTTTGGTACGATCATCGGGTGCAGAAGCACGACGATGGCAATCCAGGAAAGTCCCGTTGTGCTCGGCGTCCATTGATTCACCAGTCCGATGCCAAAGGCGAGCACGACTTGATACCACAACCCGAGGTCGAGCGACAGTTGGCAATCGCATGCCTGCCATTGTGTGTACAAGAACAAGGCGACGGAGATTACGATCAGGATCCCCCCCACCGGATTGGCTGGGTTGGGGAACGCATCGTCCAGCACCACCCCGGGCGAAATAACCGGCGCGATGAAGTTGTTCATCACCAACCAAAACGCCACCAGCCCAGCCCATATCAGGCTGTAGTAGCCGAGGCGTTTTGACGCCTCTTCGAGAATATCCTGGGGGAGCCCACCCGCTGCCGGGCCCGACGGCCAGGCGAGTGCTCCACGAATGCCAGAACTGCTTCGGCTCATGTGTGCCCTACTGGGCGCGGCTCCTCAACCAATCGTTCCGGAACGCCCTCATCTCCGACGTCAGCGTTCGGCCTACGGATTCGTAGGTCACGACCTCGAGTCGTGGGTTCTCGGCAAGTGTCATTGACGTAGTCTGCCGTTCGTTCCGTGACAGGTATTCGACGGAAACGACGTCGCCCGGTTGTTGCGTGTGCAACCACTGGGTCAAAGCCTGCCCGGACGTGATGGTGGACCCGTCGATCGAGAGCATTACGTCCTGGCGGTCGAGGCCCGCGTAGTACAGTGGCGTCCCGATGGTGGTCCCCAACAGGATCTCGATGCCCGCTCCCTCGAACCCGAGCCGGGTATCGCCCATCCATGCTTCGCCCTCGGCCACAGGCCGGAGGAGCAACCCAGCCTGAGCCAAAAGGGTTTTGTAGTCGGGAACCTCATGGCCCCGTACATACGCATCGAAGAAGGCAGCGGCAAACATCGGTTCTCCGGTGTATACACCCAACTCGCGCTCGAGATCTTCGACGGTGTACGGCTCCTCGGTCTGGCCGAAGCGTTGCCACACGTGGCGCATGAACCCATCCAAGTTTCGGCCGAAATCGCCGCGCAACGTCAGGTCCAAGTTCAGGCCGATGACCGAACCCCAGGTGTAGTACGAGATGAAGGTGTTTTGACGGTTGACCGGATCTATGGACGAGGCTGCGTCGACAAAGGGTGCCTGCATGCTCATCTCGATGGCGCTGAAAAACGTCCTCCCAGGAGCATTGATAACGTAACTGATGCCGCCCGAGATCCGGCGGGCCCACTCGTCATCGTCGATCAGGCCCGCGCGTCGGATGAAAAGGGATGTGTAGTAGCTCGTGAATCCCTCGGCAAACCAAAGCTCGCGTGACATGTTCGCCCGCTCGAAATCGAACGGTTCGAGTGTCTCGGGTCGAATGCGTTCGACGTTCCAGGCGTGGAAAAACTCATGTGAGACGGTGCCGAGGAGCCCCAGGGCACGGGTCTCCAAGTTCCCGGTGCTTGCGAGAATCGTGGAGTTCCTGTGTTCCATGCCGTCGCCGGATACCCACGGCAGGTAGTCGGCGATGAACGTGTAGGTGCCGCCGTCGAACCTGGGCGCTTCTCCGTATACCGCGATTTCTTCAGCGACGACCTTCTTAACCATCTCCGCGTAGGCGTCGACTTCGGCTTCGGTCCCTGCGTGATGGACGGCCAGTCTCATCGTTTGCTGTTTGTCTCCAGATCCCACGGTCCATTCCCGAACAGAATGGTCGGACAGCTCGGTCGGGCTGTCCATGAAGTATTGGAGGTTGGGCGCCGTGAACGACATCGCGCGGTCGGTGGGGAACAACTGCGTCGCTGCTCGCCACGTTGCGCCGTCCGGTGGGGTGAACGTGATCTCGATCGGGTGGTCTCCCAGGCCCCTCGCCCACATGAACGTGGCCGCCATGTTGAGATGGGCGTGTGTCGCGTCCACCTGTGCGTACGTGCCGCCGCCACGGTCCGCGAACAGCGTGTACTGGACTATGATGGCCCTCTCGTGGTCAATGACGTTCCACTGATACGGATCGGGTCGGACGATTTCGAGTTCGCGGCCCGAGGGATCCCAGGCTCGCACGCGGTACACGTTTTTCGCGAACTCGTGGATGGCGTATCGACCCGGCGAGGACCGGCTCATCCGTAACTCGAGCGGTCCGGGGGGGAGACCTGTGTAGGTGATACGAATCTCAGCCTCATGATGGACGGCGCCCGGGAACGACACGTTGTACACGATCGGGGTTGTTTGGACGAAGACGGCCGTGGCGAGCGCAAAGAACATCGGTTGTATCTCGAGGATGGGAGGACGGGGAAAGATAGTGGGATTGCGGGAGGGCAGGATAGATGCTATCCCACTATCCCACTATCCCGCCATCCCACCATCCCGCATCTTTGAATCATGGGCCGCCAAGATATCAAACCGGATCTCAGTCCCGAAGCAGCTCGGCGCTTCACGAGGGCACTGCTCGAAGACCTTCGTGCCTTGGAGCAGATTCTTGAGCGCGGACTCATCGAGGAGGATTGCCACAGGATTGGGGCCGAACAGGAGATGTTTCTGGTTGACAAGGCCTGGCGACCAGCCCCCGTGGCGTTGGAGGTGCTCGACCGGCTCCACGACCCGCGCTGCACCACAGAGTTGGCGCGGTTCAATCTCGAGACGAATTTGTCCCCGTGCGACCTGGGCGGCGATTGTTTTCGGCGCGTGGAGGCAGAACTCCGAGATGTCCTTGGCAATATCGCGCAGGCGGCACGTGAATTCGACGCATCAGTCATTTTGACCGGCATTCTCCCGAGCCTCTCCAAGTCAGACCTCACGCTCGATAACATCACCCCGTACGCGCGTTATCACGCGCTCAACGAGGCGACAACCCGACTGCGGGGGGGGGCGCCGTACCGTCTGCGTCTCGAGGGTGCCGATTCGCTGGATGTCGAACACGATTCGGTGATGCTGGAGGCAGCCAATACATCGTTCCAGGTGCATCTACAGGTTGGCGCCACAGACTTTGCAAGATTTTACAATGTGGCGCAGGCAATATCGGCACCGGTGCTGGCCGCAAGCGTGAACTCTCCGTTGCTATTTGGCAAGCGGTTGTGGCGGGAGACGCGCATTGCCCTGTTCCAACAATCGATCGATACGTGGATCGCAACGCCACACCTCCGCGACCACAGCCCGCGAGTTCGATTTGGCAATCGGTGGATCGAAAATTCGGTGCTCGAACTGTTTCAGGAGGATGTGGCGCGATTCCCGGTGTTGATCGCCATGCCAATCAATGACAATCCGTTCGAGGCGTTGGATGCAGGGCAAACCCCACCGCTCAGTGCCTTGGGACTCCACAACAGCACGGTCTACTCCTGGAACCGGCCCTGTTACGGCGTGCACAACGGCGTGCCGCATCTGCGCATAGAATGCCGCTATATCGCGGCTGGGCCTTCAGTGTTGGACGAGATGGCCAACGCCGCTTTCTGGGTGGGGTGCATGCTCGGCGGAGCGAAGGTGTTCCACGATGTGCCGAAACGTCTGGATTTTGATGAAGCGAAGGCAAACTTTGTAGCGGCCGGCCGATACGGGCTGAAGGCCGGCCTTACGTGGTTCGATAACCAAGCAATCAACGCCCAGGAGTTAATCCTCGACGTACTCCTTCCCATTGCGCGTGAAGGGCTACTCGAGGCGACCGTGGACGAAGACGACGTAACCCGTTTGCTCGACATCATCGAGGGGCGGGTGAGCACCGGGCGTACGGGCGCATGGTGGTTGGTGCGTTCCTTTCAACAAATGAAGGCTGCCGGAACGTCAGGCGAACGGTTGGTTGCGCTGACGGCGGCCACGGCCGATCGGCAGGGGAGCGGCCGTCCGGTCCACGAGTGGGAGACCGCCAAGATCGATGAAGCAGGTGATTCCCGGGAACTATTCTCCAGGGTCGAACAATTCATGGTAACGGATCTCTTCACCGTGAGCGAAGACGAACTAGTCGATCGTGTTGCCTTCCTAATGGATCGGAAACAACTGAGGCAGGTGTTGATCGAAGATGCGGGGCACAGCCTCGTGGGTATTGTCTCCTACCGTTCTCTCGTCAGGTTACTCGCCGAAGGCGGAGCGCGACATAACGAAGCGCTGGCGGTCAAGGAAATCATGTCCGTCGATCCGTTGTCCGTTGCGCCGGAAACCCCCACGATGGAGGCTATTGAGCTGATGCGGGAACACCGGGTCTCGGCTTTGCCGGTGTTGAAGGACGGGAAGTTGGTCGGGTTGGTGACGGAACAGAGTTTCATGAATGTTGCCAAGGATCTACTCGAGAATCGACTCCGCGGATTGTAGACAAGTCAGTGCGGGTTGCAACCATGCTGTGAACTTCTCGGGCGAACCGGCCATTTCTTGCTCGAGGTCGCCCAGGGTGATCCAACGGTATTCGGCCACCTCCGAAAGATGTGGCGTTGGCTCGCCGTTGAACGTACCCGCAAACACATGATCCAACTCGTGCTCCACGAGCCCGTTGCCGAGGGCGGCCCGGTAGGTGAAGCTCCCGATATGACGTAGCAGACATGTGAACCCCATCTCCTCTCGTAGCCGCCGGTTCGCGGCGTCGGCCGTCTCTTCTCCGGGACGCGGGTGCCCACAGCAGGTGTTCGACCACAACCCGGGGGAATGGTACTTCGTCAAGGCGCGTCGTTGGAGCAACAGCCGGCCGGATGGGTCGCGCACGAACGCTGAGAATGCCCGGTGCAGGGCGCCTGATTGGTGCACCGCCAATTTCTCCTCGGTTCCCACGTCGGTGTCGCGTTCGTCCACGAGTATGACACGTTCTTCAGTGAGTTCGGTATTCACCGGCGCCACTTCTTTCGTCGGTCACTCGTCACGCGGTTTCTGCCAGCACGTTTGGCGCGGTAGAGTGCCTGGTCTGCCGCGTCTACGACTTGGTGTGGGGTTGACGCGTCTTCGTTAGTCTGCGCGACACCGATACTGACGTTCACCGAGAGGGACTTCGGTTTCGCGATTCGCGGAGCGGGTTTGGATGGGCGTTTCTTGGGACGGTCGGCCGCGCGGAGCAAGAACGCCGCGTCGCCGATCGATGCACGAAGTGTCTCTAGGTGATCCTCGACCGCGTCGAGCTTCTTGCCGCGGAAGATGATGGCAAATTCTTCTCCGCCGTATCGGAAGGACCGTCCCCCACCGGCGACTACCTCCAGATGTCGGGCCACCATCTGTAGTACCTGGTCTCCGATGTCGTGCCCGTGTTGATCGTTGAATTTCTTGAAATGATCCACATCGACGATGGCAATCGTGTACGGAGCCCGGAGACGTTTGAGTGCGTCATCGAATGCGCGCCGCGAGGGTAATGCTGTGAGCCCATCACGGTAGGCTAGTGCGTAGGCGTCTTCGATGAGCGCTACGATCAGCATAGCTCCGGCCAGCGTAAAGTAGCTCCTCGAGTCCGTGGCAACGGCGAAGGCAACGCTCGATGAGATAAGTCCCCACAGAAGGCCACGCGCGATTCGATCCCGGCGGATGGCGACCAACGCGGCCATGGAGACGGCGGCCATGGCGTACGATGCCACCGCCAGGGAAGGGAGTCCGATGCGGCGATGAAGTGCTTCAGGAAGCAATGGGAATTCGAAGAATGATGGGAGATTGTCGATTGGCTGCGGTAGCGACAATGTGAGGGCTACGGCCCCACCGATCAGGACTAGAGCGATGCGTACGGGCCACGATTCGATCCCACCGATGCCCGCCGCAACGGCTAGGAGTACGAGCGGGAGGATGGTACCCAGGAGGCCGGCCAGTGCGTCTCCGGAGAGGTTGTCCATCCCCTGATCGGCCAGTGCGATGGCGGCGAGTCCAACGAATATCCGGAGCCGGCGAAAGCGCCAACTCAACAATGTGCCCGCCACAATCACGAGCCACGGCAGCACCTTGAGCAGCGGATCGAGGGCGTCATGTGCGGTTGGCGTGCGGAGCACCACGACGGCAACCACGACCAGGATGCCTTCGGGAACGACGATGGTTGTCAGGGTGCGCAGCGCTCGCATGCGTGGCCTTCGCCCGAAAAAAGGGCCCTAGTTTGCGATCACTCTCGGACGTCGTACCAATACTGTCTCACTAACCGCTCGGCCGAACGTCGCAGGAGGAGCCAACGGAAAGGCAATGTGATCATGTGGGTGACATAATGCCAGTCACCGTACTCGTCGAACTTCCGCATGGAGAATACGGCTTTGGCGTGGCGCGTGCGGGTGAGCCGCATGCCGTGGCGGCGTCCCCAGCGGCGATGATCGAGGAGAATCCGTATGTCCTCGGCGAACAGCATGGTCTCTCTATATCCACCGATTTCCTCGAACGCGTCTCTTCGGAAGAATGTTACACCGGTGTCCATTCCGGTAACCCAGACGAACCCCACCAGCACGGCATGCGTGACGGCGATGCCGAGTGACATGCGCTCGAGTTCGACGCCGGATGAACCGGCGACGTACCGGCCGGAATTAATCGCGTCGCCGATGGCATTGAACGTCTGCGGGTGAATTCTCGCGTCAGCGTCGACGAAGGCCAGGATCGAGGCCTTGGCGACGGCCGCGCCACCATTGCGTACGGCTGCGATCACGCGTTGTTCGACGGTCGCTATGCGACATTCACGAGCGAGGGCAATGGAAACCGTGTTGTCCGTCGATACGTTGTCGGCTACAACGACCTCGATGGCATCGGGCCCATGCCGGTATGCGCCTCGAGCTACTTCGACCGTGTCGAGCAGGCGGGGCAGAAAGTGCTCTTCGTTGCGCGCCGGGATGATCAGCGAAATGCGCGGGGGCGAGCTATTGACCGTATCCACGCAACACCAAACGGCGCATTCGTGCTGGATTCATTTATGTCTGAGGTTTTCTTGAAGAATGGTTTTTCAGACTCTCACATGAGAAAGGCAAGAATGCTCAATCGCGAAACGGAAGATAACCGCGAGCTAGTCCGCGGTGGTCAAGAGTACAGCTTCTACCCAATACGCTGTACCAACTGCGTAATCCGCGCTAGGTGATGGTCGTCGTGCTCGGCGACGAAATACATGCTGTCACACAAACGCATAGGCTGCTGCAGCCGTGGGTGAAGCGCGGTCTTCGCAAAATCGCCAAGCTCGAAGGATTCCAACCGCTTGATGAGCGCGAGCCGTTCGACGCGGAATCCGGCGAGGATGGCTTCGACGTCCTGCTTGTTGTGGTTGGCATCATGCGTTTTCTGGTTGGTCATGTCGGCTGCGCGCAACGTCTCGGCGCCACCCGCGAAGTCATCCACTCGGCCCATCCAGAGCGCTTCGAGATCCAGGAGGT
This sequence comes from Gemmatimonadota bacterium, assembly GCA_039656555.1. Classification (GTDB taxonomy): domain Bacteria; phylum Gemmatimonadota; class Gemmatimonadetes; order Gemmatimonadales; family GWC2-71-9; genus CAMYLY01. The sequence continues at coordinate 29,409 of JBDHLU010000009.1, read as the reverse complement.
GTCCGGCGTGCTCCTGAATCGACCATTTCACGCCGTCTCGCACCGTCAGGATATTGCGCGGCAGCGGACGCACGCGTTCGTCCAGGCGCGCCGGGGTGCCCCGTAATCGTTCCATCAACTCCGGATAAATATCAGAACTGAAATCAAAGCTGAAAGTGCGATCGGTCCATGCTACCCGAGCTGACATGTCTTCACCTTTCCATCCAGGTTCTCGAGTCGGCGTCAAGCAAGGAAATACGCAAGCAGTACGGCGCCCGCGGCGAACGGTCCAAGGCGAATCAACTCCTCGAGCGCCTGCGGTACGTAGTCCCACGACCGCCGTGTCTCGCCGCGATCGCGAGCTAGCCACAGCCGTCTAGAGAAGTAACGCGTTCGGGAGATGGGCCACCACAACGCGATCCCATACCCGACCTTGCCTAGTTCTGTGCCAGTGGTAAGGTAATCCAGCATTGGGTGTGTCAGGAGGGCCGCGAGCCACGCGAATAACAGACCCCAACCAAGGTCTAGGTCGAGTCCCAACGATATTCCAACGACTGCGATCCAGAGTGCGAAGAGGGTGAGAAACGAATGAGAAGCGTTGCGGTGATACCGGGGGCCGCACTTCCCGACGAATCTCAGGAACACGTCGAGGTCGGGTACACCTGAGGCAATGAATGCACCGATCCACAAGGCGGGGGTCGACTCGATGCCCGTGATTTGTTGCACGACTGCTGCCGCCGAGAGCCCCACCAGGGCATGACCGACAGGTGAGGCCATTTAGCGGATCTCCAGCCGGCCATCCGCGACAATCGGTGCGCCGTCCACTAGTACCGTCGCATCGTCGAAGAAGAACCATCTTACGCCGGCACCGGTGACAGCACCTCCAATTTCCTGATTGTTCCCGAGACTCAACCTGACGGCCCCAGCTCCGTATCCGTAATACGGCAGCCACGGTTCGTACTCTGGTTTCAAGAGTCTGGGATTGAATCCGATCGCCATTTCCCGGAAGTAACGAAGCGCTGGTTGCGAATCCATCGCGTCACGCATCACGTCGAGGCCTTCTTCGGCATCGATATCGGTGATTGCTCCGTTCACAATCGTCAAACGCAACCCTCGAACGGTGCCCCCACCGAAACGGGCCCAAGGTACCACCAGCAATCCGTTGACCGTTTGTTCCAGCGGAGCTACACGAATCACGCCTGCGGGCAACTCGATTTCCCGATCGATGCGCGTTCGCGCATTGGCCATGGCTGCGCGCGAGGCGTCACCGTTCTGCTGGTTGAAGGGCCGATCTCCAACTGAGAACCGCAAGTCGGTTCCCGCGGGGGTCGTCACGTGAATTTGCCCGGACCGGAGCATGTCGATGGCCTGTGACTGGACCGCGTCGAGAGCCGCGTAGTCGATACTCAACGCTGCCAAGTAGATCGAGTCATAGGTGGGGGAGTGTACCCCCATGATGCCGTCAAGTCCCTGCGTACCACCATTCCAGTGAAAATGGATCTGTCGCCCGCGCTCTTGGTCGAGCCAGCGGCCTAGTGCGGCGGCCTGTGCCGGTGTAGTAACGGCGTTTTCGCCGGCCGGCAGCCACACGTACACGTTGGCCCGGGCAAGCCGTTCTTCGAACTGTGGGACCTCTCCATAGGGCATGAACTCCATCTCCGCGCCATCGAGTTCGGCGGCCTGCGCCACACTCGCGGCAAGGCCCGGATACGTCGCGGGATCGTACCGGAGAATGACACGATCACCGCCGGCGTCGAGGGCGGCCATAATCTGGATGGCCATGTCGCCATACGGTAATGGTGCCGCCAGCGGCGGAAAACGCGAATGATCCATGGTTGGGAGCAGACGGATAGCGTTCTCGTAGTACACCTTTTGGAGCACGGAGTCTGGAAGGGCGAGCCCGTAGAGTTTCCAGAAGGCATGGCGGCGCCGGTAGTAGTCGAAGGACTCGTCCGCGGTTTCGAGCGTGCGGAAGTAGACGTGATACTCACTAACGCCCCAGGCGTCTTTTCCGAACATGACGCGGTCTTGATATTTCGTTAGGAACTCGCGGGCATGCGCCGGCTGTCTGCCGAGTTCCGCGAGAACCGCGCCCAACTCGGTGTACATGTTGGGGAGAGAATCGAACAGGGCACCCAATCGGTCGAGGTCTCCGCCAAGCCATGAAAGGTGCGCGGAGATAAAATTCGTGTTCGGGTGCTTCTGAATCACGTTCCACTGTTCCTGCATGAGATCTTCCCATGGTGGGAATCGATCCGGAGGGCGGATGCGACGTGGGCGCTCGACCAGCTCGAACCAGCGTTCGTTATACTGGTCGTGCGGCTGCCAGAATTGGTGGGGGTCGGCGGTGTGAATCAGTACCGGCATGCCGAGTTCGCCGGCCTTGGCCCACACTGGGTCGAACCGAGGATCATCGGTGGGGACACGAGGTCCGTCCTCGCCGTCTTGCACCGTCATCCCATGATTCTTGAAGATTTTGAGGCCGGCCGCGCCGTTGGCAAAATCATTCGCCAATTGCTGGGCAGCCTGTTCGCCCCAATTGGGATCGTCGATCCCACTGTAGTCGAGGTTGGCGAACACAACGAAGCGATTGGGATAGTTGCCGACCATCAACTCGACGGTCTCTTTGAGCCGATCGCCGGTGCCACCCGACAGATTGACCATGAGCCCCATGTTCATGGCGTCCATGTCCGCCACGAGTTGGTCTAACGCTTCTTTGGTACGGACGCGCGGGTGGGCATGTACGTCGATGAACGGGAACCGCGCATACGTCGGAATGTGCTCGGGAACGACTAGCGAGGATCGTGGGGTGTAATCGATCCAGGACATGTCCTGTGCCGCAAGCGTGGGGGCCACGATGGAGGCGACAAGGGCTATACCGAGAGGGCGAAGCATGGTCATGCATCTGATCCTGGTCGGGGCGGTATGGAAGATAGGCGGAGAATTGAGAATTGAGAATTTGCTGTTTCCCGTTCTCAAGTCTAGAATTTCAATTCTCCATTCTCAGTTCTCAATTTCCCTGGGAGATTCCATGCGATTCCTTGCCCTTCCTGCCTTGCTAGGCTTGGCCAGCGCTCCGGTTTTTGCCCAGGAAGTCGAGCTCGATACCACGCGTTGGAGTCCCGCGCTCAGCATGCAGTATCGCGCGGTTGGTGGTGTTGAGCTTTCGCCCGACGGGTCACGCGTTGCCTACACCGTTCGCGAAGCGATCATGGAAGGCGAAAAGTCCGAGTACCTGACTCACATCTGGATGGCAGCGGTCGATGGATCGTTCGACATCCAATACACTCACGGCGAGCAGACCTCCAACAACCCACAGTTCTCTCCGAACGGTGTATACCTTGCGTTCACGTCGTCGCGATCGGGTGAGAATCAGGTCTGGCGCATGCGTGTCATGGGTGGAGAGGCGGAGCAGGTAACCAAGGCAGACCCGGGCGTAGGTGCCTACCAGTGGTCTCCGGACGGAACGCGGCTCGCATACACCATGCGTGATCCCGATACTGAGGAAGAGAAGGAAGCCAAGAAGGAAAAGAGCTACGTCACGTTCGTCGATCAGGATTGGCACTACACACATCTGTATGTGCTCGATCTCGGCACCGACGAACCAGTGGCGAAACGCCTGACGTCGGGTGAATTCACCGTCACCGGATTCGATTGGTCTCCCGACGGTAGATCCATCGTATTCGCGCACAAGCCCACGCCGGCGGTGAACGACAGCGAAACCGACATCTCAATGGTGCCGTCCGATAGCGGCGCCATCACGACCTTGGTATCTCGCCCTGGGTCAGACGGAAGCCCGCAGTACTCGCCGAACGGGATGGTCATCGCGTTTACGTCAGATGGTGGGCAACCAGAACCGGTTGGCCTCAGTGATGTGTGGATCGTGGCGGCATCGGGCGGCGAGCCCCGGAAACTTGCCGAAACACCCGACCGGAGTGCTGGATTGATCGGTTGGTCGGGGGACGGGTCCAGTGTTTACGTGACCGAGGCGGTCCACACTTCGAGGCACCTGCTGGAGCTTCCCGCGAATGGTGGGAATGCCAGGATCGTGACGCGAGAAGACGGCGTGTATGGGTCGTATGACTTCAATGCCGACGGGTCGAGTATTGCCTTTACGTATCAGAACGCGACTACACCAACGGACGTGTACGTGGCGAGTACGAGCAACATAGGTATGCGCAAAGTCACCGACGTGCACGCCGCTGTGCCACGCCCCACGATGGGCCGTACGGAACTCCTGACCTGGGAATCGTTCGACGGGCGGCGGATCGAAGGCCTATTGACCTACCCTGTGGACTACCAAGAAGGCCGGCGATATCCACTTATTCTGAACGTACACGGTGGCCCGGCCGGTGTGTACACGCAATCGTTCACCGGCAACCCCAGCATCTACATGATCCAGTACTTCGCGCAGGAAGGGTACGCGGTGCTACGCCCGAATCCTCGCGGGAGTACGGGATACGGAAAGGATTTCCGATACGCGAACGTGCGGGATTGGGGCTACGGCGACTACGAAGATCTAGTGAGTGGAGTCGACCACGTGGTCGACCTGGGCGTCGCCCACCCGGACAGCCTCTTGTTGATGGGGTGGAGCTACGGAGGGTACATGACGTCGTTTGCGGTTACGAAGACGGATCGCTTCAAGGCGGCGAGCATGGGGGCGGGACTCCCCAATCTCGTCAGCATGGTGACCACGACCGATATTCCTGATTATCTCGTCGGACATTTTGGAGGCGAGTTCTGGGACGATTACGAGACGTATGAGAAGCATTCTGCGATGTACCGAATCGCGAACGTCACCACACCCACGCAAGTCATCCACGGCGAGAATGACGATCGTGTACCGCTGCGCCAGGGGCAGGAGTTCTATGTTGCGTTGAAACGGCGCGGTATTCCCACGGAGATGATCATCTTGCCGCGGACGCCGCACGGTCCGCGTGAGCCTAGGCTGCTGATGGGAGTGTCGGACCACATTCTGAAATGGTTCGAGAAGTACCTGGGTAAGAAAGACCCAAATGCAGTAACGGAATAAGAGGGAAGACTGTGCAGGACGGGCGTCCCTTCCCGCCTTACCGCATCTTTACAGTCGCCTGAGGGCCCCCGTGGGCCGGAGGAACGTGTCGAGTGCGGCCCGCACTGTGTTGCAGTGAATCTCGACCGTGTCGTCGGTATTGACTGCGTATCCACCAGCCAACGTCACCGCGATGGGAATTCCCGCCGCACGGGCGTACTCGTAAACGATTTCGTCGCGGCGCCGTAATCCGTCGATCGTGAGCCCCAATCCCCCAAGCTGGTCCTCTTGGTAGGGATCGGCTCCGGCCAGATAGAACGCGATCTGCGCGTCGTGCTGCTTCATGATGTTCGAGAGGTGTTCTTCGAGGATGGCATGGTAGGTTTCGTCCACCGTGCCATCGTCTAGGCCGACATCGAGACTCCCAGGGGGTTTCGAACTCGGGTAGTTGCGCTCCTGATGCATAGAGAACGTGAACACGCTCGGATCATGTCGGAAGATCGCCGCCGTTCCATTGCCATGATGAACGTCGAGATCGATAATCACAGCACGTTCGATGAGGTTGTCACGTTTGAGTATGGCCGTGGCGATGGCGACATCATTGATGAGGCAAAATCCTTCACCGCGGTCGGGGAAGGCGTGATGAAACCCGCCGGCAAGATGGACTGCGACGGCACGCTCCATCGCGAGTGCGGCGGTCAGCAGAGTCCCGCCGGCGCAGAGCCACATGGCATCCCGTAGCTCTTTCGAGAACGGGACCTCGAGCGTCGCTTGTTCGGTGGGGGACAGGGTACCGTCGTTGATCCTTCCTACGTAGTCAGCGCTATGCACCAAGCGGATGTCGTCATCTGTGGCTGGATGGGGGGCGATAATGTCCGATTCGGAGATCACCTCTTCTGCCAACAGCCGGTCCCGGACCAAGCGGTACTTTTGGGTCGGAAAGACATGGGGCCCGATATCGAATTCGTAGTCGGGATGGTGGACGACGGGGATCACGCGAGATGGGAAGGCCGGTCAAGGTCCGCGATCGTGTTGCAACCCAGGAGAGCCATCGCTAGCTCGAGTTCTTCTCGCAACAGATCCAACACACGTCTGACGCCGGCTTCACCGTCGACCGCTAGCCCCCAGAGGAATGGTCGTCCGATTAGGATCGCGTCGGCGCCAAGGGCGAGAGCCTTGGCTACGTCGGTTCCACGTCGAATCCCACCATCGAGCAGGACGGTGACCTTGCCGGCAACGGCATTGACAATGTCTGGCAGCATGTCGATGGTGGCCGGAACGCCATCGAGTTGCCGTCCACCGTGATTCGATACGATGATCCCTTCGACCCCGTGGTCGACGGCACGTCGGGCATCTTCCGGGTGGTGGATACCCTTGAGGAAGATGGGCAAGCGAGTGACCGTTCGAAGCCACTCCACGATCTCCCATGTGAGGGATGGGTCGATGAGAGATGCTATGTAGTCGGCAAAGTCGAGTCGGGAGTCATCTGCCTCTTGTTCGATGAGTCCGATGAAGTTACGGGGCTCTGCGTGGTCCGGAAGCTCGAATACGTTTCGGATATCCCGTTCGCGTCGTCCCACGCGCGGCAAATCCACAGTGATGCAAATGGCCTCATGCCCGGCGGCTTCGGCTCGTTCCACCAGGCGCTGCGTCACCGATCGATTCCGGTAGCAGTACAGTTGAAACCACTTGATTCCCGCGGCGGCCGCCGAAACCTCTTCGATCGTGTACGCCGACATTGTGGACAGCACCATCACCGTGTTGATGGTTGCGGCGGCTCGCGCCGTCGCCAGTTCCCCGTCCGGGTGGGACAAAGTTTGAAATCCCGTGGGCGCGATCAGAATGGGCGTGGGGAGGACGTGCCCGAGCAACTCTACGGAAGTGTCGACCGTGGTGACATCGACTAGTACACGTGGGAGGAGGTTGATGCGGCGGAATGCGGCCACATTCCGCGTGAGCGAAACTTCGTCGTTCGCACCGCCCGAGATGTAATCCCATGCCGCCGGTTCCATCCGCTCCCGGGCGAGTGGTTCGTATTCTGCGATGTTGACCGGGAGCAGTTCAGCCATGCGCCCCCGTTACTCGCGTAACCCAGGCATCTTCTGCGGCGTCTCAGTAATGGACGACATGGCATCCATCCCATGGCTGAGGAGTTCCATGGAGAGTCCTTCAGGGCCGTTCATTTTGACGAGACCGAACGGAACTGCGGCCGAGATCCATGCTTCAGCCTTTTCTGGTGTGGTGACGCGGTAGTGTTCGGTGTCGAACGACCCCGCCGGGACGGTGATCGATTCATCGCCGACCTTCTCTGCAGTTTCACAACTCTCGACGATGTCGGCGGCGAAATTGTTGGCCCCCTGTTGTTGTATCATCGCCATCATGCTTGCCGGCATCTCCATCGCGGGTTGTCCGGCTCCTTTCATGACCATCTTCACGACGTCACTCGACTCATACGGGAACCCCGGGACGAGCATCTGCATGATCATCAAGCCTTGTGGCGTGTCCATCTTGATTTCGTGCCATTGGAACGACGTACCGCCCACGTCTTCGGTCCCGACGATAGCGAGACGCATGTCAAGGGGTCCCCCCATCTGAGGGATGGTGATGCGGTACTCGGCGAATTGGCCGACCGTCACGTCGGAGAGTTTGCCGCAAGCGCCCGGAAGATTCTGCGCTACGGACGTGCTCGCCACTGCGGAAAGGGAAAGCAATATTGTCGTGATTCGCATCTGATGCCTCTACTCGGGACGGGGTTAGGGAAAGATAGGGGGCTGTGGGATGGTGGGACAGTGGGAGGGAGACGGCGCATGCGCCGCCCGAATGATCAAAAATTCCACGATCCAAAGGCACCGATCATGTAGTACCGGTAACCGTCGATTGGAACGGCCAGCGTTTGGAGTCCTGACCGGGACGCGAGGGCCATGATTCCAATGTCGCGTCCACGTGCCATCGTGTAGGTGAGGCGTGCGTTGCCGCCGATCGTTACTTGGGAGTTCGCATCCGTCACATCTGTATCGATGATCTGGAATCCGGGGTTGACCTCTCCAAAAACCGTCCAATCTCCAAACTGCCGACGCCACTGAATCGGTACCTCGATCAAGACGTACAGTGACGGATCGAAGTATCCGTCATTTAGATTTTTTGCAAACGAGAAGAGGCGCAGACGGCCGCCAGAAGCAAAATCGCCCCACACCGGTCGGAGTACCAACCCGGTGAGCATGTGCCTGGTATTCGTTGCGCTGCCGTGAAAGAGTGCAAACCCGTACGATCCGGTCACGTTCCACATCGACGGCGATGCGTTGCCGGATATGGTGAGTTCGTCGAAGTACACGCCGTTCGCTATGAGTCGTGCGGTTACGTCCAGTGGTTCGTGACGATAGTCGAGCCTAGGAGTGATCGCGCGCCACACGGGGCCTGTCACCCCCGCTCGAAGCACCGGTTTGTTGCCGGCACTGCCGCTGGACGTATTCAACCCCAAGCCCGCACGGAGCGACCAGCGCGTATCGACGTCGTAGGTACCATCGAGGGCGGCTGTCGTGGACGTGATGGTGCCGGCCGCCGAGTTGGTGTTGCGGGCCGACCGGAATACGATCCTACCGGTGAGGAACACGCGACGGTGGATACGTGCGCCAGCGGCCAGCAGCAGAGTGGTGATCTCGTTTCCATCGGAGTCGGTTTCGAAGATCACGAAAGGATTCGTTGTTGCGGCGCGTGACTGATCGAGTGCCAAACGCTCCTGCCGGACCAACGGATCGGTGGGTGCCAGTCGCTCGGCGTTTACGAGTGCGGAGTCGGCTGCCTCGAGCCGACCTTGCCATCGGCGCACTTGTGCCAATCCCAGTTGCGCCTCGACATCGTCGGGGTGATCGGCCAAGATGGCCTGCCACAGCCGTTCCGAGCCGGCATGATCTCCTGACCATCCGACCGTTCGCGCCAATCCTTTCCGTGCTTCGACGTCGCTCCGGTTGCCCTCGATCACCCGCTCATACACTAGGGCTGCAGAGTCGTACTGCTCGTTCAGCGCCAACATCCGGGCAAGACTCCGTAGCTCCGCCAACAGCACAGTGCTGTCCACCACCTCGACCTGTGTCTCTGGTGGTTCCTCGGCCGCGAGTTGATCGAGGTACGACTGTGCTTCAGAATTGCCAGGGTCGAGTTCGAGGGCGCGCTCGAGCCGGGCACGAGCTACATCGCGATCGCTACGTTGCCATGCTACGATCCCGAGTCCCACCCAGGAATCGACGTCGGTAGAGTCTCGATCCAGAATCGATCGAAACCGCACATCGGCCGCGTCAAGGTCTCCGCTGCGGAGCTCGACGAACCCCATGCCGACCGCCGCGCCGATGTGGGTTGGGCAACTCCGCAGCGCTTGTGAGAACAGGTCACGCGCCGCGTTGAGGTTGTTTCCGCGGAACCGCTCCCACCCACTATTGACTACCGTGTTTGCGGATCTACATGCTTCGACGTCCTGTGCTCCGGCCGGAACAGCAAACGATCCGAGCATCACGACAAGGGCGATGGTAAACCACGTGCTTACCTTGAACCCCCTGCGTTTCATCGCTCCCCAATGTTTCCGACCGCGAAGCGCTTGCCAGAAGCCAAGTAGCCGCCATAGAACGGTTATTTGGCGGTAGCCAAAAGGCTCCGCGATCGCGTATCCCACCAAGCGCAAAAAATCGCCAGGTCGATCGTAGAGCTTGAAGGTTGTCTCTTCCAACACGACGGCCCAGATGCTCAGGAACATTTGGTACCCGACGGCTGCGACGAGAAAGAGCACCGCGTATTGCAGGTCGACGAGACCGAGTGAAAGGCCCACGATCGTGAGGGCGTATCCGAAGACCTCGACAAGCGGTGCGAGCATTTCGCCAAATACAAAGAACGGGACCGTGACGAATCCTATCGTGCCGTACTTGCGATTGAACAGCATCTTCCAATGCTGCGCCATCGTGACAACCAATCCACGATGCCATCGTGCCCGTTGACGCCGGTGCGACTGCAGATCGGCCGGTACCTCGGTCCACGCGACGGGATCCGGCACGAATGGGATATCGTATGCGATCTTGTTGGTTCGGAGGTGTTGGTGGAGTCGCACTACGAGATCCAGATCTTCGACAACGTTGCCGGCGCGATAGCCTCCAATGGCGAGCAGGTACGATCGCTGGAACAAACCGAACGCACCAGACACGATGAGGTTGCCGCCCAAGCGGTTCCACCCAAGACGTCCAAAGAGGAAGGCGCGCAGGTACTCGGGAACCTGCACGGCAGCGAGGAACCGGTTGGGGATGCGTGCCTCCACCACTTGGCCATCCACGATCTTGGCGCCGTTAGCAACACGAATCGTCCCGCCCGCGGCTGCTACGTTCTCCCCGAGGAGGAAGGGGCGTGCGAGACGGAGGAGTGCGTCGCGCGCCACAATCGTGTCGGCGTCCACAGCAACAACCAATGGGTAGCGCGCCGAGTTGATTCCGGCGTTCAGGGCGTCGGCCTTGCCGCCATTGTCCTTTTCAACCACCAGCAAGTGCGGACGCGTTCGCGACCGATAGTACCCCCGGATGTGTTTGGTCTCTATGTGAGCGGGAAATGCCGGTGGTACCTCGTAGAGATCGTAGGCCTCGTGGAGTCGTTGGAAGGTGTCATCAGTCGATCCGTCATCGACGACGATGACTTCGTGCTGCGGGTACTCCAGTGCGAGTTGCGCATCAACCGAATGAATCACCGACGCGGCCATGTTGTGGGCTGGAATAAGGACGGAAATGGGCGGGAGCGCCTCGAGCCCGAGATACGAACGGAGATCTTCGTGGTGCACGACCTTCCAATGCTTCCAGATTTCCGGCACTGAGAGGAGCAGCAGCAATGCATAGAAGGAATTGAGGGCGAGGAAGTACCAGATGATCGTATCGTCGGCAAACGAGATCACTATGGCGATCAGATCACGCATGGTCGTTACGCCAGGTAGTCCGCAACTGCTGCGTCCGTCAGTCCGAGGGTATACTCAGCCATCTGACTCGCGAACCGGTCGTCACCCTTTGCGGCCGCCTCGAGCTGCGCGATCCCAGTGTCGCCCAACTGTCGCAATGCGAGTGCGGCACGGAGCCGGACCCACCAGTTCGAGTCGCGGAGTGCCCTGCGAAGCAGGTCGGTTGCACCGTCCGCGCGAATGTTGCCGAGCGACGTTGCCGCACGCGTCCGCACCTGCCACGCAGGATCTTGAACGAGTGTCAGGAGCTCGGTGCGGGAATCGGCATGTGGGAAGTTCCCAAGTGCGCGCGCGACACCGCCCCGCACCTCTGGATCGTCATGGGTCGAGAGTTCCAGCACGGGTTGCAGGAGTTCGGGGGTACCCAATACGCCGGCTAGTCGAACAAGATCGCGGAGTTCGAATACCGACTTGGGTTCGACAAGGCGCCGCCGGATAATCGGAGCCAGCTCCGCCTTCGCGGCGGTCAACGTGTCGAACATGTATCCGCGGACGACCCGCCTAGATACGATTGCCTGATCCAAGATGTCGGTCAGCAAGCGCTCGTCTCGCACACGCCGGGCGATAGAGATCGCCGCCAATTTCACGGCAGGATGCGGATCGGAGACCAGCTTTTCGGCGAGCGGGAGGTCGTCGATTCCACCCATTACCGCGAGAGCACGCGCACCAAGCAGCCGTCTCCACCACAACCGCGATGACACATGCCGGTGGAGTTCGGCTTCTGGCTTTGGCATTTGCCTGACGGCCGTCACGAGTCGTTCCCACGGTGCACCAGCGACCCTACCGGAGAAGTCGTACATCACGAGCACCAGCGTATCGAACCGTACATTCGAAACGGCTTGGGTGAATCGCTCGATTTTTGGGGGAACTTCGAGGGCTGCTGCGATTCCCTCGGTTAACGCCTGGCGTTCACGTTGGAGCGTTTCCTGTTCGTATCGATCCCGCCATCGACGCCCTGCAAGGTAGAGGAACGACGCAAGGAGAAACGCGATCTGCGTTCCAATGATGATGACAAGCGCGGATCTCACGAACTACGGGTAATATGCCGCTCGATCTTCGCGACAAGCACCGCGACGCTGAGGGGTTTGGAGACAAAATCGACGGCGCCAGCTTCGATGGCCTGCACCTGCGTATGCTCGGCGGCATCGCTACCAACGACTATCACGAGCGTATCGGGATTTGTCATGCGTCTCACTGCCTCGGTGGCGTGAAGTTCGAGGTGGTCCAGATCCAAGACCACGATGGATGCCCGCCCGCTCATGAACGGTGAAATATGCCCCAGCGCCGGAGCCCCTGTGATGATACACGCGTACCCTCGTGCCGCGGCCGCGTGGTGAATCATCTCGGCCAAGACGCGATCAGACGAAGCCACGGCGACGTCGTAACTGGGTGTCTGCCGCAGCCAAGTGCGTGCGCGTGCCAAACGCGTGAAACCACGGAAGCCCGTGGCTTCATACACCGACTGAGTCCCCATCTGTTGTCCCTTGTGTCGAAGAACCCTACGTTCGCGAGAACGCGGGGCCGTGATTCTATGTCTTTCCTGGGCGGTCGGCAATAGGCCCAGGGGGATACACCCCCGATAATATACCTATGTCAATGAAAATGAACGACTTAGGGTGCCCTGCGATCCTCGCGTTCGATCACGCACCCAAGCTGAATTCCTACCTGTTCCATCACGTCGAGCAGCAGATGATCCGGGACCTTGGGTTCTGGAGAGAAGAACTCGAGCACCGCAGCGACCTTGCGCCGGAACATCACCGGAAACCCGAACGCCCCTTTGACGCCCAGGTCTTTCACGGCGCGGGCACGCGGGAAGTTGTCGTCCTCCATAACGTCGATGATCCAATGAGGTTTGCCGTCGGCGAGCACCCGGCCCGGCAATCCCGCTCCGCGGTCGAACGGTGTCCGCTCGGTCACATCGCGGAACGTCCTGAACTGCTCGGCGTCATCGATGTGCCACAGGGTTGTTGGGGAAAGGGAGTCGCCTCCAGGATCTACGCGATACACGTGCCCGATAGGCCACCCCGTGTGCTTGCACACGTCATCTAGGCACTCCTGGAACGCGATGTCAGAGGAGTCAGTCTCGTTCGCGCTCACCGCTACGCTCTTAAGGAGGTGGATGAACGAAGCCTTTCGCTCGACGGCCGCGATTTCCCATTTGCGGCGGGTGATGTTCTCAAAAGCGACCGCAACCGTGTTGTCGGGCAGGGGAAACGCGAAGACACTGAAGACCCCCTCGCGGATACGAGGATCGCTATAGACGATTTCGCCCATGTCCTTTGCCTTTCCGCTTGTTGCGACCTCGGCCCACGCGGCGGCGAGGCCGTCCGGAACGGCATCGGGAAACGCTTCGGCAATCGTTTTGCCGAGCACGAGTTCTCGTTTCACTCCGGTGGCGCCCGATGCGGCAAGATTGGAGGCAATGAGGCGCAGGGACCCCGGATCTTCAGGGTCCTCCAGCTTCCACACCTTCAGGCCAATGTGGAGGTGCTCGAAGATCGATTCGTAGAAGTTCGGGGGTAACTCACGCATCTCGTGTCATCCCCCTACCGGAGGTCGTGCACATAGTGGTTCAGGTAGTCGATCGTGTCTTGCTGCTCGCGGACCTGGTGGGCCAGGAGGTCGCCGCTCGTGATGATCCCGCGCATGCCCCCATCATCCACCACTGGGATATGTCGGATACGCTTCGCGGTGATGAGACTCGAGCAACCATCGAGTGGGGTGTCGGGGCGGACGGTGAATACGTCGGCGGTCATGACTTCCGAGACCAGTGTCTTGGCTGGATCGCGCTGGTCCGAAACGACGCGTCTGAGCACGTCTCGCTCCGTGAAAATCCCAACCACCTTTTCCGACTCGACCACCACTACCCCACCAATTCCGGCCTGGTTCATCAGGCGAGATGCGTCGATTACCGTGGACTTTGGGGACACGGTTACGACCTCATGACCCTTGACGTTGAGGATATCGTTGACGGTGGCCATGGGAACCTCCGGGAGGACGATAATTGATAGTACGGGGTGGGACGGGACGGGGAAAGGGGATGGGGAGTTTGCTCTTTCTCCGTCCTGGCCCTACACCTCCCACACCTCGCCCGGCTCCATCTCCTTCACTTCGACTCCCTTGGGAGCGAAGCCCGAGATGTCACTGGTCAGGAGTGGAAACGTCTTGTAGTGAATTGGGATGGCCACGCGTGGCTTAATGTATTCGGCGGCCATAGATGCGAGCTCTGGGCCCATCGTGAAACGGTCTCCCACGGGGATGCACGCAATATCGGGTCGGTAGAGTTCGCCCATGAGCTTGAGATCGGTGAAGAGCCCGGTGTCGCCGAGGTGATAGACTGACATTCCAGCGATGTTGACCACCGCGCCCATCGGCATGCCCATGTAGCGCGCCTCGAATGACGACGAGTGGAGGGCCGGCGTGAACGCCACCCACCCCCAGTCGGCAGAGATCTTCCCCCCGACATTGCCGGGTTCGGTCTTTTGGTGTCCGCGCTCAACGAGGTACTCGTGAACCTCCCAGGCACCGAAGACCGTGGCGTCGTTCTGTTTGGCAATCTGTTCGACATCGGTCATGTGGTCTGCGTGACCGTGGGTGACGATCACCGCATCGCAGGCGATGGCGTCGGCCGACATGGTCGCCATGGGGTTTCCGGTCAACCATGGGTCGATCGCGACCGTGGCAGAACCATCCGTCAACAAGAAACCGGCATGTCCGAGATAGGTGATTGTTAGTGTCATTCTTCGTCCCCCCGTTGCCCCTGGAAATCGTCGTGATGCCCTACCATTATAGGTTACGGTCGATGGTCGATCGTCGATAGTCGAGGCCTCTCAAGGAGCACCACATGCGACCCGTGACCCTGCTGTTACTTTTGGCGGTCTCCAGCTCGCCGGTACTGGCCCAGGATTTCGCAACGACACGGATTGCGGAAGGCGTGTACCAGTTTCGTTTCCAGTCGCACAACGGTTTCATGGTAGTGACAGACGATGGTGTGGTAGTGGTCGATCCGATTTCCACTCTAGCAGCGAGTCGTTTCGCTGCCGAGATCAAGCGTGTGGCGCCAGGTGCCAGGCTCCGGGCCGTGGTGTACAGCCATGATCACGCCGATCATGCGACCGGTGCGCGTGTGCTCATGGACGCGTTCGGAGAGCGGGTTCCGGTGATCGCGCAGGATAATGCCTCTGCGAAGCTCGTCGATGCGGGGCCTGATCTTCCGGCACCGGATGTCACGTTCACCGATCGGATGACTCTGCACTTTGGCGGTCGGGCCATCGAGCTGTACTACCTAGGCAAGAGTCACAGCGACAACATGCTGGTTGTGCTCGTTCCCGACGTCCGCGTAGCCTTTGCGGTCGATTTCGTTTCGAATGATCGCGTCGGATACCAAGATCTTCCGGACTACCACTTCCCTGATTTCTACGGGGCTTTGGAACGTCTCATGACCTTGGAGTTCGATACGATCGTATTCGGGCACGGCCCGGCGGGCGATCCAGCTGCCGTCCGACGTCAAGGTCAGTATTACGGTTCACTCCGCGCAGCCGTGCAACAGGCCATCGACAACGGCTGGACCGAAGACGAAGCGGCCGAACGGGTACGGCTGCCGCAATACGAGAGTTGGGGCCAATACGAAGCCTGGTTCCCGATGAACGTCCGCGCGATCTATCGATCATTGGTAACGGGCCGTTGACGGTCGGCGATCGAAGATTGACGTCCCTATGATTCTCACCTTCGACTGTTACGGCACGCTGATCGATTGGGAATCTGGCATCAGCGATGCGTGTATCCAGGCTGCTGCTAGGGACGGCGTAACACTGGATCGGGAAACCGTTCTCCGCATTCATGCCGAAGTCGAACCACAGATACAATCTGCAGGGTTCAAGCCATATCGTGATGTGCTGCGCGAAGTGGCGCTCGGTATCGCGAATCGATCTAGTTGGGAACTCGCCGAGGGCAACGCGTCCTTTCTGGCCGACAGTCTACCGTTGTGGAAGCCCTTCCCGGATACCAATGCGGCGCTCGAGCAATTGCGCAAGCAGGGACACCGGCTAGGGATTCTGTCCAATGTCGACAATGACTTACTTGCGGGAACGCTCCGCCATCTTGTGGTGTCGTTTGCCTTTCTCGTGACTGCTCAGGATTTGAGCTCGTACAAGCCTGCTCTCGCTCATTTCGAACGCGCGCGCGAGATTGCGGGTGGCGAGGAGTGGGTTCACGTCGCACAGAGTTACTTCCACGATGTGGAACCGGCTGTCGCGTTTGGCGTTCCCGTCATCTGGATCAATCGCAAGGGCGAGTCTCCCGGTGGTGACGCGCGTCCTACCTTCGAATACTCGACACTCGGCGAACTCGCTCACGTGTTGTCGTCCGCTTGATGACTACCGTCCCCACTCGTTGCGACTGGTCCAAAGCCAACGACGTAATGATCGCGTATCACGACACCGAATGGGGTGTCCCCGTACACGATGATCGCAAGCTGTTCGAGTTCATGGTGCTCGACGCTTTTCAGGCAGGCCTGAGTTGGGCAATCGTCTTGAACAAGCGCGACGGATTCAGGCGTGCGTTTGCTGACTTCGAACCGACGGCGATCGCGCGCTTCAACTCACGGTCGGTTGAGCGGTTGGTGAAGGACGAGAGGATCATCAGGAACCGCCAAAAAATTGTTGCGACGATCGGGAACGCGAAGCAGTTTCTCCATATTCAAGATGAGTTCGGAACGTTCGACGCCTATATCTGGCAGTTCGTTGGCGGGAAAACGAGAGTCAACAAATGGCGGACAATGAAACAGATTCCCGCGACGACCAAGCAGTCGGATGCGATGAGTGCCGATCTCAAGAGCCGAGGACTCAAGTTCGTGGGATCGACGATCTGCTACGCATTCATGCAAGCTGCGGGCATGGTGAACGATCACGTAGTGGGGTGTTTTCGGTATGGGGCCGTCAATCGTCGATAGTCGATCGTCGATAGTCGATCGACGCTCTCAAACCTCGTAATACCCCGACGATCGCCTTACCGGTGTCACCGTGTCTGAGCTCCTCGACTCAAAGGCACTGACGAGTGCTCGTTTGATTCCCGGGAAGGTCTCGCAAATCGCGTCGACATCCCGCTTGGCCAGTTCGTAGAGTTGACACCCCGTGACGGCTTGCACAGTCGCGTTACGTGGTGCGGCGGAGAGGAGTGCCATTTCACCGAAGAAGTCGCCGGCGTGGAGCGACGCCACGCGTCGAGGTGGTCCACCGACCTGTGAAATCAGGACAGCGACGACGCCGCGCGCGATGAGGAATAACGAGCGGCCACGCTCACCCTGATTGATGATGGCCTCACCCGACAACACGGTTCGCGGGACGAGGGCGTCGGCAATGCGTCCAAAATGTTCGGGGCTCAGGTCTTCAAAGAAGGGAACCCTTGCCAAGAGTTCTTCGGGCTTCGGAGCTAGCTCTGCCACGGGTTGTCGCGCAAGCTGTTCCAACGCGGCCTGAATGTCGTGCTGCGCTGCTCGGGCGACGGAGTCTGGAATCCCACCACTGTGTGCGAGGTCGCGGATAGCGTCGGACTCGCCATCGAGCGCCATCCGCCGGGCTGTCTGTCGCTGGACGGCTTGCACGTACTCGGGGAAATGTTCGGCGATTTCGTCGATCTGGTTCATGGCGGTCTCGCCAATGGCCCGGTAGGCGCTCCGGCATTCTTCGATGAGATCGGCGGGCGCGTGTGAGAGCGCCCCGAGATGCTGGACTTCATCAACCACTCGTCGGCTCCCCTCTACGGCGGCCGATCCGAGTTCGTACTGCGCGGCGAGCGCCCGGATCCGGTGACGTCGCACCATCCGCGCCCGCGGCGCGATCGAGGCCACTAGGCGGAAGAAGCGATCTGTGAGCCTCACCTCGAGTGGCGTTGCCGCTAGGAGCTTGGTAGGGAACATGCCACGCTTCAGCCGGTCGCGGCGCAACTCGTTCGAGAGTTCCAGTTCCTTGTACACGGGCTCAGAGATGACGCCGTGATCGAAGAGGTCTCGATACGCGGTGCGCTCGGTGGTGAGCGCTTCCGACCATATCACCAGGCGCATGTCGTCGACGGTACACTGTTTTTGCACCGCAGCGACCTGCGCCTCGGCGGCAGAGACCTCTTCCTCATACTGAGATTCGACCTCTCCCAGGAGTCGGTTGGAGAAATGCCCGGTGCTCACCAGGTCGCCCAGCCGGCCGAGAGCTGCGCGTTTCGCTGCAAGGTTGGCTTGGGCGCTTGCAACGTGCTCGACGAGAGTCGGCGCATTGAGGCCGAGCGCTCGAATGAGCGGAGCCATGGTCAACCCGCCGGAAAGAAGCGTGAACAACACGATCCCGACTGCGAGTGGGATCAAGAGCTCACGTGGCGCGAAGGACTCAGGGAGAGACCAGACAAGGGCAAGTGCGACGGCGCCCCGGAGCCCTCCCCAGAACATCACCGTTCGCATGCGTCCGTCGATCGGGTCGGCGTTGGGCAATCGGCTCACGATCGGGATGAGCCCGTACACCGTGAGCGCGCGGGCGATCAATACCGCCAACACCGCCCAGCCAATGATGCCGATATGGTCGAGCACTCCACGAAGGCTCACCGAGATCCCAACCATCAAGAAGATGAGGCTGTTGGCGACGAATGCGGCGTAGTCCCAGAACTGATGGAGGTAGGACCTCACGGCGGGAGAGAACCGGGTCGATCCCAGCGTTCCGACGACCAACCCAGCCCCCACGGTCGCCATCACACCCGACACGTGTAGGTAATGATCGGCCGCGATGAATGCAGCATAGGCCACTACGGTAGAGAGTGCTACTTCTACCAGTGGTTCGT
The DNA here is from genome assembly GCA_039656555.1 of Gemmatimonadota bacterium. GTDB lineage: Bacteria > Gemmatimonadota > Gemmatimonadetes > Gemmatimonadales > GWC2-71-9 > CAMYLY01. The sequence goes on along the minus strand of JBDHLU010000009.1, from coordinate 10,621 downwards.
CTTTGGCCAGGGCGATCGACCGAATCATGATGTAGCCAATCGCGGCACCAACTAGGAGACCTCCAATGAAGACGAACAGGAACTCGAGAACGCCGCTCCCTACCGTCGCGGCATCGAGGGTTCCACCCCGCAGCACTTCGAAAATGATGCCGAACAACACGATGGCGGTCGCGTCGTTGAACAGGCTCTCGCCTTCGACCAATATGGCGAGGCGTTTGGGTGCTCCAACCTCCCTGAACAACGCTATAACGGCGACCGGATCGGTCGCGGAGATCAACGCTCCGAAGAGCAACGCGGGGCCGAGATCGAGCGGCGTGAGCCAGGAGAGCATTCCCCCGACGATGGCCGTCGAGATGAGCAATCCTGGCGCCGCCAGGGTGAGGACCGGAGCGAGATTCCTCGAAAGCAATCGACTATCGAGGCTGAACGCCGATTCGAAAATGAGTGTTGGAAGGAACACGAAGAGGATGAGCTCAGGAGAAAGCTGCAGTTGTTGGAACGGCTCGAGGAATGGCGTGCGGTGCGCCAGCGCCCCGAGAACCAATCCTACGAGAACGAGACCGACGGTATACGGAAGTCGTGCCCGCTTGAGACCGATCGCGGTCGCCGCCGCAACGAGCAGAAGGCCGATGATGCCAACGACAGTGGTGACGACCTCTTCGTGCATACCTGACTAGGAGCTTTGGCCGGCCGGGCTTGGTGCCGCCCCAGTTGTACGTTCGAGACTCACACCGATACGAGCCAATCCTTCGTGGTCGGCCATGACGATAATGGTGAGTCCCGGTTCCAACGCCGTATCGGCGTCGGGTTTGAACACGACTTCTCCGCTATCCGGCTTTCTGAGGGCCAGCAACACGGCACCTGCGGTCTCATTGATCTGGAGCGAGGCGAGTGTGCGGCCGGCCACGTTGGCGGTCGAAGGTATCGTGACCTCTTCGACGCGCAATGACCCACCCTTGTCGCGCAGCATATGATCGAGGAACGACACGACCTTGGGGCGAACGAGTTCGGAGGCGATTCTCAGCCCACCGATGCGACTAGGGCTGACCACTGCATCCGCCCCCGCCGCTTGAAGTTTCGGGATCGTTTCCTGGACCCGTGTTGCCGCCACGATCCTGGCTGTGCGATTCAGGCGGCGGGCCGTGATCACACCCAGCACGTTGTCTTTGTCTTCGAGCATGCTCAAGACCACCCCAGCGGCGCGGTCGATTCCGGCTTCCAGGAGGACATCGTCATCGCTCGGGTCGCCCATGATGGCCGGGATCTCGCCGACGCGTTCTTGAATGTCGGTCAACAGACTCTCCGACGGCGTCACCAACACCACTGGCCGGTGGGTACCTAAGAGTTCCTCGACGGCATACCAAGTCTACGCGCCGTCGCCGCCGACGATGTAGTGATTCGACATCTGACTGATCGTTTTCTGCATGCGTCGTCTCGCGAAGATGTTGTGTAGCTGTCCCTCTATGAATAGAGCGGCCACCATGGGAACTGTGTAGGCCACAATGCCCATGCCACCAAGCAAGAGTACGACCGTAAATATGCGGCCGGCGGGATTGTCCGTCATGTCGATGACTTCGGTGAATCCGACGGTCGTCAGCGTAATGATGGTCATGTAGATGGCGTCGATGGCGCTGTGTTCGCCTTGAGCAATGATTACGAACCCCAACACCCCCACGAGGGTGACGAGCATCAGCGCGCCAAGGGCGAGCCGGAGGCGTCGCTGGATGCGGGCAAATTCGGCGTCGGACGAGCGGCGCCGGGGTTGTCGGGGTGGAATCATCCCCCTCCCAATAGCGTTGAGAGGGCAGGGAGTCAACCTCTACAGTGGGACAGGCGGACCGGTGGATCTACCCGTCGCGCAACGCTCCTCGCTCCTTCGCCTGGGTCAACATCCGCTCGAGGAAATCGACGCGCTCACCGAGTTCGCCGATTTCCATTCGCTGGGTATCGACCTCTTCGAGCAGAAGCTGAAGACCCTCGCCCTTGAGTTCGAGGCGTTCCGTCGGCGCGTCGGCTTCCGCCCAAGACAAGACGCGCCGGCCGTCGGCATCCCGGAACCCTCCCGCTGTGATCAGGATCAGGTCGTAGAGCCACCACAGTCCCATTCCGCCCAATGTGACCGCTTGGAGAAGGCCGGTCATGGTCTTCCCGACGTAGAATCGATGGGCACCGAAGACCCCGATGCACACGTTCAATGCGAGCGTGATGCCCCGTGATTTGGGCGATACGTTAGAATATTCGTCAGTTTGCATGATCAACCCCTCACCGAGACCTACGCCCGAACCGTACCCGAGGTTTCCAACCGTCCCTAAGGCAAGATTGGGCGCAGGTGTCAATCGAGAACCACAGTACCCCCAAGGAGAATCGAACTCCTATCTCCACCTTGAAAGAGTGGTGTCCTAACCGTTAGACGATGAGGGCAGCACTGTAGTATGGGAATAGCGGTAACGGGATTCGAACCCGTGTTTCAGCCTTGAGAGGGCTGCGTCCTAGTCCCCTAGACGATACCGCCGTGGGCGCAAGAATATCGCCGGATGCCATTTGCCACGCAACCGGGGCCCGAGGTGGCGCGGTCGATTGACGATCATCGATTGACGATCGGCGGTCCCTAGAAGCTCCCGACCCAATTCACCCCAATCCAAACGTGTCGAGCAGCCGCATCGACGCCGCTGGCATGAGTCCGGTACAGCTTGTCGGCGATGTTCTCGAAGCCGACGGCAAGGTCCAGATTGGAGGTGAGCGAGGCGCCGGCCCGAACACCATGGACGCTGTATCCGGGCGTGCCTCCAACGGCGATTCGCGTGTCCCTCTCGTCTCGCGTTCCCAGGCGGTCCTGCAAGGTGCCCCAGCGGAACAGGTATTCGGCCCAGATGGGCTTGGTGGGGTGGCCCCATCGGAACGCCACAGTGCCGCCAAGGGGCGGGATCTTCGACATCGGCGATTCCACACCGCTCGTTGGTGTCTGATCCCCGACCGTGTACACCAGGTTGGCGCGGCCCTCGATGGGACCAATCTCTTGTGCCGCCTCCGCCTCGAGCCCGTACACCCGTGCTTTCCCAACATTCATTCCTTGGAACACACGTTCCCCGAGGAAAAGGGTGTCTCCATTGAATACGCCAGGGGCGCGATCGATGAAGTCCGTAATCGTCGTGTAGTAGCCCGTGACGTCGAAGGCGGTCGTGGAGGTTCCGTACCGGACGGACAGTTCGGAGGAGACCGATTTCTCAGACTTGGCGTCGGGATTCGGGAGTGAGATACCTCCGGGCACGGGGCCTGCGCGGGTCAGGTCGTACAAGTTCGGCGCTCTGAATCCCTGGGCCACCCTGGCGGCGATCCGCCAATTCTCGTGTGGGGCCGTCACCACGCCGATCTGCCCGGTCAGTGCGGATGACGAGTTGAGTACCCTTCCGCCGAGTTCGATGCCGTTGTCCGCTTCGCTACGGAACAGGCTAAACCGTGCCCCGGCGGTGACCGTGATCCGCTGGATGAGGTGGTACTCACCCGACAAGAAGACCCCAAACCGGTCGGCGGTCGCGCCATCGGGGAAGTTGCCTGATGGAATGTCGCCGTCCTCGCCCTGGCGCACGATCTCTGTCTGGTCTCCGGTGGTCAGGTCTTCAATCGTGCCACTACTGTTCATCTGATCGTGATAGTACTCGGCGCCCCACGTCAGACCGAGTGCGTTGGATCCGACATCCAGGATGCTCTTCCCAACGGCACTCAGGCCGGGGGTGTATACGTCATCGCGCCAGTTGGTGAGTAGGTTGGGGTCCGATCGACGCACGCGGTGCCGCCCTTCGCGTTGGATCGAAATGCTCCCCGTGAGATCGAGTTGGTTGAGCCACCCGAACCCGCCCTCGTAGGTGTATCGGGCGTAGCCGAGTTGGCGGGTCTGCGGCCTGAACAGGTGTTCCACGTCGGAACCCGGCACGGGTGCGCGAAAGTCGACATAGCGGTCGTACCGCGGGACATCTTCCATGTTGAAGTGTTGAACCACGCCGCTGAAGGTGCTCTTGCTGTTGGGCATGAACACGACCTCGGCGTCGAGACCGGCGGCGTCGAAACCCGTCGGCGTCTGACGGCCAAGGCCGCCGCCGGCGCGGAGGTCGTTGGCGTATTGCAGGGTGCCGCCAAAGCCGAAGCGCCATTTGTCGGTGTCGTATCCTGCCGAAAACCGAGCGCGGTACCCGAGGTTCGATGTCGAGGCGTTGCCTGCCAAGCGCACGCTTCGCTCTCCGACGTACGTGTGCGGTTTGGTGATGATGTTGATCACGCCGCCTTGCGCATCGGAGCCATAGAGGACCGATGCCGGGCCGCGTATGATCTCGATGCGTTCGATGGTCTCCGGGTCGATGGTCGCGAGGTACTGCCCAGGGCCGTCACGGTACGTCCCGTTGTTCATCGGGACGCCGTTGACCAGCATCAGAACCTGATTTCCCACCAGCCCCCGCAACACCACGGCGCCTTGGCCGGCTGACGTCTGTTGTACGTGTACGCCCGTCATATCGCGGAAGAGGTCGGCCGCCACCGGGCTGGATGCCCGGCCGCTCACGGTGGGAAGTGTTATGGAAAGGGCCGTGACCTCTTCCATCTTGTCCCTGTCGGCCGCGCGCGTTGCCTCCACCACATACTCTTCCATGCGGATGATCGTGTCGCGCTTCGTCGTGTCTTGTTGGAATGTCACGAGCGTAGTCACGCTCGCGGCGAGTAGTGGTGTGAGCATTCGACCAGGGAATGTAACGGGTTTAGGTGACGGACAGTGGGTAGTAACCCGGGCGGCGGGAGATGTTCAGGGGGGACAGGGGGGACAGGGGGGACAGGAGGGACAGGAGGCGGAGATGCCGGAAGTTCGAGCACAGCAGTTCGACATCGTGGGATATGCCGATGGGCCGGCCGGTGGGGAAGCCGAAGTCTTTTCCTTTAATAGGGGGGAGCGCTGGGTTCGCGCGCTCAAGGGACTCGGACTCAGTTGGTTGGTCGCCGCCGGCACCGTGTTCATTCCGGTCGCGCATTTCCTGCTGGTGCCTGGATTCTTCTTCTTTGGGATCTATGTGTTCGTGTCCCGCCTCCGGGCTGACGAAGTCACGATGCGAATCCATGGTACCTGTCCGGATTGCGGGGAGGAGCAGGATTTCGAAGCGGGCGGACGCTGGATTTTGCCACGGTCCTTGGCATGTGCAGAGTGTGGCCGGACGCTGCGGGCGACCGTGCACTTGTGATCCTCCCTCCCTGTGGCGACATTCTCCTCTCTCCTGCGCCGCTAGCTCAATTGGCAGAGCAACTGACTCTTAATCAGTAGGTTCACGGTTCGATTCCGTGGCGGCGTATTTCGCTAAGCGTGTTCGACGGTCGCTCTTCAGAGCGGCCGTTTTTCCGTTGCGCCCCCAAGTGGGACCGTCGATAGTCTGTCCCTGCTGTCCTTTCTGGCTCATCTTATGTTCCATCACCGAGAGCGTCTCCCGCCTCTCGACCGCCCTCGCGTCGTAACATCTAGGATGAGGAGCAGGAATGATCAAAGTTTCGGAACTCAGCAAGCATTTCAAAGTGAGCCGGAAGCTCCGCAAGGAGCTGGATCCCGACGTGTTGGTCGACGGGAAGATCCGAGCCGTGAACAAGATCAGTTTCGAATGCCACCCTGGCCGCGTGTTCGGGTTGATCGGCCCAAATGGGGCGGGCAAGACGACGGCGCTCCGCATAATTGCCACGATGCTCAAGCCGACGGCCGGGGGATTCTGGGTCGACGGCATTGATGGCGTTGCCGAGCCTCAGAAAGTGCGGGAGCACATCGGATTCCTCACGGGGAACACTGGGCTGTACGATCGACTCACCGCGACGGAAATGGTCCGGTACTTCGCCAACCTCCATGGTCTCGATGCGGATCAGTTTGAAACTCGCCGTCGAGAGGTGTTCGGGGCCCTCGATATGGATGAGTTCGCGAAGCGCCGCATCTCACAACTCAGCACCGGCATGCGGCAGAAGGTCTCGATCGCACGCACGATCATTCACGATCCAGAAGTCGTCGTGTTCGATGAGCCGACCGCTGGTCTGGACGTGATGACGTCGCGGGCCATCGTGAATCTGATTCGAACGTGTCGGGATCAGGGGAAGACGGTGCTGTTTTCCACCCATCTCATGGGCGAAGTCAAGCTCTTGTGCGATGACATTGCCATCATTCACCACGGCCGCCTGTTCTTCAGCGGAACGAAGGAGGAGTTTGAAGCACAGATGACGCAACCGAGCTACGAGGACGAGTTCATTCAATTGGTGGGGGAGGCGTAAAATGACTCGGACCCTGACGATCTTCAAGAAAGAATTCACGGACACCATCCGCGACAAGCGGACCCTCATCACCATGATTGTCGTCCCGCTGGCCCTCATCCCGCTCTTGATCGGACTCATGGCAAAGCTCGGACAGCGGATGGTGGCGAAGGCCGAGGCAGAGAAGAGCACGGTCGCATTCATCGGGGGCGAGCATGCACCCGAACTCCGCGAGCGTATTGTGGGCGATACGCTGTTCGTTGTCGTTGCCGGAATCGCCGAGAGGGATATCGACTCCCTGATTCGCGCCGACTCGCTCGACGGTGCGATTGTGGTGCCGGCATCGTTTGGAGACCTGGTGTCAGCGGACCTTCAGGCCTCGTTGAGCATCTATTTCAGATCGTCGAATCAGCTCAACGTCACCGAACGCCGAATGCGTGATGCGATCGACGCGTATGATGACGACATCGTGTCCGGCCGAATCCGGGCCCGCGGTCTGGAGGAGCAGATCTTCGATGCGATCGCGATCGTACGAGTCGATATCGCGAGTCTGCAGGAGGTCTTGGGGAAGACAGTTGGTGGTTTCTTGCCCTATCTGTTCATTCTGCTGGCGTTTACCGGATGCATGTATCCTGGGATCGACCTGGGAGCGGGGGAGAAGGAGCGCGGCACGCTGGAAACCATTCTCTCCTCTCCCGCGAGCCGACTCGAGATCGTGCTCGGGAAGTTCTTCGTCGTTGCGCTCATTGGGTTCTCGTCCGCCATGTTGTCGATGGTCGGCCTCTATTTGGGCGTTCGGATGACCGCGGATATTCCACCGCAGGTGCTGGAGGTGGTGTGGAATATCCTGAACGTGAAGGTCGTGTTGATCATTGGCAGCCTCCTCGTGCCCCTCACGGCGTTTTTGGCGGCGATGATACTGGGGTTGTCGATTCACTCCAAGTCGTTCAAGGAAGCGCAGAGTACGCTGACGCCGCTGACGATCGTCGTGATCGTGCCGGTCGCCGTCGGCTTGATGCCGGGCATCGATTTGAGCGTCACCACCGCGTTGATACCGGTCTTGAATGTCTCACTTGCAACGAAGGAAGTGATTGCCGGGACGATTCAGCCACTCCATCTGACGCTGTCGTACATCTCGCTCGTCATCTTGGCGTCCGCGGGAATCGCGTTTTGCGTGAAGTGGTTCAATCGCGAGGAGACGCTGTTTCGGACGTAACCGTCCTGGATCACGCTTCATCCGACGCGGGTCACGCTTCATCCGGTACGGGTCACTCGTCACCTGCTACGGGTGACGCGTTACCCTAGCTTGGCGTGAGCGAGTTAGCAGTGGCACCTGCATCCGGTTATCTCGTTGGGAACGTTGCTTTTGGGCGTCATGGTCGGCCTCGAACCCACCTACCTCACTGCCTGCACGGCGCGTTGATGTCCGGCACCGGCTTGTCGACGACGACGCGATGGTCCAGGTTGGCGACTCGCACGGCGAGAGCCTGTATGAACCCGGCAACCCGAGCCAGCTTGTCGTAGTCGATGTATTGCGGCTCATCTGTTAACTGGTGGTAGTCGCGGTGCCCACCCGTGCTCATGAAGACGATGGGTATGCCGTAACGGGCATACATGTAGTGGTCGCTGCGGCAGTAGTAGTTCTCGGGATGTCCATCCGCATCGAACGCGTAGTCAAACGTGAACCCGTGGTTTTCATCGGTGTTCACCGCCTCGACCATATCGCCCAGTTCCGTGGATAGCCGACGAGATCCAATCAGTTGCAGGTACCCGGGGCCTCCGCCTTCAACGTCGTCCGCCCTCCCGCGCCCGATCATGTCCGCGTTGATGTCGGCCACGATGGCGTCGCGCGGTACGGTCGGATGATCCGTGAAGTACTGAGCACCAAACAGCCCCAACTCTTCGCCGGTATGCCAGACGAACAGAATCGAGCGACGTGGCCTCTGCGGCGCGGCGGCCAATGCTCTCGCCACTTCCAAGACGGCTACGCTTCCACTCCCGTCGTCGTCGGCCCCGTTATAGATCGAATCCGCTCGCCCACCATGCTGCTGCCGCAGGGTGCTGAGAATCTCCTGTATCCGTTCCTGTTCTTCGACTGTCGCGTCGCGCTGGGGACTGTCGGCGCCGCCCGGGCGGACCACCTCGAGAAAAGCTCGAAGCGAATCGTGATCGACCGCGGAAGACGTCACGCCGATGTGGTCGTTGTGCGTTGAGATCACGACATACTCCGAGGAGAGGGCGGGATCGCTCCCGCGGAGGACCGCAACGACGTTTCGTGCCGGTGCATTGGATTCCTCCTCGGTAAACCCGAAGCTGCCGTGTAGCGGCCGGCCTTCGGCTCCGGGCTCCAAGTTTTCCAACGACCCGCCCAGCATCAGCTCACCCACTCGATCCGTTACCACCATCAAGAGCGGGAGCGCACCAGGGTCGCTGTCGTCTTCATCGAGGTACGTACTCGGCGCAGAGAGAAAGCCCACCAATCCCGGTGGTGCGTAATCCAGATTCACGATGACGACGGCAGCGGCCTGAACAAACTTTTGCAGGCTCGACCGTGCCACCGAAAACCCCGGACCGTTTGGCCCGGCGGCAGCGGCAAGCACGACGACCTTCCCCACGCCCAGGTCGCCTGCAATCTCATCGGCGCCGCCCGCTTGGCCACCATAGACAATGGGGACGCCGTCGACGTTACCGGCGATACCCACAGGAATGCCTTGGATCGGTGGAATAGGCAGGATGTCTGTTTCGAGTTCCAGGTCTTCGCCCGCCACAGAAAGATTTGCGAACACCTTACGCACCCGAAGCGGGATGGTTTGGAAGTAGGTCCCGTTCTCCCCTGCCGGCTCGAGTCCGTAGTGCCGAGCCTGCGAGGCCAAGAACGTCGTGCCCATGTAGCTGCCCTGTTCGCCCGCCTTCCGGCCTTGCATGGAGTCATCGGCAAAAGCGAACAAGAGTTGTCGGAGGTGATCGGCGTTGACCACGACCGATTGCTCCGGAGCGGGCGTCACCGCCGGATCAGAGGTGGCGCACCCGACCGCCGCGAGCGAAAAAAGGAGCAGGTACCGAGCGGACCACTTCGATCTATCTGCAACGTTGCTACTCACTTGATCGCTCCTGAATACGAGATCGATGTTATGGAACACGGTGCTACCCGTGGAAGGACCCAAATGTAACCTGGGGAACCACCCCCGCACCCGCTTTCAGATTGCCTCGCCAATTGTCATGACATCGTGCATCTTTGCCCATGCCTGAGAACACATCCCACCTCTCGACCGCCCTCGCCGATCGCTACCGGATCGAGCGTCGCCTCGGCGAAGGCGGGATGGCGACCGTCTACCTGGCCGAAGACCTGAAGCACAAGCGTAAGGTCGCGGTTAAAGTGCTACGCCCCGAACTTGCGGCGGTGCTGGGTGCCGAGCGGTTCGTGCAGGAGATTACGACAACGGCGAATCTCCAACACCCGAATATTCTGCCGTTGTTCGATTCAGGAGAAGCGGACTCCTTCCTTTATTACGTCATGCCGTTCATCGACGGTGAGACGCTACGCGACAAGCTGAACCGCGAGATGCAGATTGGCATCGAGGAGGCGGTCAGCATTGCGACCGCCGTCGCGGATGCCCTCGACTACGCGCATCGGCAAGGAGTGATCCATCGCGACATCAAGCCCGAGAACATTCTGTTGCATGATGGTCGTCCGATGGTGGCTGACTTCGGCATCGCACTCGCAAAATCCGAAGGGACGCGCCTGACCGAAACTGGTGTGTCGATGGGGACGCCGCAGTACATGAGCCCCGAACAGGTCACGGGTGACTGGGAGGTCGACAGGCGGTGTGATGTCTACGCCGTGGGGGCGGTGCTCTACGAGATGCTGACGGGAGAGGCGCCTCACACTGGGAACACCGCGCAGGCGATCCTCGCGCGCCTGCTTTCGGAATCCCCGACGCCTGTCGGGGACCTGCGTGATACGGTTCCCCGACACGTCGCGGCGGCCGTGCATCGGTCGCTGGCAAAGATTCCGACGGACCGCTTCCCAACGGCGGCGGAATTCGCGACCGCTCTCGTAGACAGTGACAACAGCCCCAGCCCCCCCCGCGCTGCACAAGGATCTCCGTGGGTGTGGGTCGCAACGAGCGCATTCGTGATCATCGCAGCAGTTGGGTTGTTGTGGAGACCCTGGGTCACCCCGGCCACCGGTATCACGTCGGTCGCCGTATTACCGCTGGACAATCTGTCGGGCGACAGCGGACAGAATGTTTTCGTGGATGGAATCCACGACGCATTGATCGCGGAACTGCAACAGCTCTCGGCGTTCGAGCGAGTCATTTCGCGGACGTCGGTTCTGCAATACCGCGATACGGAGCAGCCG
>JBDHLU010000008.1:0-52025 GCA_039656555.1 Gemmatimonadota bacterium | reverse complement strand
TCCACGACCTGTCGGACCGCTTCATCTTTGAACTCCGGGGTGTAGCGTTGACGACTCATCGGTCTTCCTCCTAAGCTCAAAAGCTAGCCCGGAGGTGTCTAGTGGACCCGGGGAAGTCCAAGGGATTGGGCAAAAAAAAGCCCACGAAACGTGGGCTAAGTCTTTATGGGCCAAGGAGGACTTGAACCTCCGACCTCACGCTTATCAGGCGTGCGCTCTAACCACCTGAGCTACTGGCCCCAAAAGGCGGAATAATCTAACTATGCTACTCCTCATCCCCAACACCGATCCGCCGGGTCAGTGGTTACGATGGGCGATTGACGATTGACTATCGACGGCCACGGTCACTCCCACTCTTCATCGCTATGCTTATCGCCGCGCTTGGGCTCGTCATCGAAGGTATCGGCATAGTCATCGTAATCCTCGTCCTCGTAATCCTCTTCTTCGTCATCGGCGTCGGTGCACTCGTCGTCTTCCTCGAAATCGACGGCGTCATCGTCAAATTCATCATCCTGCACGGTGACGACTCCAGCTGGGTGCGACCTGTCCAAGACCAACATGGCGCTGTCCTCCATAACCCCTTTCGTGAGGGGTTGGGATTGGTCTCTACGATTCGTTGGCAGCGCGCATCCGGCGCGCGACTTTTTTCCGCTCGATCGCGCCCAACGCGCGCTTCCGAAGTCGGATCGCCTCTGGTACGACCTCTATCAATTCATCGTCCTCGATATACTCGAGGGCCAACTCTAAGGTGATTTGACGGGGCTGCTCGAGTTGGACGTTCTCGTCCGCCGCTGTCGTCCGCATATTCGTTAGCTTCTTCCCCTTCGACACGTTCACGTCAAGGTCTCCGGGCCGGACGTGCTCGCCGACGATCATCCCTTCGTAGACCGGATCTCCCGGTGCCACAAACATGGTGGCGCGTTCTTCGAGATTCCAGAGTGCGTACGCCACGCACACCCCTTCCCGATCGGCCACCAAGACACCGCGCGTTCGCCCATCCAAGGCGCCACTCCACGGTCCGTACTCGTAGAAGCGATGATTCAACAGACCTTCGCCTCGGGTATCGGTGAGGAATTCCCCTCGATAGCCAAACAACCCGCGAGCCGGAATCTTGAAGCTCATCCGCACGCGTCCGGATCCGGAATTCTTCATCTCGAGCATTTCGCCCTTCCGAGGCCCGAGCTTCTCCATCACGACGCCCACCTTGTCCTCGGGGACGTCGACTATGAGCTCCTCATACGGCTCGAGCCGGGTTCCATCATCTCCGATACGAGAGATGATCCGGGGCCGGCTCACCTGGAATTCGTATCCTTCCCGTCGCATCGTCTCCATGAGAATGGAAAGGTGGAGTTCGCCTCGTCCAGACACGGCAAGGACTTCCGGTTTGTCCGTATCTTGCACGCCGAGCGCAACGTTCCGTTGCAGTTCGTGGTACAACCGCTCGCGCACCTGGCGCGACGTCACGAACTTGCCAGACCGCCCGGCAAACGGCGAATCGTTCACCATGAAATCGACGGAAATCGTCGGGTCCTCCACCGCGATGCCTTCGAGTCGCTCCAGCCGCTCCAGATCCGTCACCGTCTTGCCGATTTCGACCCCATCGAGCCCGGCGATCGCCACAATGTCGCCGGCAGTGGCTTCGCGAAGGTCCACACGGTCCAGCCCCTCGAAACCGAAGAGCTTGGCAACGGTCGCCTGCTGTGCCTCCGCCGGCGTTACTTCCCCCGGCATCCCGACATCCAGGAGAGCCACCCGATCCCCGACTTGCACATGGCCTCGCTCGATGCGCCCGATTCCCATGCGGCCGAGGTACGACGAATAGTCGATCGTCGATATCAGCATTTGGAAAGGACCGTCGGTAGATGCCCTAGGCGCAGGAATACTTGCGATGATCGCCTCGAATAGCGGAGCGAGATCAGGGCTTGGATGGGTGCCAGGCGCCGGGGGCCGGTCAAGCACCCAACCTTCTTTGGCGGACGCGTACAGGAAGGGGGCATCCAGCTGTTCGTCGGTGGCTTCGAGCTCCATGAACAACTCGAGCACCTCGTCGTGCACCTCTTCCGCCCGAGCATCGGGCCGGTCGACCTTGTTGATGACTACGATCGGCGCCAAACCGAGAGCGAGGGCCTTCCGCGTGACGAATCGCGTCTGAGGCATGGGCCCCTCGGCCGCGTCGACTAGCAACAACACACCGTCGATCATTCGGAGAATCCGTTCGACCTCACCTCCGAAATCGGCGTGCCCGGGTGTGTCGACGAGGTTGATCTTCACATCTCCCCACCGAATGGAGGCGTTCTTGGACACGATAGTGATCCCACGCTCACGCTCCAATGGATTGGAGTCGAGCACGCGCTCTTGCACCTGCTGATTGGCACGGAAGACACCGGTTTCACGCAGCATCTTGTCCACGAGCGTCGTCTTCCCGTGGTCGACGTGCGCGATAATCGCGATGTTTCGAATTGGCAAAGGGGATCCTACTGTGTTCCGGTAACAGGCTCTCTAGCGGGTGCGGCAGTATAGACGGTTGGGGAGGAGAATTCCAGTGGGGCCGTTGGCTGTTGGCCGTTGGCCTGTCTATCTTCTCTCGATGCGTTTGGCTCTCATCCCCACTCTGTTACTGGCAAGCACGTTTCTCGGGTGCTCCCTAGCAAACCGTAGTGAGGCTCCAGCCCCGTCAGGGCCCGCCATCATCTCGCTCTCACCCACAGAAGGGCCCGCCGGTACGGCCTACCCGATCGAGCTCACCATCACAGGTACGGGCTTTGCCTCCGAGGGAAACACCGTGACGTTTGCCGATATCAGCATTCCCGATTTGGCCTCGACTGAGAGCGGCACGCAGATCACGTTCTTCGCACCCAAGGAACGACCGAGCACTGGCGAGGTACCACCGTTCGTCCTCATGCCCGGCGATTATCGAGTGACGGTGACCACACCCCATGGCACCAGCAATGCGGTCAACTTCACCCTTACAAGGGGCTAGAGTAACGAATGTCTTTGGACCTTCGACCTTGGACCTTCGACCTTGGACGATCACCAGTCTTCATCGTCTTTACCGTCTTCACAATCTTGGTCACGGGATTCGCCAACGCGCTCCACGCCCAGGAAACCCCACGCCGTCGATGGGAGTATTTCTACCAGCAACGCGCGTTTCCGTTCGATCGCGTCCCGGCGGGCGCCCTTCAAGCAGCCCGCGAGGAACTCCGGCGCCCCGATTTGCTGCGCTCACCGCCCCCGATTGCCGGGAATTCATGGACTCCGATCGGCCCTGAAGGCATTCCCATCAGCATCACGTCGATCGGCCGCATCTCGGCGATCGCCGTGCACCCCACGAACTCGAACACCATCTATATCGGTGGTGCCCAAGGTGGCGTTTGGAAGACTACCGACGGTGGCTCGAACTGGTCACCTCTGACCGACAATGAATGCTCCCTGGCCATGGGGGCGATCGCGATCGACCCGATCGATCCGGAAATCATCTACGCCGGAACCGGCGAGCAACATTTTTCCGGCGACAGCTACTATGGGTGCGGCATCCTCCGCTCGACCAACGGTGGGGCATCGTGGACCAACCTTGGTGCATCCATCTTTCAGACGCCCACCGGTGGAGCAAGGATTTCTCGAATTCTCATCGACGCGACAACGGCCGGAAGCCCGAGCACGACTACGATCTTCGTTGCCAGTGATTTTGGCCTCTATCGATCGACCAATGGCGGCGCCACACTGACCCAAACACTGACCGGAACGGTGACGGATCTGGTCATGCACCCGACCGCCACCGATACGTTGTACGCTGCCCGCCGGGGAGCCAACGTATCCAAATCATCCGACGGTGGTATCTCTTGGACGGACGTTGGAAACGGATGGGCCACCGGATCGATCGGTCGCGTCCACATTACGATCTCGCCATCGAGTCCTTCCATCCTCTACTCCAGCGTGCACAACTCCTCGACCGGTCAGTTATTGGGGATCTGGAAAACTATCGATGGGGGTACGACGTGGGCCCAACTCGCCGCCACGAACGCGAGTTGTAGTTCGCAATGTTGGTACGATCAGTTTATCGCCGTGCATCCGACCAACCCGGATACGGTCTACTTTGGGGGCGTCGAAATCTACCGCTCGACCAGCGGGGGTACGTCGTTCGCGAATATCCGTGGGGGCATGCACGTCGACCAGCATACGTTCGCGTTCGACCCGCAGAACCCTGATGTCGTGTATGCCGGCAACGACGGCGGCATATTCCGATCTAACGTCGGCGGCGGCTCGTGGACCTCGCTCAACACCAACCTTGCGCTGACACAGTTCTACGCGGGAATCTCGCTGCACCCCTTCGATCCTTCGATCGTCCTCGGAGGCACCCAGGACAATGGGACCTTGCGGTACGAGGGTGCGATCGACTGGTCGCATGTGCTTGGTGGCGACGGTGGGTTCACGGCTATCGATTTCGAGAACCCGACAACCCAGTATGCCGAGACCCAGTGGTCAGCCGGTAGCACGTTCGGCGGGCCCCGTCGGTCTGACGGCGGCGGATTCAATCGCAAAGTGAGCGGGATCGACGTTAGCGAATCGGGGCTGTTCATCCCGCCACTCGTGATGGACCCGTCGAATCCAGAGATCCTCTATTTCGGGCTCTCGAGCCTCTACCGCACGGCCAACCGCGCAGATACTTGGACACCCATCGGATCCAACTTCGGACGCGTTTCTGCGATCGCGCCGGCGGCAACCGACGGGGGCGTCATCTACATCGGTACGTCGACCGGCCTGGTACACATGACCGCAGACACCGGCGGCTCCTGGGCCAACGTGTCCGCAGCGTTGCCAGGGCGATACGTGACCGATATCGCTGTGGACTTGCAAGACTGGCAAACGGCGTACGTCGTGGTCTCGGGGTTTGGGTCGGGCCACGTGTTCCGGACGACCGACGGGGCCACATCATGGCAAAACGTGAGTTCCAATCTTCCGGACATTCCGGTCAATGCCGTGCTAGTGGACCCCGCGACCCGTAGCAACGTATTCATCGGCACCGACCTGGGTGTATTCGCATCGAGCGACAGCGGCGAGACCTGGGCTGCGATCAACACAGGGATTCCCAACGTCGCCGTGTTCGACCTGGCCTACAGCGCCAACACCGGCACAATGATCGCTGCCACCCACGGCCGCGGGATGTTCTCGCTCAACGTGAACCGCTCGTTGACCCTCGTTGCCACACCCACCTCTCGACACGTCACGGTGGCGAGTGGCGCAACGCAGATCGTGAAGGACTCGGCGAATGTCATCGTGTCGGGAAGTGGTTCCGGTGCGGCAAACTGGTCGGCATCATCGGGTGGTGCACCGTGGCTCTCGCTTACGACCGTAACCGGCACCGGGACTGGGATAGTGAGTTGGGACATCGACCCGACCGGCATTTCCGTTGGCACCTACGTCGACACGATCACCGTAACCGTACCGGGAGCAATCGATAGCCCAACGCTCATCATCGACACCTTGCAGATCGCAGGCTTTGCGGCGATGCCTACTGCTCATGTCGATACCGCACTTTCCGGGAGCCTAGTGCTCATCGCCGACTCAGCCGAAGTAATCGGGCTGTCGGACACGACGTCGTGGACGGTCACTCACGGCGTAACAACGTGGCTTACGGTCCAACCATCTGGCAGAGGGCTGGGATACAGTCGCTGGGATGTAAACCCTGCCGGCCTGTTGCCGGGTTCGTATGCTGACACAATCACGATTGCAACGTCGGAGGCGGATACGGCACGGCTGTTCATCGCACTCGAAATGAATGTGCCCAATATCGCGGTTGATTGTGCGTTCGATTTTCTCGTGCGCAATCAGTGCCTGGGTATAGTCGAGCAACGATTCCTGGACCTTAGCGGCAATGGCGACGGTGCATTCAACCTCGGCGACTTCATCGGACATCTACAACGTCGACCACCCACTCCGAAGCGGGAGGACGAACGATGAGACGCTTACGAGCGGTCGTGCTGGCGCTCCTCGTCGCCTCGACGTTTACGTGTGGAGACAGTACGACCACCATGCCCGCACTCACCGGCCCTGGGTGGATCCCCATCCATCTCGCAACGTCAGCCACCGATGCGGGTGGCATCCTCGTGACGATCCGCGGCGGCGCCGTGGATTCCGTTCGATCGGCCGTCCACGATGTGTTCTCCAAGCGGGTGGGACCTCTCATGAAGGTCGCAGTGGTCGGAAACCTGGCATCCGGCGTCATCGCCGAGATCTTCGTGCCAGACACAGAGCGCGCCTCCAACTACTCTGTTTCGGTGGATCAAGCGGCAGCCCGGACGCTGGACCAGCGTGATGAGGCGGATTATCAAGTGAGCGTGGGGGGACAGTAGAAGTCAGCAATCGACGATTGACAGTCGACTGCCCGTTCCCTCCGCACACCCCCAACCGTACCTTCTCCCGCCCATGCCCGAAATGACACTCACCTCGCTGTTGCTCCGTATCGGCACGGTCGTGTTTCTCCTCGCCGTGAACGGATTCTTCGTGGCTGCGGAGTTTGCGCTGGTCGCGGCGCGGCGTACGCGCATCGATGCGATGGTGCGCGCGGGCGATCGACGTGCGCAGGCAATGCAGAGAGCACTCAAAGACCTGAACCGTCAGCTGTCGGCGGCGCAACTCGGCATTACGGTCGCATCCATTCTTCTGGGTTACGTGGCGGAAGACGCGGTCGCCGTGTTCCTGCACGATTGGTTCGCGGCCTTACCAGCACCATTCGAGTTCATGGCCAGCGCCGGCATCGTGACGGTGGTCGCAGTGTCCGCAATCACGTTTCTGCATGTGGTGATCGGCGAACAGGCCCCGAAGACGTGGGCGATTACCTACCCCGAAGCGACGGGTCGATGGGTTGCGGCGCCGCTCATGTTTTTTTCCAGGATCACCCTTCCGCTCACCAACCTGCTGAACTGGAGTGCCACCCGATTGCTCAGGGCACTCGGGATCAAGGCCGACGCGGGCCACGATCGCATCCATTCGCCTGAAGAGATCGTGATGATGGTTCGGCAAGCGCAGGCCGGTGGCCAGCTCGACGCACACGACGCTGACATGATCGAGGGCGTCATGGAGTTCACAGAAAAGCGCGCTCGTGATGTCATGACGCCGCGGACCGAGGTCGTAGACCTCACGGCTGACATGACCGTCGGAGAAGCCGCGATTAGGGTGGCCGAGGTGGGCCGATCGCGCTACCCGATCACGGGGGAATCGTTGGACGACATCGTGGGCGTCGTCCACGTGAAGCAGATTCTCCGCGCGCTCCCCGACCGATCCCATGATACCGTCGCCTCTATAGGTCGCGAACCCATATTCGTTCCGGGGTCGCGTGAGGTCGAGGACGTACTGGCAGATATGAAACGCGCGAAGGCGCACCTTGTCGTCGTTCTGGACGAGTTTGGCGGCACGGCGGGAATTGTGACCATGGAAGACCTCATCGAAGAGATCATCGGCGAAATCTTCGACGAGTACGACCCGGCGGAGCCCGTACCTCAGCCCGGCGCAGACGGCGTGATTCTTCCCGGTGAGATGGAAATCGAAGATATCAATATGCAGTACGGGCTGGACCTCGACGCAACCGACTATCAGACGATCGGTGGGTTCGTGTTTGGTCGATTGGGGCGGCTACCGCGCGTGGGCGATGCGATCGTTGCCGACGAGCGGCGGTTCGAGGTTACCGCTATGGAGGGACACCGTGTGGGCACGGTAACGATGTCGGAGGGAGCGTCGAGCTAACGGGACGAAAGCTGTACCGCCAATTCGATGGCACGCTCCATCGATCCGGCATCCGCCACACCCTTGCCGGCAATATCGAACGCCGTGCCATGATCCGGCGCCGTCCGGACGAACGGCAATCCCAATGTGATGTTCACCCCACCACCAAACCCGGCCACTTTCACGGCCGTCATCCCGACGTCGTGGGCCGGCGTTATGACCGCGTCAAACTCGCCCCGCAACGCCCTGACAAATACCGTGTCCGCGGGCACGGGGCCGACGGCACCGAGTTGGGCAGCGGCCGGGCGTAGCACAAGGTCATCTTCGTCACCGAATAGGCCACCCTCACCGGCGTGCGGATTGAGCGCGCATACGGCCAACCTCACTTCATCCAACCCCCACCAATTGTGCAGCGCGTCTTGCGCAAGCCGACCCGTGGTGACGACACGCTCTGTGGTCACCGCATCGGAAACCTCACGGAGCGGTATATGCGTCGTCACCATCACCACACGGAGCCCGTTCACCGTGAGCATCATGGCAACCTCGACGTCGCCGGCGAGGTGCGCGAGCCATTCGGTATGGCCGGGGTACGCGTATCCCGCCTCGTGCAGCGCCTTCTTCTCTGCCGGCCCCGTCACTACTCCCGCGATCTCTCCGGCAAGGGCCAGAGCAACCGCCCGCTCCACCGATGCGCCCACATACTGACCGGCCTCGGCGGGCGACATGGATTGGGGAACTGGATCTACCGTCGCCGACTGCACGCCCTCCGGACCCACGACCATCAAGTCGAAATCGGAGGACACTTTGGCGAGGGCTTTGTTGACAATTTCCGGCCCGATCCCGCGGGGATCACCAAGCGTGACCGCTATCGGGCGAGCCATGGCGTTGGAGCTAGAGACGCACTTCGATGTAGGTGCGCTCCTTCAAGGCATCGAGATACCGCGCCAATGCGTTTTGGTCGGTGAGTGCGCGCCGGATTTGATCGCGCAGGTCCTCAAAGGTGAACGGTCCGGCAGGTCGGGCCCCCATGAAATCCAACACCGCCCAACCAGTCAGGTCTCCGCCCATCGAGATCGATACAGGTCCAATCACCTCACCGGGCCGCGCCCCCCGAAGAACAACCCGATATTCCTCATCTAGGCCGTCCTCTGGCATGTCGTCGGCCACGCGATCCATCATGGGCTCGTGATACAATCCAGCGAGACTATCGAAGGGCACGTTGTTCTTCAACTGCTGCGAGATGTCGAGCGCCAAAACACGAGCCCGCTCGTTGTCAGCATCGGTAATCTCAGGGGCGATCAGAATGTGGCGTACCTGCACTTCCGCCGGTTGCGAACGCACGACCTCGATCAAATGCCATCCGTATGCGGTCTCTACTGGACCCACCACCCGGCCCGGGCGAATGCTGAACGCGACCTCCTCGAATTGCGGGACAAGGCCTTGGCCGCGCCGCACCCATCCCATCTCACCACCTTGGTCACGAGATCCCGGATCGTCCGAGAAGCGTCGGGCGAGTTCGTGGAAATCCGCGTCTCCTTCCCGGAGTTCGAAACGCAAACTATCGGCCAACCGGAACGTGCGCCCGCGCTCGACGGAATCCGGGGTCGTACGGATCACGATCTGCCGGAACGACACGGTGGGCGGACGCGGAGCTTGTTGATCCTTGACCCCCTCGTAGAACTCGATCATCTCCTGCTCGGTCGGTGGGAGCGGCTCAATGTCTCCCCGTTGATTGAGCAGACTGATGAACAACTCACGGGTCAGAGCTCGACGTTTTTGATCGGTGACCCAACGTCTATAGTCATCCTGCGAAGCGAAGCCGGTGGCTCGAAGTTGCCGGTCGTACTCCATCTCGGAAGCGAACTGGCTGCGAACCTCCCTGATGGCGGGTTCGACCTGCGACAGCAACTCTTGCTCGCTGATCCGGATCATAGTGTCGAGTCTCGCGGCCTGGATCAGGAGTTCGTCGTCGATGATGCGAGTGAGAATGTCGCGCCGTAAGGCCATCCGGCCGGCTGAGTCTGTGGGGAAATCTCCACCCTGGCTCCGGAAGACATTGAGCTCTTCCTCGATCCGCGAATACGAGATCACCGTGCGCCCAACTATCGCCACGACGCGATCCACTTGCTTCAGACGCATATCCTGAGCCGACGCCATAGAAGGTGCACCGAGCATGGTGGCGCACACCAATCCAAGATAGAATCTCTGCATCGTCACAATCTACCGATTTGTGTCGCTCACCGGAGTCACGGTCTCCTGCCCACGCGAGACCGCCATCTGCATCTGGATCATGCGAGCGCGGTCGATCACGGACTCCAACGCCGGCTCGGAAACCATCCACTCCCCCTGGCTCCGAAGCGCACCTGCAAGGAACACGGGCACAACCACGGACGATTCGAGGTCACCGACGAGTTGCCGGACGTACCGTTCGGCCGTAATCCCGGCCGGCTCCATGAAGGAGTCCAGGGCCAACGCCGATTTCACGACTGCGATCTCCGCCGACAGCCGGGTGCGAACGTCTTCGAAAACCGCCGACTCGAGTTCGATGCCATTTGCGCGCGCCTCACGCACCAAGGCTTCATTGCGGATCATGGAGCGGGCCATTTCGTCTAGCGCCACATCATCGGCCGTCGCAACCCGCTGCTGCATCTGCAGGGGCAACACCTGGAGCCATCGCACGAAATCTGCGACCGTGAATCTGCCCTCACGATGGCTCCCGATGACTTCATCGGACGACCGTGCCCTAAGCGGCGCGCCTGCGGCGGCGCGCATGAGCGACGGTGCTTCAGTCCGGACACGAACCTTCCACGCTTGGACCAACTCGTCGAGGTAGGCGTCGCTTGCGCGCGTCGTTTCGATGCGTTCCACGGCGGCAGTGTACTCGGCTCGAACCTCGTCGAGCGATGGACGGAACACTACGTGAAACCCAAACACCGTTTCGACTAGGCCCGACAGCTCACCCGGAGCAAGCGCAAAGGCAACGTCCTCGAACTCCGTCACCATTCGACCACGGGCGATGACCCCCAGGTTGCCACCCATGGCACGGGCCGCCGGGTCCTCGTTGTGTTCGTTGGCCGCAGCCCACGATCCACCGGCAACGAGCCTGGCGTGCATCGCTTCGGCTTTCCCACGTATTCGTGCGCGCTCATCGAGAGTCATGTCGGGTCCGACGGCAACAAGCACGTGCTTGATGAGACGGTGCGTGCCGGCGCGGTACGCGCTATCGACCGCGCTCGGGCCGACCGCCACTCTGCCGGTGACGATGGTTTTATGGAAGGCGTCCACAACTGCCTGGTTCACCTCGGGCCACATTGCGCGCATCACGATGGCAGAATCGAGTAACGAATCTCCGGCCGAGGCGCGTTCGGTGAACAAGGTGAACTCCACCCACAAGTGGGCTAGTCGCTCCGCGAACTCGGGTGCCAGCGGCACGTTACCGCCGGTGGCCATGATGCTTGCCAAGCGATCGACAGAGAGCTGCTGATTCCCAGCGGACGCCACGGGGTCGCGCCCCCCAATGGGTTCATCAGAGGCACACCCGACGACGAGCAATACCAATGTTGTTCCAATAATTCGACGCATGTCTTGGTTACTTCCCTCCATTGTCTCCCTCGGCGACCGCAGCTAGCGCCCGCACGAGTCCCCGATCGATCGACAGACCACCCAAGCGACGCAATTTGATCGTCAGTGGCCGTGTTTGTCGCACATCGGCATCGAACTGCACATCGTCGAGCGCCGATGTCAGTCGCATCATGCGCGGCGTCGCGTTGCGGCGAAACCGAATCCGAGCCTGTTCACCCCTGACCAGAATGGTCTCCAACCCTACACGCCCACCCAGAATGCGTAGCTCCGTCACGGCTAAAAGCCCCTCGGCTTCGGGTGGCAATGGCCCGAACCGGTCGCGCAATTCTTCGCGAATGGCCGTGATCTCGATAGCTTCGGTCACCCGAGCCACCCGCCGGTACAGATCGAATTTTGCCGAATCGTCTGGAACGTAATCGTCCGGCAGGAACGCCGCCCCGTCATACAAAACCTCCGTTTTAGGCCACTCCTGAGCGGTTTCGCCCCCGCGGAGAGCCCGGACTGTCTCCTCGAGCCACCGGAGATACAAGTCTACCCCGACGGCGTGCGCATGCCCCGATTGATTGGCTCCTAAGAGATTACCCGCGCCACGAAGCTCGAGGTCCCTCATGGCGATTCGATACCCAGCTCCGAGCTCCGTGTGATGCTCCAATATCTTGAGTCGCTCCTCGGACTCAGGGTCGATCAGGTCGGGTACCAACAGGTAGCAGAACGCCCTCCGGTGCCCCCGTCCTACACGACCTCGAAGCTGGTACAACTGTGCGAGGCCCAAGTGGTGCGCCTTGTGTACGATCATCGTATTCGCGTTCGAGACGTCGAGCCCCGATTCCACGATCATCGTCGAAACGAGCACGTCCACCTCGCCGCTCACGAATCGACGCATCACGGCATCCAGTTCGCGTTCCTTGAGTTTTCCGTGCGCCATGTCCACGGTTGCACGTGGAGCCAACCTGCGCACCCGCGCGACGATGGCCTCGATCGTTTCGATCCGATTGTGAACGAAATAGACCTGGCCCCCGCGATCCACCTCTCGCGCCATAACCTCTTCGAGTAGCGCGTCGTCCCACGGCTCGATGAAGGTGAGCACCGGAGAACGGTCTCGAGGCGCGGTCTCTATCAACGTCAGGTCGCGGAGCCCGGACAGGGCCAAGTGCAGGGTACGGGGTATGGGCGTTGCCGTCAGCGTGAGAACGTCGACTTCCAGACGCAGTGTCTTCAATCGCTCCTTGTGACGCACACCAAAGCGATGCTCTTCATCCACCACGAGCATTCCGAGGTCCTTGAACGTGACGTCCTTTGACAGGAGCCGGTGAGTCCCGATGATGATGTCCACCTGGCCCGACTGCAATCGCTTGATCACCTCTCGTTGCTCGGCCGCTGTTCGAAAACGCGACAACACTTCCACGTTGACCGGGTAGTCCGCCAAACGTTCCTGGAACGTCCGGCCATGCTGTTCGGCAAGGATGGTGGTCGGTACGAGCACTGCCACCTGCTTCCCCGCCTGGACCGCTTTGAACGCCGCACGAATGGCCACTTCGGTCTTCCCGTACCCGACATCCCCCACGATCAGACGGTCCATTGGATGAGGACGCTCCATGTCCGCCTTCGTCTCGTCCGTCGCGCGCCGTTGATCCGGCGTATCCTCATACAGAAAGGCGGATTCGAGTTCGCGCTGCCACCGAGTGTCGGGAGGGAAAGCGAATCCCTCAGTGATGCTCCTGCGCGCGTACAGGTCGATTAGCTCCGTCGCCAAGAGTTGAATCGCGTGTTTGGCCTTTGCCCGTTGCGTGCGCCATTTCGCCCCCCCCAGGCGATGGAGCCGGGGCGGCGGGGCCGTTTCATCGCTCGTCATACGGTAGGGTTCCAGCTGATTGAGCCCATAGAGCGGGACGTTTAGACGATCGCCGCCCTCGTACTCGACAACGGCGACCTCGATCGTCGTTCCCTCCCCTACGGTAATGGTCTCGACGCCACGATAGACACCGATGCCATGTTCCAAGTGCACCACGTAATCACCGGCTGAGAGTGCATCTGCCGCGAGCGATCGTGTCGCCTGCCGGTATCGCCTGGTCCGGCGCAGCCGCCGGGCGCGCGCAAAGATCTCGTGATCGCTTAGGACGGTCAGGGTGGGGAGGACGAACCCACCGGAAAGCGCCCCCAGGGCCAACGTCGCCATCGAACGCGCTCCCCCGCCATCCTCCATTAGCAACTCGTCCAGGCGCTCCAACTGCCCCGAGTTGTCGCACAGAATCAAGGTCGAGCCGCTGGCCACCATCCGTGCGAGGCGTCCGATCTTACGTTCGATCTTAGGTGGAATTCCCAACCGGAAATCGAAATCCGCTCCCGTACCCATGAGTTCCATACGGGCAACCTGGCGCCAATGATCCGAGAAGCTCTCGGGTATCAGATAAATGGCCTCTCGGTTCGGAACATCTTCACCGCGCTTCCGGGCAAGATCGATATGATGCTGGGCTTCATCCCAGATTCGACCGACATCAGCCACGTTGATGTCCTGATCCACAACGAGCAGCGCGTCGCTCGGAATGAGATCAAAGAGAGATTTCCGCACTAACCGCTCCCCATCGCCGTCCTCCTCTACGTCGACTGTCGGTTCGGTGACCTTCACTGGAAGGACCGTTACGCACTCGATTTCGTTCTCCGACCGTTGACTGTCGAGATCGAAACCGCGAATAGACACGATCTCATCACCCCACCACTCGATGCGAGTCGGTGCGGCCATCCCGAACCCATACACGTCGATCAACCCACCTCGAACCGCGAATTCGCCGACGTCGCGCACCGACGGCACACGCTCAAAGCCCATTTGCTCGAGTGTGACAACGAACTCCGAAAGGTCGGCTGCCGTGTTCTTGGCAAGTTCTATCCGAAGCGCGACCACCGCGTCGGACATGCGACTCACTTCGGCCAACGCACGCAGCGTGGTAACGACTACCCGCGTCTCGCCCCGTGCGATTGCCTGCACGGTTTCGGCGCGTTCGCCCGCGATTTCGACATGAGGCTCATCTTCGCCCAGTGCTTCGCGTTGCGGGTAGAGACGGATCGAGTCAGCCATGAGCACATCGAGGTCCGAGCACCATCGTTCTGCTATTGCCGGCGTGTGGGCAACGATCAGGAAGAACCGTTGTGGATCGTATTCGGTGAGCGCCGCGATCATGACGGCCGGACTCGCCCCCGGCAATCCTCCCAGAGTCGTGATCGCGCCGCGAGGCGGTAGCTCATCCGCCAAGGCACGGAAGATGGGCAAATCTCGGAATGCCTTCACCAACGTTGGAAGCATCAGGCGGTTTGCGTTCGGCTCCCTACCGTTGCGAGGGCGAGTTCGGCCAACGCCGCGATGATCGCCGCCAGGAGCAGCATCCCGGAAAGCTCCGCGCGGCGTGCGTTACCAAACGCTTCACGTACGAACGCGGCGCCATCGAGCACACGCGCGTCGTCACCGATGGTAGCCCGAATCAGGTCGGCCTCTGCCCGAGCGAGACGGCTTTCGCGCGGATCATGGTTCACCTCGAGCGCGCCAATCGAATCTCCCGCCGCATCGGTGAGAAAGAACACCCCGTTCTCGAGTGGGGCGCGGATCTCACGATCCGCTGCGACGGCGATCGGCCCACCAGAAGACACGATCGATGCCGTCGCCGGGGGCAGCACCACCAGGTCACCAGGATGCACCCGTTCGATCCAGGACTCGGCGGCGGCAACCCGGTTGATCATGAAATCGAGAAACGGGAGGAAACCAGCCGTCAGTGGCAGCCTGGTCCACGTTTCGTCCATCCGTGACCCTACGATGATCACATCGCCTTCTCGGACCAACCACGGCTCGCCACCCACGGTCGCTAGTGGCTTGGTGTCGCCGGCTATACGGTGACGGCGCCACACTGCGGTACCCGCGATTGCGTCGAACATGCCTTCGATGATCCACTCTCCCGATTCGAGAGGTCCGAACCCGATGCCAAGACCCCGTGCCGCCAACTCGCGATTGATCGCGCCAACCCTGGCTGGATCGTTCGGCGGAAACAACACCGTCACCTGCGACCCCAACTCGTCGGAGAGCGTGACCGCGGATCCGTTCACTACCCGTCCACCACTCCGCAACACCTCCACCGCGTCACGCACGAAAACGCCCGCACGGATATCGAATCGAACTCCCGCCGGTAGCGCCGATCGGAGGGCCAGCCACCATTGGTCGTCGGCGCGCAGCTCGTCGGGGTCGAGTTCCACCACCCCCTCGTACCAACCGTGGGCGGGGAGCGATCCGGCAAGCGCCACATGCGCGCCTGGCGTCGCGACCGCACGAGTCAACAGGACGTCGCCCACGCTGACTTGCACCGCCGCCGCATTGCCTTCGTCACCACTCACGCCCACCACGATGGTACCGTCCGGCGACCACAACACCGGTTCCGCGAACGCCGAGTCTATTCCTCGGTTGGGCGGAGTGGATTCGGCATCGAGCCACATTGAACCGGTGGCAATGGGGTCACCCGTCGAGAACGCAGTCGCTTGCAGATCACTCAAAACCAGGACAACCCGCGCACCCAACGAAGACCGTTCGACCACTGCGGCGGCTTGGCGGGCAGCGTTGGCAAGGTCCAAGCGAACCGGTGAGGGGCTCAACGTGTCCAGTATCGCTGTCGCCTCCGTTCCGCCCATGCGGCGCGGTTGCCCGTCGGCCGTGATGACCCACAACTCGTCTCCCACGGCCAGGTCGGCCAATAACTGATTCGCGCGGCCGCGCAGTCTGTCGAGCACCGTCCGCCCCGAAACAACCGCACCCGAAGACAACGAATTGTCCACGACGATGGCGACAGCAGTTGGTGGATGCATGCGGCCCGCCCCCACATTGGCAACTGGACGCGACGCCGCCAACACGATCAGCGCGATCACGGCCATGCGCAGCAACATGAGGAGCAAGTTTCGCAACTTCAGCCGCCGGCTGTGTTCGCGTTCCGTTGCCTTCAAGTACCGAAGAGCCGGGAACATGACCACCGGCGGCATTCGTTTGGCCAAGAGGTGAAGCAGCGGCGGGACCGCGACTGCGGCCAGCCCGATAAGGACGAGTGGTTGGAGAAAGCTCATCTACCCGAGACGCGTTCGGCTTACGGTGGCGCGTCGCAACACGTCTCCAAACGGCATATCCGTGAGTACGTGGTGGTAATGCATCCCGCTCCCTCGGAGGGCGGCCCGCCACTCCTCGATCGTCCGGCGCACGGTCTCCTCGTACACGGACCGCAACTCTCGCGGCCGCGCGATGATACTGCTGCCGGTTTCCGGATCCTCGAACCTCGCCTCGGCCGGTCCTTCCAGGTACAACTCGCCGGGATCCATGATGTGAAAGACCATGACCTGATGCCCACGATGGCGCAGGAATTGAAGTGTTCGTTGGACCAGCACCGGTTCGACCAACAGGTCAGACACGAAAATGACGAGACCACGACGACGCAACAGGTCAGTCACCTTGCGGAGCGCCGGCTCCGCCACCGTCCCCAAACCAGGTTGGAGTTCCACGAGAGCCCGGAGCAGTTGCCACCAGTGAATGGGTCGGGCGCGTGCCTGCACGACCTTCCGCACCTCATCGTCGAACGCGATTAGCCCAGTGGCATCCCGTTGGCGAATGAGCACGAGCGCCAATGCCGCTACGAGTCGTTTGGCATATTCGAGCTTGGTAAGGCTACGCTCACCACTGCACCAATCCATTGATTTACTGACGTCGAACACGATGATAGACCTGAGGTTGGTCTCTTCTTCGAATTGCTTGACGAATAGGCGATCAGCTCTCGCGAGAATCTTCCAATCCAAATAACGGAGCTCGTCGCCTGGTTGGTACGGCCGGTGTTCGGCAAACTCGACGGAGAATCCTCGAAATGGAGACCGGTGGAGACCGGCTAGGAACCCCTCCACGACCCCCCGGGCCACAAGCTCGATGTCACCTAGCTGCGCAACTTCAAACGGATCGAGTAGATCGACCCGGTCGCTCATCTGGCGACCTGCATATCGTCCACTCCAGGGGACAAACGGCTAGGGGGTGGCGGGGTCACCAGACAGCTAAGTCTAAGCATTTGAACAATGTAGCTGATGGTACGGCCATGGCATACGGAATGCACTCTATTTCCATTGTCCTCTGTCCTTTGTCCTCTGTCCTTCATACGAAGCGATGCCGTTGAACGCTGCTTTGCTGACCGTGCTGACCGTGCTGACCCCGCAGGCCGACTTCGATCCCGATCTTCTGAGGCCGAACGTCGTCCTCTCAGTAGTCGGTAACGCCACGCTGCGCCGAGGGAACCACGTCCGGCTCCTGGTCCGGACCGACCGCAATGCCTACCTCACGCTCTACCGCGTGAACACCGAGGGCAGGATCTCGATCGTGTACCCGACCTATCCCGATTCACAGGTGGCCTGGACCCCGATGGTGTCCCGCGGAGTTGGAGACCCGTCAGGTAGCCTCGAGAACAACACATTCACGATCAACGACTACCCAGGCGTCGGGTACGTGTTCGTGATCGCGAGCCCGGTACCGTTCGACTATGCCGCCATGCGGGACTCAACAGGATGGAATCTCGACGGTTTGATCGAAGGCAGTCGCGTTTCTGAAGACGCCGATGCAATGATCGCCGACATAGCCGTGGCGACCCTCCCCGACACGGTCCCATTCTCGTATGACGAGCAGCGGTATCTCGTTGGTGCGACGCCGCCACCCATCGTGGCGCTTCCCTGCCTCGGATGCTTCCCGTTCGCCGGACATCCTTTTTTGATTCCGGTTCGTGAATGGTGTGGGACGTTTGCCGAAGCTCCCGTTCCTGGCCCATGGACACCGGCGGTCGGCGCAGTGCCAATACCAGTCCGTACCGCGGTGGTGAGTCCGGGAGTAGCGCCCTCGGACGTTGTCAGTTCCGCCAGTGAGCAAATCAAACACCGCCAGCGCCAGGCCCAACCCACCGCCAACCCCATCGAATCCCTGGTGAGTGGAGTGGGCGCGCCGACACCCGCAAACCGGCGCGTGACCAAACCACGGGGCCGAACGACCACGCCAAGAAGACGGCAGCGACACTAGGCGTCCTTGCGCTGGCCGCTCAGTCCGGCACCTTCTGTGGTCATGAAAACACTAATCGCGGTCCCTGCTTGCGTTCTGGCCGTAACGCTCGTGGCCGACGTCGACGCGCAGGAACAACGGTACTTCGATTGGACGGCGATGTCGTTTCCAGCGGAGGAGTTCGCCACCCGCCGGGCGACGTTCGCGGCGCGGCTTGCCACCGTGGGCGACGGGGTAATGCTCATCCCAAGCGTCGACGGAGTGAGCGGTGGCGAGACGTTCAGGCAGGAGGACACGTTCATGTACTTCACTGGGCTCGAACTGCCCCGTTCGATCCTGGCCATTGGGTCCGATGGAGATGTGATGCTGTTTGCTCCAAGACGGGACCCTAGGTTCGAGAACCCATCACGAACTAACGATTTCCCCGGCCGACCCCTCGCCGACGACCCGGCCTTGAGCGAGCGATCGGGAATTCGTGAGATCCGCCCCGCCGAGGAATTCGAAGGGTTTCTTTCCTTCGTGGTTGAGGCGGGTGCACACATCTACATCGATATGGGCGCTCCGGGTGACGTACCGACACCCCGGATCAGTCCACATTTGAATTGGGATGCACACGACAGCTTCCACGCGTATCTGCATGATGAGTCCCCGAACACAAACATCGAAAACGCGTTCGCCCTGGTTGCCACTCAGCGGATGGTGAAGACCAGTGCCGAGATAGATCGAATGCGCGCGACCGCGCGACTCACCTCCGAAGCGATCGTGACAGCAGGCGCGCGCGTTGCGCCCGGTGTCGACGAACGCGGCCTCGAGGCGGTCTTCGAGGGCGCCTGTAAGAAAGGAGGGGCGCAGCGCCTCGCTTTTTCGTCGATCATCAAATCCGGACCCAACTCGCTCTGGCCCTGGCGCGTGCTCGCGTCGCATTACGACCGTCGGAATCGGGCCATGGAAGCAGGCGACCTCGTCGT
Organism: Gemmatimonadota bacterium; assembly: GCA_039656555.1. Classification (GTDB taxonomy): domain Bacteria; phylum Gemmatimonadota; class Gemmatimonadetes; order Gemmatimonadales; family GWC2-71-9; genus CAMYLY01. Next base: position 32,714 of record JBDHLU010000008.1, on the reverse strand, counting down.
CTTCGATGTCGGATGTGAACTCGACGGCTACGTGAGCGACGTCGGTCGAACGTTTCCGGTTTCCGGCTCGTTCAGCACCGAACAACGAGAGATTCTGGAAATGGTGACGGGAATAGCCGACGCGATCATCGCCGCCATCGAGCCCGGCGTCACGTTCCACGAGCTACGCGAGGTAGCCCAACACACGATCCCGCCCGAGCACCGCCAATACATGATGGTGGGAAGCTTCTACGGACACCACCTCGGCCTATCAACCGGAGATCCCAGCCTTCTAGATGCGCCGCTCGAGCCCGGCATGATCTTCACAGTCGAGCCCTGGTACTACAATCACGATATCGAGATCGCCGTTTTCATCGAAGAGGAGATCCTGGTGACGCCGGACGGCGCCGAGATTCTGACCGGGATGTTGCCGCGGACCCCTGCCGAACTCGAAGCCATCGTCCGCGGACGATAGACTTCATACTGCACCATGAGCACCCTTTCCGATCGCGAACTGCTTGACCGACTCGTTGCCTTCGACTCGGTGAGTCGCAACAGCAATCGGCCAATTGCCGACTTCGTCTGTGACTACTTGGACCACCCTAACGTAGACATCAGCCGCCTCGAATCGGACGACGGAGACAAGGTCAACGTCGTTATCGGGACCAAGGCACGGGCCCGAGTTGACGGGAATGAAGAAGGCGACGTTCCCGGACTGGTGTTGTCAGGACACCTGGATGTCGTTCCGGCTGATGAAGCGGATTGGAAGTCGGATCCGTTCGAGGTTACCGAGCGTGACGGAAAGTTGTTCGGCCGTGGCACGGCCGACATGAAGGGATTCGTCGCGCTCGCGATCAACACGTTTCGCAAAGTGGCAGAGCGACGGCCCGATGCGCCGCTCATGTTGCTCCTCACACGAGACGAAGAAATCGGAACTATCGGCGCTCAACACTGGGCTAGAACTTGGACCGGCTCGCGACTCCCCACCGATGTACTGGTCGGTGAACCAACGCGGCTCCAGGTCGTCACGATGCACAAGGGATTCGTCCAGCTCGAGATCACCTTCCGCGGGGTTTCGGCGCACAGCGGTTATCCTCACCTGGGACGCAGCGCGATCGAACCGGCCGGGGTGGCGGTGCGTGCATTGACGGAACTCCGGAAGGACCTCGACTCGGAACGCCCGGCATACAGCGAGCACTTTCGGGAGGTACCGTTTGCAGCTCTGAACATCGGGACGATCAAGGGAGGAAGCGCTACCAACGTCGTGCCCGACCATTGCTCGATCTCCGTCGGAATTCGACTGCTCCCCACAATGAGGGGCAGCGTCATGACGGATCGCGTGCGGGCGGCCCTGGACGCCGCACTCGGCGACATACCGTTCACCCTCGAGGTCGTCAGCGACAGCCCACCCATGTGGTTGGACGGAGACACGGCACTGAGCACCCAGCTGCTTCGGACCCTCCAGCAGGACCACCCAACTACGGTTTCGTACGCGACCGATGCGGGCTGGTTCCAGACGGTCGGTCATCGATGCGTTATCTTCGGACCCGGTTCGATCGAAGTAGCTCACAAGCCGAACGAGTTTCTCCCGATCGACGAGTTCGAACGCGCACGGGATATTCTCGACACAATCATTGAACCAATCGCGGCTTCCCAATGAAGCAACTCATAGAGTGCGTTCCCAATTTCAGTGAGGGCAGAGACCTCGGGGTCATCAAGCAGATCACCGACGCCATCGAATCCGTAGACGACGTGACGCTCTTGGATGTGGACCCAGGACACGCAACGAACCGAACCGTCGTCACGTTCGTGGGATCACCGAACGCAGTGGTGGAAGCAGCAGTTCGTGGAGGACGCGTGGCCACCGATCTCATCGACATGTCACGTCATAGCGGTGAGCATCCACGTTTCGGCGGTATGGACGTCTGCCCGCTCGTACCCGTGTCCAACATCACGATGGACGAAACCGTCGGATATGCGAGACAACTCGCCGAGCGGTTAGGCAATGAAGTGGGGCTATCGGTTTATTGCTACGAGCACGCCGCAACGAACGACGCTCGCCGAAACCTCGCCGACGTGCGCGCCGGTGAGTACGAGGGATTGAACGACAAGCTCACCGACTCCCACTGGGTGCCCGACTTCGGGCCGGCCGAGTTTCAGCCCCGCACCGGAGCGACCGCGGTAAGCGCCCGCGAATTTCTCGTTGCGTACAACGTCAATCTCAATACCACCTCTACGCGTCGGGCCAATGCGATCGCCTTTGACGTCCGGGAAAAAGGAAGAACGAAGCGCGACGGTAACACCCTGACGGGATCGATCGTGCGTGACGAGCAGGGCGAGCCGGTGTGGATTCCGGGAACACTTGAATCCGTGAAGGCTATCGGGTGGTATATCCAGGAATACGGCGTGGCCCAAATCTCGATGAACCTCACGAACATCACCGTCACGCCGGTGCACGTCGCTTTCGACGAGGTCTGCGACAAGGCGAGTGCGCGTGGCGTGCGGGTCACGGGCTCTGAGTTGGTCGGGCTCATCCCGCTCGAAGCCATGCTGGAGGCCGGCCGTTACTTCCTGCAGAAGCAAAAGCGTTCGTTGGGTGTGAGCGACGCGGAACTCATCAAGATTGCAGTGAAGTCCCTCGGCTTGGACGATCTTGGACCGTTCGATCCGGACGAGAAGATCATCGAGTACCGCCTGCGAGATTCGACCGGTGCGCGCCTGATCGACCGAACCGTGCTGGGGTTTATCGAAGAGACCGCGTCCGAATCTCCAGCGCCGGGTGGCGGATCGGTTGCCGCGCTCCTCGGTGCGCTCGGCGCCGCGTTGGCCACCATGGTCGCGAACCTGTCGTCACACAAACGCGGTTGGGATGAGCGCTGGGAGGAATTCTCCGACGCTGCGGTCGCAGGCAAGCGATCCCACACGCTCCTGACCAGATTGATCGACGATGACACCGACGCGTTCAACCTTGTCATGGACGCGTTCCGGCTCCCGAACGGCAGCGACGCCGAGAAGGCGGCACGCACCAAGGCGATCGAGGACGCAACAAAAGGGGCCACCGACATCCCATTGCAAGTCATGGAATCTGCGCTCGAGAGCATGGCCCTCATCCGCCAGATGGCCGAAACGGGACTGGCGAGCTCGATATCGGATGCCGGAGTCGCCGCCCTGTGTGCCCGCAGCGCGGTGATGGGAGCCCACCTCAACGTCCGCATCAACGCCGCGAATATCGGCGACAAGGCGTACGTGGCAAAGACGCTGGCCAAGGCCCAGAAAATCGAAGACCAGGCAATCACCTCGGAGAGTGAGATTCTTTCGATCGTTGGCGGGAAACTGGAGCGCTAGCTCCTCCCGCTCTCCCGTCGTCCCGCTATCCCACCATCCCTCTATATTCTCCCTATGCGTCAGGACCGAATCCGGAATTTTTGCATCGTCGCACATATCGATCACGGGAAATCCACCCTCGCGGATCGGCTGATCGAGGCGACCAACACACTCCAAAAGCGTCAAATGCGCGATCAGGTTCTCGATACCATGGACCTGGAGCGGGAGCGCGGCATTACGATCAAGCTGAATGCAGTCCGGATGAACTACGTGTTGGAGGATGACGAGTACGAACTCAACCTGATCGACACACCGGGCCACGTCGACTTCACGTACGAAGTATCGAGGTCGTTGAATGCCTGCGAGGGAGCGATCCTAGTCGTCGATGCGGCGCAGGGCATTCAGGCGCAGACGGTCAGCAACCTTTTGCTCGCGATGGACGCCGGACTCGAAATCATTCCAGTCCTCAACAAGATCGATCTCCCCTCGGCCGAGCCCGAGCGACGCGCCGAGGAATTAGTAGAACTGGTCGGCATCGATCCCACCGAGATCCTGCACGTGTCCGCCAAAGAAGGTCGCGGGGTTCCCGAGTTGCTGGAGGCCATCGTCGAACGCATCCCATCACCACCCGGTGAATTGGACGCCCCGCTGCGCGCGTTGATCTTCGATTCGTACTACGACCGTTATCGCGGCGCAACGCCGAGTATTCGCGTGGTCGATGGTCGTTTGGAAAAAGGAACGGTCATCGCGTTCGGAACGCATCCCGAGGACCGCTACGAGGTCACCGAAGTGGGTTATCTGCAACTCGGCCAGCAACCCACTGGGATGCTGGAGGCCGGCGAGGTCGGCTACATGGTCGCGAGTATTCGCGGCGTCGGCGAGACCCGGGCTGGCGACACGATCATCGACGCCGATAACCCGGCCACGGAAATGCTCCCCGGATACCGTGACGTTCACCCCATGGTGTTCGCAGGCCTCTATCCCACGGAGACGAACCAGTTCGAAGAACTCCGCGATGCATTGGCTCGCCTACAGTTGAACGACGCGTCGCTGCAATACGTACCCGAAACGTCCGTGGCCCTCGGGTTTGGATTCCGATGTGGGTTCCTCGGCCTATTGCACCTGGACATCGTTCGCGAACGCCTCGAGCGAGAGTTCGACCTCGACTTGATCACGACCGTGCCTAATGTGGAATACCACGTGTACGAGACTGACGGATCGATGCAAGTCATCGAGAACCCGACCAAGCTCCCAACCGGCTCGTCGGTCGATCGCGTGGAAGAGCCGTATATCCACGCACGCATCACGGCACCGACGGACTACATCGGAGCCATCATGCAACTCGGGCAAGAACGTCGCGGGGAATACGAGAACATGCATTACCTCGATCCGACCCGTGTGCAACTCGAATGGGAATTTCCCCTGGCGGAGATAATTCTGGATTTCTACGACCGGTTAAAGACCGTGACGCGTGGATACGCCGCGATGGACTACGAAGCAAGCGGATACCGACCGAACAAGCTCGTCAAGTTGGACATGCTGATCAACGGAGACGCGGTCGACGCGTTCAGCATCATCATCCATCAAGACAAGGCGTACGAATGGGGGCAGAAGGTCGCGAAGAAACTACGGAAGCTGATTCCTCGGCAGCTGTTTGAAGTCGTGCTCCAAGCCGCCATTGGGCAAAAGATCATCGCGCGGGAAACCATCCGGGCGTTGCGAAAGGACGTCACAGCCAAATGTTACGGGGGTGATGTTTCGCGCAAGCGAAAGTTGCTCGAGAAACAGAAAGAGGGTAAGAAGCGGATGAAACAGGTAGGAACCGTGGAAATTCCGCAGGAGGCTTTCCTGGCCGTGCTCCAGGTTGGAGATTCCTGAGCATATGTCGGACGGACGTTTCATCGTCGGAGTAGATGTGGGCGGCACCAACGTCGTCGTTGGGACCGTACCCGAAGACGGGAGCACGGTTTATGGATTAAGGCAGGTACCCACGCGCGTGAACAACGGCGCCGAGGCCGTGGTCAAGCAAATCGGCACACTCGTGCAGGAATCCTTAGAAGCTACCCGGGCGACCCTCGGTCCTAATATCGATGTGGTCGGTGTCGGGATCGGTGCGCCGGGTCCGCTGGACACAGCCCGGGGGATAGTGCTCCTGACGCCCAATCTGGGATGGGTGGACTTCCCGCTGCGCGACCGCGTGAGTGAGACCGTAGGCCTCCCGGCGACGCTCGACAACGACGCCAACTGCGCCATTCTCGGCGAGTGGTGGCAGGGTGCAGCCCGCGGTGCCAAGGATGTGATCGGATTGACGATCGGGACCGGGATTGGTGGCGGCATCGTACTCGATGGCCGGCTTTACCACGGATCTAACGACATGGCGGCAGAATTCGGACACATGAGCATCGATTCGACCGGCCGCCAGTGCAAATGTGGGAACTACGGGTGCCTCGAGGCCTATGCGTCCGGAACGGCCGTCGCGGCGCGCGCGCGCGAAGGAGCGGACGCGGGAGCCGAGACGAGCCTCAGACAGTATGTCGACGGAGACCTTAGCTCGTTGACCGCGGCCGACGTGTATGAAGCCGCCAAGAACGGCGACGAATACGCCCTCGAGGTAATAAAGGACACTGCCCGGTTCCTCGGCGCAGGGATCTCGAACCTCATCAACATTTTCAATCCAGAACTCATCGTGGTCTGTGGCGGCGTCACCGCGGCCGGCGACCGCCTATTCACCCCGCTCAAGTCTGAAGTACGTCGGCGGGCGTTTCGCCCCGCGGTAGAAGCGTGCCGGATCGTTGCTGGAGAGTTGCCGGGCACCGCTGGAGTGTTCGGCGCGGTGGCGGCGTTCAAGTTCCAGACCTGGGGCGATGTGTGAAGCGACTCGGAGTGATTGGAACCATGGTGTGGGACACGGTCTACCGCCCGCACAGTACCGAACCCGTGGAAGAATGGGGTGGAATCAGCTTTGCGCTCGCGGCGCTCGATGTCTCGTTACCGGCCGATTGGGTGCTCGTACCCCTCATCAAAGTGGGGCGGGATCTGGCGCCGGAGGCCAATCGTTTTTTTTCGTCGCTCGATCGCCGAGCCCCCAATACACGGTTCATCGAGGTGCCCGAACCCAACAACCGTGTCACCCTGCACTATCTGAATGAGGGGCGCCGCACCGAGCGGCTCCGGGGCGGCGTCCCAGGATGGCAATGGCCCGAACTCGGGCCGATGGTGCAAGACCTCGACGCCATCTATTGCAACTTGATCTCGGGGTTCGAACTCGACCTCGAGACTGCCCAGCTTCTCCGGCGCGGGTTCAGCGGACCGATCTACGCCGATCTGCATAGCCTGACACTGGGAGTGGCCAATGACGGCCTTCGTGTTCCCAAGCCGCTGACTGCGATCGATGATTGGTTCTCGTGCTTCGATGTAGTGCAGGTAAACGAAGATGAACTCGCGTTGATCGGTGGAGAGCCGATGGCGGTCGCGGCACGAGCGCTGGCCAACGGTGTGGGCCTCTTGATCGTGACGCTCGCCGACCAAGGCGCCGTTTATTTTGCCGATGGCGACTTTGCCTTCGTGCATCGGGAGCATAGGGAGCGAACCGACCCGACACTGAGAACAGCCAGGATTCCCGCGATCGCCGCTGACGACCTGCGCGATCCGACTGGATGTGGGGACGTGTTCGGCGCCACAGTCGTGTCGCACCTGGTCCAAAACACGCCAGTCGTCGACGCCATCCGGGCCGCCAACCAACTGGCCGCCCGCAATGCCCAATATCATGGTGCGACGGACTTGCAATACCACCTCCGCGGCGAGATCGTCCCCCAATGACGCGTGTCGTGGAAGTCCCTGGCCAGTTCGACGATCGCACGTTCGATCAGTTCGCCAAGGGCATGGAAGGCGACGGCGGTCGGCTCCTGTTCGACGCTCACGCAACGCACTGGGCTTCCCCCTACGGCCTCGTGGGCCTGTTGGCGGCAGGGCAGCACGCGGCCGAACAGGGTGGCCAGCGTCCGCTGCTCACGGTGCCGACCGATCGCGATGTAGCCCAGTATTGGGCGCGTTCCGGGTTTTTTGAGCAGGCAGCAGAGTGGTTTGAGCTCCACGGTAAGGTCCCCCGAGTGCCCACGAGCCATGCCTCTGACGTATTGCTACCAATCACACCGGTCAGGGGCAGTAACGACGTCCATCAGGTCGTAGAAATGATCCAGGAGCGCTCGGCGGCTATTCTTTCCGGGGAATTGGGGTTGGAAGCCACGGCGACGATGGGGTTCGCTATGGCGCTTTCGGAGGCTTGTCAAAATATTGTAGAGCACGCCGGGACCTCTGGTTGGGTAGCGGTCCAAGCGTACCATTGGAAACGGCGGTTGGGCAGGAAAGTGGTGGTCATTGCGGTTGCCGACGCGGGAGTGGGTTTTCGCCGTACACTGGAAACCACGCAGGCATCCCGCTTCGGCGATCGCTGGAACGACGCAACGGCGCTGGAGGCCGCGTTTTTCCAAGGAGCCAGTCGATTTCGGGACCCCGGCCGTGGTCAGGGACTCGCAGGTATCACACGATATGCGAACCGATGGGAGGGCAAGGTCAGCCTTCGTTCAGGAACAGCCCGTATCGCCATTGTGCCCTCATGGGATGAAGACGACCCGTTGATAGATGGATTGCCGAATTTTCCAGGAAGCCAGGTGCTGATCATCATTCCTGCGGCGCAGGACCAATGACGGCCATGCGACGAATCGACCTCAAGGCCGTACTCGAGCGGACACTCTCGAGACTGTCGGGAGACCTCGTCACCCGGCCGACGGGCAAGGCCGTTCGCGGCGGGGTAGTCGAACAGCTGGCAGGTCTCGAACGGGAAGCGGTGGTGGAGATCGATTTTACGACGGTTCGAATCCTTGACATCTCGTGCGCCGATGAGATCGTGGGCAAGCTGCTGATCGAGCACGGGACGGCTAAGTACTTCATCCTGCACGGTGTGTCGGTAGCGCATTGTGATTCCATCGTACAAGTCATGGAACGCCATCGACTCGCCGTGGTGGCCCGTACCCGCGACGGCCGCGTCCAGGTACTGGGTCCACTAGCCGAAACGGCTCGTACAGCGTTTCGCGTCATCTTCGATTCGGGATCGACCGATCGCGAGCAACTCGCCAGCGAGCTCTCTTGGCCCATCGACACGGCTCAGCAAGCATTGGACGAACTCACGAGTCAGCGATTGGTCCAGTTGTCGGCCAACCGCTACGTCGCCGTTACTGCCTGATGGCGAGGGTTCCCGGCGGACGCTCCACACGGGCCATTCACGGCATACCCCACCAGCGGGCAGACCACGAGCCTCTGGTCTCTCCCATCTACCAGAGCAGCACGTTTGCCCAAACAGTCGGTTCGACCGAAGAGGTCTGGTATACGCGATACGGTAACAACCCCAACCAAACAGTGTTGGCGGGAAAACTGGCCGCCCTGGAAGAGGCCGATCGGGCCATCTACTTGTCGAGTGGGATGGGAGCGACGGCGCTCGCCCACCTGGCCGTGCTGCGCCCAGGAGACCACCTGCTAACCAGCGAGTGGATTTACGGTGGCACGCGCAGACTCTTCGACGAGGAGTTCGGGAAGCTCGGTATCGAGGTGGACTACGTGACGCCGGACAACCCACGCAACTGGCGAGGCAAACTGAGGAAGACCACCCGCGCCGTCTTCATCGAGACACCGACCAACCCGCTGGTTCGGGTGATCGATCTCGAGCCCGTGGCTGACCTTTGCCAACAACAGGGCCTCGTGCTGCTCGTCGACTCGACCTTCGCTTCACCGATCAACTTTCGAGCGCTGCGGCACGGCGCCGATGTGGTGATCCATTCGGCGACCAAGTACTTGAACGGGCATTCCGATGTCATCGGAGGCGTGGTCGCCGGAAGCGAGGAAATCGTCGAAGAGGTACGTCGCCTCATGCAGGTATGGGGACAGTCCCCTGATCCCCACGCGACTTGGCTGGTCGAACGCGGTCTCAAGACGCTGGCCGTTCGCATCGAACGCCACAACCATAACGGTATAACCTTCGCAAGTTGGGCGAGCGAGCATCCGTCCGTGGCAACGGTGAACTATCCCGGCTTGCCCGACCACCCCGATCACGAGGTGGCCAGCCGGCAGTTGGATGGGTACGGCGGAATGGTTGGACTGATGCTGGCCGGAGGGCCATCGGCCTCCGACCTCGTACTCCGCAAGCTTCGCCTCGCCACGCATGCCCCAAGTCTGGGTGGCGTCGAAACCCTCGTGTCCGAACCTAGATTCACCTCTCATGCCGACATGACGCCCGCCGCTCGTGAGGCCCTTGGGATCCCTGACGGTTTCATTCGGGTGAGCCTTGGGATCGAAGACGTGGAAGACATCATCGCCGACTTCGACGCCGCGTTCGCCACACTGACGTGATTCGACTGACAAAGGTCTTCAAGGCATACCCCAAGGGCACGCTCGCGCTCAAAGACATTACACTGCACGTCCCAAAGGGACAGTTCGTGTTTCTGACGGGCCACTCCGGCGCGGGCAAATCGACGATCCTGAAACTGGTGTACGCCGACGACACGCCAACCTCGGGCGAGGTGCAGGTGTCGGGATTCTCGACGACACGAATGAAACCCAGTGACGTTCCTAAGCTACGCCGCCGCCTGGGGATCGTGTTCCAAGATTTCCGCCTCCTCGAGGATCGCACAGCAGAAGACAACGTCGCCTTTGCGCTCGAGGTCACGGGGGGACGGAGGGCGACGATCGGGCCCAAGGTCATGCGGGTGCTCACGCAGGTCGGGTTGGCTGCTAAGGCCCAAGCGTTTCCTCACGAGCTTTCAGGCGGCGAACAGCAGAGAGTCGCAATTGCGCGGGCGCTCGTCAACGATCCACTCGTGCTGTTGGCGGACGAACCTACTGGCAACCTCGATGAACGAGCCACGCGGGGCGTGTTTCACCTGCTTCGTGACATCAATGCCACCGGTACGGCCGTGGTGATGGCAACACACGACCTCGCTTTGGTGCGCAGTGCCTCGTATCGAACCGTCGAGTTGAAGGACGGTGCGCTGGTGCACGACACGGCCAACGATATCGAGCCCGACGAGTTGGCAATATGAGACTCGTGGTTCGTGAGGCACTCTGGTCCTTCCGACGCGCACCGGTCTTGGCAACTTTAGCCGTCACAACCATCGCTTTTGCACTCTTCGTGTTGGGGTTGTTCGGCCTGGTCGCGATAAACCTGCGCGCGGCTCTCGCCGACATCGGAGAGCGTGTGGAGATCGTCATGTACCTCACCCGCGGAACGCCGATCGAGGTCGTGACCATCGCCATTGGTGACATCCAGAGCTTCTCCGAGGTCGAGGCGGTCACCTATGTCTCTCAGGATGAAGCGCTCGAACGCGCCCGAGCGGAACTCACGGAGTTTCAAGGCGTGTTCGAAAACCTCGCACAAAACCCGTTGCCCGCGTCGTTGGAGATCCGCCTCAAACCGGGATTCCGCGAGAGCGAGCACGCGACCAACGTGGCCACACGGTTGCAAGGATTCAGGTTTGCCGAAGACGTGCGGTTCGGTCGGGATTGGATCGAGAAGCTCGACCGACTCCGCAACATCGCTGCCATGGTCGGCCTCACTGTGGGCATGGGGTTCATGGCCGCGGCCGCCATCATCATCGGTACGACGATTCGGATGACTGTATTGGCCCGACGGCGAGAGATCCAGATCATGCGGCTCGTCGGCGCAACGGACGGATTCGTACGCCGGCCCTTCCTGCTCGATGGCGCTGTCAAGGGCGCACTCGGTGGCACATTCGCGATTTTGTTGAACTATGCTGCGTTCATCGCCGTGAGCCGCGCATTATTCACAGCCGAGTTCTTCACTGCGGGGCAGGCCGGGCTCTTCATCTTGTTCGGAGCTGTCCTTGGCCTCGCGGCAAGTGCGGTCAGCGTGGGACGCCACCTCTCACACGTATGAATCGTCTGGCGCTTGCCCTGGTTGTCATCGCCATCGTCACTCTCCCCATCGATGGCTTCGCTCAAAACCAGTCAATCCGAAGACAGATCCGGAACAATCAGGTGCGACTCGACAGCATCCGCGGGGAGCGTGAGGAGCTAGAAAGCCAATTGCAAAGACTGTCGGCTCAGGTACGCACGATCACGTCGGAACTCGACATCATCGAACAACAAAAATCCATAACGGGCCGACTCGTGAACGAACTCGATCGACAGGTCTACGAAATGAACTCTCAGGTCGATACGATCACGATCGAGCTCTTGCTCGCACAGGACGGGTACGCTGAGAAACGAGCCATTCTGCAGGCCCGGCTCGTCGAGATCTACAAGCGCGGTTCGCTCTTCGCCTTCGAAGCGTTGCTCGCAGCCAACAGCTTCGGCGAACTCGTGAGCCGCTATAAGTACTTGTTCCTCGCATCCCGACAGGATCAGGCGCTGGTCGCTGAGATCGAAGATCTGCGAGATCGGATCGGGGGGCAGCGGGCGCAACTAGTGAACGTGCGGGGCGTACTCACCAATCGTCACGACGAACGAAGCCGAGAACTCAGTCGTTTTCAAACCCTCGAACGGCAACGTCAGATTCGGCTCCGGAACGTACGGGGGACGGAAACAAGCACGGGAACACGCATCGACTCACTGGCCGCCGATGAAGACCGCATGGTCCAAATCCTGGCCGCACTCGATAGGGCACGCCGTGCCGCCGGTGCCGCCGATCTCGCCGACGCATCGATCACGAGTGACGACCTTGGATCCCTTGCTTGGCCGGTAGACGGAAACGAAATCGTGTTTGACTTTGGAGATGCTCAGGGCCCCGACCAGACTACGATCACCCATCAGGGCATTGGGATCGGAGTGCCAGTCGGGACGGAGGTGCGCGCCGTCGCCGACGGGGAGGCCGCCATCGTCGGCCCCTTTGGCACCTACGGCCTCACGGTCGTGATCGAACATGGCGGGGGTATGTATTCCAACTACCACTATCTGTCCATGATCAACATCCAGAAGGGACAGTTCGTAGCCGGCGGCTCCGTCATTGGCCAAAGTGGCAGGTCGGTGGATCATGGCCCACTGCTCGAGTTCCAGATTCGACAAACCACCCCCGCTGGAAACCCAATCGCACTGGACCCAGTGAATTGGTTGAGGAGACGGCGGGAATAGTGCACCCAGGGTAACAAAAGGCAGGAGAGGATGGGGGCCACAACCGGTGCCTTGCGCATTCCTGTCGGGCCTGCTAATACATACGTATGTTTGAATCGTCCGTACAAGATCGTTTGCTGGTTCACGCACTCACTCTTTTCGCACAGGATGGGTTCGATGGAACCTCGATCCGAGCTATCACTGGAGCGGCCCGCGCCAACCTCGGGGCGGTCACGTACTACTTCGGATCGAAGCGCGCACTCTACGAAACTGTCCTAAAGGCCGAGGTAGAGCCATTTCGGGAGGCGGTCACGGCGATTGGACGTGGCCCTGGAACCCCATTGGAACGCATCGAACTGATTGTCCGCACATTCTTTCACTACCTCCACGAGCATCCCGGGCTCCCCAGGTTGATCCTTCAGGAACTCGCGACTTCGTCGGACTTGCCAAAGGCAGCGCGGCGCGCATTGGCCAGCAATCACAGCACAATCGCGACCGTCATCGCCGAGGGACAGCGGGACGGCTCCATCCGTGAAGGCAACCCGCGTCTCATGGCGCTGAGCATAGGCTCGCAACCCATCATGCTCGCGCTCATGCGAACCGTACTCGCCCGCACCATGGACATCGATCAAGCCGACGGCACCACACGCGCCGACCTTGCCGACAGTGTGGTGGCCTTCATCCTAGCAGGCCTCCAGGTGACATCGTGAAGGTCCGCTCTCTTACCGTTGCCGCCGTGCTGGTATCGGCAGCAACTTCCGCATTACACGCTCAACCCACCGATTCGGTGTTCACCATTATCGACGCTGTGGAGCGTGCGCTCGTCGTTCATCCCACCGTTCATGCCGCCCAAGCGTCACAGCAGCAGGCCGCAGCCACCGTGGGTGAGTTCACCTCTGCACGACTCCCGTCGGTATCCATAGATGGGGCGCTCCTTCGCTACGACAAACCGATGCTCGCCCTGCCAATTCACGCCATCGACGCAGAGGCGTTCCAGTTCGATCGGACACTCATCCAGGGCGCAGTCTGGTTGGGCTATACGCTCTGGGACGGTGGTGCTCGCGGGTCGTCGATCGATGCGGCTCGATCACGTGAGTCCACCGCGGCAAGTGAACACTTCCGGACCCAAATGAACGTCGCGGTGGACATTGCCACGACATACTTGCGGATTCTATCGGGGGTCGAGATGCTCGCCGCACACGACGAGGGGCTCACGGCATTGCGGGCGGAGCGCGACCGGGTGCAACGCCTACTTGCCGAAGGCGCAGCAGCCCGCATCGAACTCCTGCGTGTCGAGGCGGCCATCGCCGACGCTGAGGCGGAACGGACCGTCGTCAACATCGAACTCGAGAACGCACGCCACGGCCTCGCGCGCGCCCTCGACTTGAGTATCGAGCAACTCCCGATCGGGAGTTTCACCCCGGTCGCACTCAAAGCCCAATCACTGCCACCCCGCGACACGATCTCGGCGCTGGCAGTGACCTCGAACCCGGATCTCCACGTGGCGGAGCGTGGAATCGACGCCGCACTGGCACAGCAAAAGGCAGCTTCCTCCAGTTGGTATCCCAAATTCGACGTCATTGGCGGTCTGCAACTCTTCGGCAGCGGCTCGGGAGCCTTCAGTACCCTGTGGCAAGCCGGCCTCAAGGTCTCGTATCCGTTGTTCCTCGGCGGACGCCGCAGCAGCACCGTCGACGCTGCATCGGCGAGTGTCGAGATAGCTCAGTACCGGTACGAGACGACCTCGCTCCGCGTCCAAGAAGCCATCGATCATGCCGTGGGATCCGTGCAAGAACTCGGGGCCCGCGTCGAGGCACTCACAGTATCCGTTGGCCACCTGGAAGAGATCGTCCGAATCGAGCAACTCACGCTCGACGCCGGCACGGGAATCCAAGCGGAATACTTGCGGGCGCAGGCCAACCTCCGGGAGGCACGCGCCCGGCTTGCGCAGGTTCGCCATACTGAAATTGCTGCCCGCCTCGAACTCTCGCGACTGTCGGGAGACCTCGATGTCGCATGGTTGGAAGAAGCGTTGGAGATGACCCCATGAATCCGAAATTGAGAATCATTCCTGTCGCCATCGTCTTAATCGCGATCATCGCATGGCTCGTAGTCCGGAGCCAAGACGACGGCGACACCGTGATGGCATCGGGAACGATCGAAGCGACCGAAGCGATGCTTGGATTCCTCACTCCTGGCCGCATCGATTCGATCGGTGTCAGCGAGGGTCAGACCGTGACCCGTGGCGCCGTACTGGCATGGCTCGACCGGAACGAGTTGGTGGCCCGCCGGCACGCCGCGGAGGCACAATTGGCTTCCGCGCGAGCACGACTTCAGGAACTCGAAGCGGGATTCCGCACGGAAGAGATCGCGCAGGGACGGGCTGCCGTGCGGGCCGCCAACGAGCGGTACGCCGACGCCCAACGTGAGTTCGAACGCGCCGAGCGCCTGTTCGGGGGCGGCGCAATCTCCGAGCAGCAACGTGATCGGACGGCAACCAACCTCGAAATTGCTGAAGCCGAGCTAGAGCGGACTGCCCAGCAACTCCAGTTGTTCGAACGCGGATTTCGATCGGAACAGGTGGCGAGCCAACGTGCAATGGTTCAACAAGCCGTGGCCAATCTCGCACAGGTCGATGTCGCCTTGGAGCACGCGCTGATCATCGCACCATTCGATGGTGTCATCTCAGTACGTCATCGCGAACCCGGAGAAGTGGTCGGCGCGGGCGCGGTGGTGCTCACCTTGCAAGATCCAAACGATCGCTGGGTCCGAATATTCGTACCGGAGAATCGCGTCGGCCGCTTACAACTCGGACAATCAGCGGTCATCTCGGCCGACGCCTACCCTGACGAACGCTACCGCGGCGAAATCACGTTCATCGCCGACGAGGCCGAGTTCACCCCACGGAACGTACAGACCACCGAAGAGCGCGTGAAGTTGGTCTTCCGCGTGAAGGTGCGCGTGGTAGAAGACCGGGACGGCACCTTGAAACCTGGACTACCGGCGGACGTGCTGCTCGACACCCCATCCCGAGAATGAAAGCCCCATCCGTACGGCTGCAGGAGCTATCACGACGCTTCGGCGCCGAACACGCAGTTCACAGCCTGAGCTTCGATGTCCAGGCCGGCGAGTTGTTTGGTCTGATTGGCCCCGACGGCGCCGGTAAGACTACGACGCTGCGAATGTTGTCTGGCATCCTCAAGCCAACCACAGGAGACGCGCTGGTGGCCGGGATCAGCATTCGAGATGACCCGGAAGGAATCAAGCCGCACATCGCCTACGTTGCGCAGCGGTTCGGTCTCTATACCGACCTCACGGTTCGTGAGAACATCGACTTCTATGCAGATCTGTTCGGCGTCCCACGCAGTGAGCGAGCAGAGCGCTACGAACGTCTGTACGGCTTCTCGGGATTGGGACCATTTGCCGACCGTTTGGCAGGGCAACTCTCTGGCGGCATGAAGCAGAAGCTCTCGCTGAGCTGCGCTCTCGTGCACCGACCCGCCATCATGATCTTGGACGAGCCCACGTTCGGTGTAGACCCGATCTCGCGTCGCGAGCTTTGGCTAATCATCCACGAAATGGTTGCCGGTGGCACCACGGTGATCGTCTCTACCGCCTACCTGGACGAAGCTGAGCGCTGCGATCGCGTCGCCATGTTGCACGACGGTAACCTCGTCGCCCTCGACAAACCCGACGCGCTCCGTGGTCTGCTTCGCGGTCGTCTCTATTCAATCCGTGCCCATGAGCCCAGAACAATCCGGACGGCCATCCGCCAGGTCCCCGGGGTGCGTCAGGCCGAGCTTTTTGGCGACGCCATTCACGTCACTTTGGAACGCGTTGACGATTGGCCCCGGATCGAACGCGCCCTACATGACATCGACGTCACCCTAACCGCGTCGGTGCGGGAGCCCTCACTCGAGGACGTGTTCATGGATCTCGCTGTGGAGGCCGAGACGAATGCCTGACGCCATCGAGGTGCGGAGCCTCACCAGACACTTTGGGAGCTTCGTGGCGGTCGATGCCGTCACTTTTTCAGTGGCGCCCGGTGAGATCTTCGGTTTTCTCGGCCCAAACGGGGCCGGCAAAACCACCACGATCAAAATGTTGACCGGGCTACTCACCCCAACCTCCGGGTACGCCATGGTGGCCGGGCATGACGCGTTGCGCGATCCCTATGACCTGCGCGCACGCATCGGGTACATGTCGCAGATGTTCTCTCTCTACGGCGACCTCACTGTCATTGAAAACATTGCCCTGTTCGCTGGCCTCTACGGCGTACGAGGATCGCGTTTTGCGGATCGTCGAGACTGGATTCTCGGCATGGCCGACCTCGAACACCGTCAGGATCATCTAACAGCGTCACTACCACTCGGCTGGAAGCAGCGGCTCGCGCTGGGGTGCGCGGTCCTTCACGAACCGGAGATCCTATTCCTCGACGAACCGACCTCTGGTGTCGACCCGATGGCCCGTCGCAGGTTCTGGGATCTGATCTACGATCTAGCGAGCGCGGGCACGACGATCATGGTGAGCACACACTACATGGAAGAGGCGGAGCACTGCCATCGCGTCGCCCTGATGAATCGCGGCAGGTTGATCGCGCTCGAACGGCCAGCGGCGCTCCGTCAGGCACCTCACGACCCCTTGTTCGAGGTCAGGACGAATGATGCCCCCAGAGCGGTCGCGGCTTTGGAATCGATCGACAAGGTCGTTGATGCCGCATTGTATGGCCGGAACGTGCATGTCACCGTGACCGACGCGTCATGGGCGGCCGAAGGACTTCGTGAGGTGCTCACAGCCGCCAGAATCGGGTGCGATGCGGTCACCGCAATCGATCCGTCCCTGGAAGACGTCTTCGTATCCCTCATTCGCCGCGAGGGTGGAACCTCGGTCGAATGACATGGCGTCGGGTACTCGCGATGGCGCGAAAGGAGTCTATTCAACTGCGGCGTGATCCGCGCAGTTTGGCCTTGGCATTCCTCCTTCCGCTGGCACTCATCATCATGTTCGGTTACGCCATCACATTCGATGTTCGCAACATCGAACTCGGCATACTCGACGAGGACCACTCATCGGCAAGTCGCCAACTGATCCAAGCGTTCGAGGCTTCCGGATACTTTCGCGTCGTCGACGTGTTCGAACGTACCAGCCAAATCGATGCATCGTTGGAACGCGGAACGATACGTCTTGCCATCACGATACCTCCCACCTTCCAGGCCGATCTCTCGACTGGCCGGCGGGCACAGGTCGGAGTGATCCTCGACGGAAGCGACGCTAACACGGCAACCATAGCCCAGACCTATGTCGATGCCATCGTCGATCGGTTTGCGATAGCTCGACTCTCCGGACGCCGTGACCCCTCGGTGACCGTGACCACCGAAGCTCGGGTGTGGTACAACGAGACGCTCGAAAGCCGCAATACGATTGTGCCCGGCCTGGTGGCGGTGATCATGTCCATCATTGCAGCGATGCTCACGGCACTCACTATTGCTCGGGAGTGGGAACGGGGCACGATGGAGCAACTCGCTGCCACGCCAGTCCGCGAGGCCGAAGTGATCATCGGAAAATTGATCCCCTATGTTGTCATTGGGATGCTCGACGTTGCCATGGCAGCCGCCGCGGGCGTCCTCGTTTTCGGAGTCCCGCTCCACGGGAGCCTCCTGCTGCTCACCGTGCTCACCCTGCTGTTCCTGATTGGCTCCCTCGGACTCGGGATGTTCATCTCCGCTGCCCTAAAATCACAGGTGCTGGCCACTCAGGCAGCGATCCTCGTCACCTATCTCCCTGCCCTTCTACTGTCGGGATTCATCTTTTCGATCGACTCGATGCCGATCGTCCTCCGCGGTATCACGTATGCCATTCCCGCTCGGTACTACGTGACCGTCACCAAGGGCGTGTTCTTGAAGGGTGTCGGAATGGAAGTGTTGTGGCCGAACGCGTTGGCCATGCTGATCTTCGCGACGGTGGGGCTCGGACTGGCGTTTCGGGCGTTCCGCAAGGAGATCGCATAATGGCGCTGTCGCGTGCGCGGATCACGGAACTGGTGCGCAAGGAAGCGCGCCAGCTATTTCGCGATCCGCGCACGCGTATTGTCATGTTCGTGGCTCCCGTCGTCCAGCTCGTGCTCTTCGGGTATGCCGTCAACACGGACGTCAGGAATACTCGAACCTTCATCGTCGACCACGACCGAAGCGCTGAATCGCGCGCCTTCCTAGACGCGTTTTCCGCGAGTGGTTATTTCCATATCGTCGGCCAGTCGGAGCGTTCGCTCGATGTGGTTGAGATGCTCGATGGGGGCTCGGCGACCGTCGCTCTCGAGATTCCGGTGGACTTCGCGCGCGACCTGCACAGCGGGCGGCGCACCAGCATCCAGATCATCGTGGACGGAACGGACTCGAACACAGGAACCATTGCACTGGGGTACGCGCAACGGATCACGCGCGAGTATGCAGCCACGCTGTCCGGGACGGCCGGTCAGGGCCCGATCGATCTCCGCATACGCGCATGGTACAACCCAGAACTCGAGAGTCGCGTGTACAACGTGCCCGCCGTCATCGGTGTGATCGTGCTCCTCATGTGTCTACTCCTCACCGCGCTCGCGGTGGTGCGGGAGAGAGAGCTTGGCACGTTGGACCAGCTCATGGTGAGCCCGCTCACTCCCAGTGAACTCATGCTCGGGAAAACAATCCCCGTCGCTGGCGTGGCGGTGGTCGACCTGATGCTCATTACGGCGGTCGCAATCCTTTGGTTCGACATCCCGTTCCGGGGTGCGCCATACGTCCTCCTCCCCGCCGCACTGACCTTCATACTGGCCGGGCTATCGATTGGGCTCCTGATTTCCACGATTTCCAAAACTCAGCAAGAGGCCTTCATGGTCATGTTCCTCTTCTTGCTCCCAGCCATAATTCTCTCCGGATTCTTCTATCCCGTGAGTTCGATGCCCGTCGTCTTCCAATGGGTGACGGTATTAAACCCTGTGCGGCACTTCCTCGAGGTCGTTCGGGGAGTCTTTCTGAAGGATGCGGGATTCGCCGCCTTATGGCCCCAGTTCATCTCGTTGAGTGTCTTGGCCATAGCCACGCTCAGCTTGGCGGTGATCCGATTTCCGAAAACACTTGGGCGCTGACTCGAAGTCTTCTATCTTCAGGCGCGTAGCTATGAGTGGCGCTTCCCATTACTCAGTCCGGCAGATGGCCAACGAGCTGTCGCTGGCGGAATCTACGGTCCGATACTACCGGGATACGTATGCTCCGTTTCTGGTGGCTGTAGGTTCAGGACCGCGCCGCCTCTACCCCGTTGAAACACTCGAACGCCTGCGCGTCATCAAAGACAGTTACGCCGAGGGGCTCGATCGCACCGCCATCGAGACGCTTCTAAGGGAAAAGGGCACTCCGTCGGCACCGTCCGAGAATGGATCTACAGCCGTCGTCCAATCCGACCATATCCTGGCCACTATCCTCAATGGTGAACGTGAGCGCCAGGAGGCCATGTGGCAGGTAGCTCAAGAAATCGTCCGCCTCGGGAAGGTCGTCGAACGCCAACAAGTCCTTCTTGGAGCCATCGCGGAACAGGTCGGAGCATCCGACCAGACCTTCGACCTCGAAGGAGACGAGGTTGAACTCATCCCGACTGGGGAGGCGGCAACAATCGATGGCAAGGTCGAAGCCGAACTCACCGCCCTGCGCGAACAACTGGAGAACGAGCGGGACCTCGTCGAACGTCTCCGCCGATCGAAGGTGGACATGGAGCGGCGTGCGGCCCAAGCCGAAGAGCTGTTGGCCGAGCAAAGGGGCGACTCCACATCCCGCCAGCAATCGCTCTTGCGCCGGTTCCTTCTCCGCGACTCCGATACCTAGGTAAGCGAGAATGGCGCACGGTCGTGCCCGTGCCAAACGGATGGTCCGGCGACATCTTGCCTCCCGCGACATCACCGACCGCCGGGTGCTAGCAACCATGGCTTTCGTTCCGCGCGAAGCCTTCGTGCCTCCCCATCTCGAACGGCACGCCTACGACGACGGGCCACTCGCCATCGGCCACGGACAAACGATCTCCCAACCGTATGTGGTGGCCCTAATGACGCAGGCGGCGGTACTGGACCGACACAGCCGCGTGTTGGAAGTCGGGACCGGGTCCGGATACCAGACCGCGATTCTCGCCAAGCTGGCCTCGCATGTCTGGTCTGTGGAACGAATCCCGGAGCTGTCGGGCAGGGCGCAGCAAACTCTCGCTGGCCTAGGGATTACCAACGTCACCTACTTGGAAGGAGACGGGGCCATGGGGTTTCCGTACGCCGCCCCGTATGACGCCATCGTCGTCGCAGCCGCTGCTCCTGGGCCGCCGGCCCCGTTGATCGAGCAGCTCGCCGCAATGGGGAGGCTGGTCATTCCAGTTGGCGATCGCGACTTACAGGTCCTCACGGTCTTCCGGAAAACATCTACCGGAATTCAGTCGGTGCAGACTGCCGGAACCTGCCGATTCGTCCCTCTGGTGTCGCCCACAGCGTTCACTGAATGACCGGTTACCCGTGCAGGGGTTGGAAAATGTGCGTAAGATGCGGGCCATCATGAAGAAGGTCGCGACCACCTTTGCCCTTACCGTTCTGGTCATCGCTTGCCAGGCGACGTCTACCCCCCCACGCACGACGGTCGCCACCGGAGCGCCGACGAGGGTGATCCTCGTCATCGCGGACGGAGCGGGCGCCGGACACTGGGCCGCATTGCGATTGGTCGTCGACCGGCCCGCGGTCGAAGACTTTGCCGCCACCGGTTTGGTCGACACAAGAGGATCCGACCATATCCTTACCGGGAGCGCCGCGTCGGCGACGGCGTACGCGATCGGCAAGCGCACGTACTTTGGCGCACAAGGTGTCGGTCCCGACTCCATGCCCGCCCCTAGCGTCCTCAGCATAGCGGAAGACCGAGGGATGAGCACCGGCGTAATCTCGACGACGACGATCAGCGATGCCACTCCCGCGGCGTTCATCGCGCACACGACCCGTCGGACTGCACTGGGGGCTGGGCGCCAATTCGCTGCCAGCGGTGTCGATGTCATCATGGGTGGCGGCAGGGAGCTATTCACGCTCGTGGCACGCGACGGGGATCCGCCAATCCTCCAGTCGCTGCGAACCACCCACACGTACGTCACATCCGAGCAAGAGATGGATGCTCTCGACCTTTTCACGACCGATCGGTTGTTAGGGCTCTTTGCCGAACGCGACATGGTTCTGGCACCGGACCGCTCTCCTGCTCTCGATCAAATGGTCGAGGTCGCGCTTGAGATTCTCGACCGAAACCCCGCGGGGTTCTTTCTGTTGGTCGAGAACGAAGAGACAGACACCCAAGCCCATCGCAATGAACCATTCGATGTGATCGCACGTGAGATGCTGGCCTTAGACGACGCCATTCGGGTCGCCGTGGCATATCAAGACCGTCACCCCGAGACCTTGATCGTCGTCACGGGAGACCACGAGACCGGTGGCATGTCCCTGACCGTAGACTCGACGGGTGCGCCACGGGCCGCCTACAACACGACCGGCCACACCGCAGAGCTCGTTCCGATCTTCGCAAACGGGCCGGGAGCGGCGGCATTCGGCAGGATGCTTGCCAACGAGCGCGTCGGCCAACTGCTGTTGGAGCACGTCGGCCGCCAGTCCCCTTGAGGAACCCCGCACCTAGACGGTAGTATAGTGGACGTTATGCTACGGATCTTCGTGCGCGCGTTGAGGTTGCCCGCTGCGGCCGTCTACCTGGCCGCAATACTGTGGTCGCCCATCGCTCACGCCCAAACGGAGGCAGTCGCTTCCGACCCCGTCATCGAAGCTGGTCATTCTCCGGAGTGCTCTGTCCTCCACGTTAAGAGCGCCTGCACGATCACAAGCGCGATCGAGGGTCCGGGCGGGCTGTCGGCCACGACGTGTTCAGCGCCCCCCACGAAGGCATCGATTCAGGCGACGTCATCCGTAACGCCCGCCGGTAAGACATCCCTCCCCAATCCCAAATCCGAACGAGGCCCTCCAGCCCCCCAGAGCTAGGAGGCATGCCGTTGTCCGCAATTCCGCGGCCGGCTCATTCGTCACGGAGGGTAGGACATGCGCACGCTGCCGGCGTGGGCTCTCGTGCTAGTGGTTGCATTGGGGTCACCGCCTACAAAAGTCATCGCACAAGAACCGGCGAGAACGGACTCGCTAGAAGCACAGGTTCGACGGCTTCGGGCGCAGTTGGATTCGCTCCAGCGCGTACTCGAGGAGCTGATTCGGCAGGGACAAGACACGACCTCCGCCGTGGATGAGCTGGCCCGAATTCGCGCAGCGGCTCAAGCCGCGGCCGGTGAAGCCGAGGCTCCGGATACGACCAACCGCGGAAGCCAAACACGCGACCTCTCGATCTTGAACCCCGAGATCTCGGTGAATGCCGATATCGTTGGGAGTTACCTCGCACCAAATGGCGCATCCAGCAGTGTCAACGCGATCCCCAGAGAGTTCGAGTTCTCATTTCAGGCCGCCGTGGACTCATACACACGAACCAAGGTATTCATCTCGTATGAGGAAGAACTCGAGATCGCAGGGTTCGAAGAACGCGCAGAGGACGAACAACACGCCTCAGTGGAGATTGAGGAGGGGTATCTCTACTGGGTTGGGCTCCCTGCAGCAATAGGGCTCAAGGTCGGCAAGTTCCGTCAAGAAATTGGTCTCTACAACCGTTGGCACACCCACGCCCTTCTCGAAGTCGACCGGCCGCTGGCATCGACGGCCTTCCTTGGCGACGATGGCCTCATCCAAACGGGTGCTTCCGTCTCCCTCCCATCGTTCACCGTAGGGCCAGCAACGCAAACCATCATCGCCGAGGCAACACTCGGGAACAATGAGGCGCTGTTCGACGGTGGCAGCCACATCAGCTACTTGGGTCGCTTCCAGAGTTTTTGGGAGGTCGGATCCGCAACGTTTTTTCAGTTCGGAGCGACCGGGCTTACCGGGCAAAACGACGATGTAAACCTCGAGACCCGGCTTGCCGTAGTCGATTTCGTGTTTCGGTGGACGCCGCCAAGACAGGCGCGCTATCGCGACCTCCAGATCAAGGGAGCTTGGTATTTCTCCGAGCGCGAAGAGGCGGGAACGAAGCTTAGGGGCAACGGTGGATACGGACAATTCAGTTTCAAGTTCGCGCAGCAGTGGATCGTGGGCACCCGGGTAGACTATCTGACCCCGTACGTCGACAACGACCCGAATTACCTCCAGGTGGTCCCGAGTCTCTCGTGGTGGCAAAGCGAAAACGTGCGACTCCGGGCGCAGTATCACTACGTCAAACCCGAGGGGATGGCAGCGAGCCACACCGTCCTCTTGCAGATCGTGTGGGCAATCGGCCCACACCGCCACGAAAACTATTGAGGTACCCATGATCTTCCGCACGCGATCTGCCCGGACCAGCTTAGTGATAGCCGCGATGTCGATCATTGCAGGTGAGGCACGAAGTCAGGACCGAATCAACGTCGTAACCACACTCCCCACCTACGCGGCCATCACCGAAGAGATTGCGGGCGACCACGCGGATGTCGGCGCCATTGCCCGCGGCGACCAAGACGCGCACTTCGTGACCCCTCGGCCGAGCTTCGCCGCTCGCCTGCAACGCGCCGATCTCTTCGTCGCAACCGGGCTCGACCTCGAACTCTGGGTACCCGCCCTACTCGACAGAGCGAACAACGCAAAGATCAACGAGGGTGCCGCTGGTCACGTGGTGGCGTCTGCCGGAGTCAAGCTCCTCGACATTCCCGAAAGCATCTCACGCAGCGGAGGCGATGTGCATGTGTACGGAAGCCCGCATATCCACACCGACCCCGTGAACTCAGTGACCATCGCCAAGAACATCGCGGACGGCTTGGTACGCGTCGATCCGACACACGCTGACGACTATCGTGCCAATTGGGAACGGTTCGCAGAACGGATACTTGCCAAGCTCTTCGGGGAGGAACTGGTCGAAATGTTGGGATGGGAGACCCTGTATCAACTCGGCAGAGCGTACGAGTTCTGGGATTTTGCCGAGCGTGAATCCTTCCAGGGCAAGCCGCTCACCGCGTATCTTGGAGGGTGGCTGGCCGAGGCCGAACCCTTCCGAGACAGAACCATGGTGTGTTACCACAAGAACTGGGTCTACTTCAGTGCCCGCTTTCGAGTTACATGCGCCGAGTACATCGAACCGAAGCCGGGGATTCCCCCGACACCGGGGCACGTGAACCACGTCATCCAATTCATCGAGCAGGAACGCATACCAGTCCTGTTCGCAGCCAACTTTTTCTCGAGGAAACAGATCGACCGAGTTGCGACGCGTGCTGGAATCCGCGCTGTGATCGTGCCGGAGCACGTATCGGGCGAAACCAACATCGACGATTACTCGACGCTGGTTGATACGTGGGTTTCACGATTGGGCGCCGCATTCGAATCCACCATGACCGGACACCCCTAAGACCGAGACCACCTTGATCGAAATCATGTTCCCGGCCTTCGTGGCCTCGCTTGTCCTCGTTGGAATTCATGGATACCTCGGGATCCACATCATCGCGAGGGGCGTGATCTTTGTGGATCTCGCCCTTGCGCAGGTCGCCGCCATGGGGTGGGCGCTTGCCAGCCTTGGTGTGGGAGACAGTATTGCCGATGCACTCAACATCCCGCACGGTGTCGCCGCGTACGGCATCGGCCTTGTCGCGACCCTGCTCGCGGCGGCTGTAATCAGCCTTACGCGGATGGAAGGCAGTCGCATACCGCATGAAGCCATCATCGGCGTCGTGTACGTGGTCGCTACGGCCGGCACCATTCTCCTCGCATCCCTGGCACCACGCGGTTCCGAGCATGTGGAGCAACTTCTCACCGGAGCGCTCCTATGGGTGACGTGGTCCGACATCTGGAAGTTGGTCATCATCTACTCCGTCATTGGCGTCGCGCAATGGTTCCTCAGACACCGTTTCTTCACGATCTCGCTCGACCCTGAAAAGGCCGTTGCCCTGGGCTGGCGGATTCGAGCCTGGGATTTCCTCTTTTATGCCCTGTTTGGTGTCGTGGTCACGTCGGCGGTAGCCATCGCCGGCGTCTTGGTGGTGTTCTCGTTCCTCGTTATCCCTGCGGTGATTGCATTCTTGTTCACGACGAAACCCCGTCCGCTCATTCTGATCGCATGGGCGTCGGGGTTCGTCGTGTCCACGTTTGGCCTGTGGCTGTCGTTTGTCGCCGACCTTCCAACGGGACCGGTGATCGTCGTGGCCTTTGGGTTCGCGCTGGTCGTGGCGTTCGGCCTCCGCGCGGCGCTTGGATGGAAAGCTGTCACAGCCGAGTAGCGGTACAACATGTTAAATTGCGATAATATCGGCACTTGCCGGTTCCGCGGCTCCCACGGGAGCCGCGTGACGTTTCGACAGAACCTACGCAAGAATGAGATACCTCGATGACTCATAGTTCAACAGACGTTCACGCTTCTGGCGAGCATAAAATCGCCCCAGGATTGGTGGCCGCTGGAGAGGTCTATTGGAACCTCTCGGCACCGGTCTTGTTCGAGCACGCCGTGCGCCGGAATGAAGGTCAAATCGCCGAACGCGGTCCATTCACGACCATCACGACTCCGCACACGGGGCGTTCGCCCAAAGATAAGTTCGTCGTCGAAGAAGAGACCACGAAAGACCAGATTTGGTGGGGAGCGGTTAACCCGCCGCTGTCCATCGATCATTTCAACAAGCTTCGCGATGATACGAAGGACTACCTCAGCCAACAGCCGGAACTCTTCGTCAAGGACCTGTTCGCTGGGGCCGATCCTAAATACCGCGTGCGTGTACGGTTCATCACAACGAATGCATGGCATGCGATGTTCGTCGACAACATGTTCCTGCGTCCAGACATGGACGACCTGGCGACGTTCGAACCAGACTTTACCGTCCTCCACGCGCCGGAGATGCAGGCAAACCCCGACTTGCACGGAACGCGTAGTTCGACGTTCATCACGTTGAACTTTGGCGAGAACATGGCCGTGATCGGGGGAACCCGCTACGCCGGTGAGATGAAAAAATCCATGTTCACCGTCCTCAACTATCTGTACCCGCAGCGCGGCGTTCTCCCCATGCACTGTTCAGCCAATGTCGGGCCCGATGGAGACGTGGCTGTCTTCTTTGGCCTTTCAGGCACCGGCAAGACGACACTGTCAGCCGATGCCAGCCGTGGCCTGATCGGTGATGACGAGCACGGCTGGAGCGACGACGGGGTTTTCAACTTCGAGGGAGGCTGCTACGCCAAGGTGATCCGACTGTCTGCCGACGGCGAACCCGAAATTTACGCGACCACGCAAATGTTTGGTACGATCCTCGAAAATGTGGTAGTGGATCCGGTCCGACGCCTCATAGATTTGGACGACGACTCCATCACGGAAAACACCCGGGCCTCATACCCCATCCACTACATCCCGAATCACGTGCCGGAAGGGCGCACTGGCCACCCTGCGAATGTCGTGTTTCTAACCGCTGACGCCTTCGGCGTGTTGCCGCCGATCGCCAAACTGACACCGGCCCAGGCGATGTATCATTTCCTTTCTACTGCTGGCTTATCAATACGGGCTGGACGGGTGGCCCTCATGGTGTAGGGTATCGCATGAGCCTCCCGTATACCAGGGCGATGATTCACGCGGCACTCGACGGTAGCCTCGCGAACGTGTCGATGAAGACCCACCCGGTTTTCGGACTCGAGATGCCGACAGCGGTGCCAGGTGTACCAACCGACGTGCTCGATCCGCGTAGCACGTGGAGTGACGGTGCGGCCTATGACGAGGCGGCCGCGGAGTTGGCCGGCATGTTTCACGAAAACTTCAAGAAGTTCTCGGCCGAGGCGGACGAAGAAGTCCGCAACGCCGGCCCGAACATCTGACCGGCATTGCCATGGCGCGGTCAAATGGCTTCGAGGTCATTCGGGACCCGCTCTGGAACAATATTCGAGTCGACCGTGAGGCGCTGCTGCTGCTCGACACCGAGCCGCTTCAGCGCCTTCGGTATATCAGGCAACTCGGCCATGCCTTCCTCGTGTACCCGGGAGCCACACACAGCCGCTTCGAGCACGCCCTCGGCACATATCATCTAGCCCGCCGAACTCTGGCACTGTTTTACGAGCGCGGTGAACTAGACTCCGTTCCGGAAGAAGACATCGTCAGCGCACGCCTTGCTGCTCTCCTCCACGATGTGGGGCACTACCCGTTCTCGCATGCCCTGGAGGAAGCGGGGTTCCCCTCCCACGAAGGCCTGGCCCAACGCCATCTCCAGCACCCAGAGGTACGCGCGGTCCTTGCCGACATTGGAATCGACCACCTCGACACCAAGCTCGCCGATCTCATCCGAGGTTCGAGCAGCAGTCCGCTCCAAGGACTCATTGCCGGATCGCTAGACCTCGACAAGATCGAATACCTGACGCGAGATGCACGGATGTGCGGCGTGCCGTACGGAACCGTAGACGTCGATCGTCTGCTGCACTCGCTGGCTGTCGTCACCGACGCCGGCGGTGTGCGAGGCGTGGGCGTGCATGAAAAGGGCCTGTCTGCTCTCGAGTCGTTGCTCTTCGCCAAGTACCAGATGTATCGCAACGTGTACTGGCATCACGCTGTTCGAAGCGCAACGGCAATGTTCAAACGCTTGGTTCGTGATGCCGTCAGCCAGTCCAGGCTGGAGGCTGATGCCATTCCCAACCTCACGGACGAAGAGCTAATGGGAAAGCTGAACGGTCTCCCGGACAATCGAATGGTACGGCGGTTGCGACGCCGGCAGCTTTTCAAGCGCGCACTAGACCTTCCATCGGATCGGTTCCCCACTGGGCACGACTCGTGGATCGCTCGCAATCCCGCGCTCGTCGCCCGTGTCGAAGACCGTCTAGCAGCAGAACTTCGACTCGACCCCGGGACCGTTCTCCTCGACTACCCCGCAAAGCCTTCAATGCTCGCCACCAACCTCGCTGTACTGACGCACGAGCGGGGTGTGGAGCGGCTCGATGGCGAACACGGAAGGGCCTTGCTCGGGATCCAGCAGATTGCAGAGACATTGCACGACAGGGCGCGCAGTTTTCGAGTGTTCATCGGCGACACAACGACGATCGAGGTGCCCGCCGGTGCTATGGTCCGCCTCGTCGAATCGAGCGAAGATGATGTCGAAGCGTTGTTGGGTGAGGAGCGGACGCTACTCGCTCTGGCCTAAGTCTGGCGGGCTTCCACCTGCATCGGACAGTCGTTTGGCGAGAGACCGATAATACGTTGCCTCCTCATCACGCCCTGCTTGTTCCATTGATAACGCACATACTTCGAGCGCGTAGAGTATCGGAGTGATGTGTTCGGCCACCGCCCGCCCCAACACCTCGGCGTTGGGCTCGCGCGGTTCAGTCAGGGCTCGGTGCGCTCGTCTTTGTAGTGCTCGACACTATCGATCCGA
This sequence comes from Gemmatimonadota bacterium, assembly GCA_039656555.1. GTDB lineage: Bacteria > Gemmatimonadota > Gemmatimonadetes > Gemmatimonadales > GWC2-71-9 > CAMYLY01. The sequence goes on along the minus strand of JBDHLU010000008.1, from coordinate 3,866 downwards.
ATGATGATGACGGTCACGTTATCAAGCCCTCCCCGACGATTCGCTTCGGAAATGAGAAGGTCTATGAGAGCGCCGGGTTGGCCCTGACTCAGCATGATGTCCAAGACTTCGCTGTCCTCCAGCATGCCCGTCAGGCCATCCGAGGCGAGGAGGAATAGGTCACCAGTTCGGACACCGCCAATGTAGATGTCGGGCGCCACTTCACTATTCGCACCCACACAACGCGTGATCACGTTGGAGTACGGGTGTGTTCGCGCCTGCTCAGGGGTCAAATACCCCGCATCTACCTGCTCCTGCACATATGAGTGGTCTTTAGTGATCTGGAGCAGATCACCTTCCCGCAGAAGATAGGCGCGGGAGTCTCCGACCTGTCCAATCAGGTATCGAGCACCATTGATCACCATCGCGGTCGTCGTCGTCCCCATTCCTCGTTTGTCCTGCTCGACTAGCGTCCGCTTAAAAATCCTCCCGTTGGCATCCATGATCGCCTGGCGAATGACGTCCGCGGCACTAGCATCTTCATGGCCCACGACTTCTTGCAGCGCACCGCCTACGATCTCTACGGCCATGTGGCTGGCGACCTCACCCGCGGCATGCCCGCCCATTCCGTCGGCGACGATGAACAGGCCGTTTTCCGGTTCGAGTAGGAAACTGTCTTCGTTGCCGGCGCGCACGATACCGACATCGGTACGGCCCGCCGACGTGAAGTGAACGGTACAAGGCACGCTTACGACCCTCCCCGTCTGGTGATGTCTTCCGGCCTCACGGACGAAAGGATTCGTGTCGAACTCCCCCTGGGCGCGTCGATCGAATCATCAGTGGGCTCGAAGACGCACTGCACATCTCCAAACCGCAGCAGGGCACCGGGCGCCAGAGGAACCTCGTCATCGAACACGCGTTCACCGTCGACCATCGTACCGTTCGTTGAGTCCAGATCGATTAGAACCCAGATCCCTTCACGCCGTTGGATCTTGGCGTGGTTGGTCGATACGCTTCCTTCTAGAATGACTACATCATTGTAATCGGCCCGCCCTACGTTCACGACGGCTGTGCGCAACGGATACCGCTGGCCTTTGAGCGGGCCCGACCTGACGACAATATTGGCCAACGAGCCGACCCTTCCCGAACGCGCCGGTTCTCGGGTTGGCACCCCTTCTCCAGTTTGGGGACCCGATGGTAGAGCCGGGCTTCCCGGTATGGGCCGCGGGATGCTCGGCACACCGTGCAGCGTGTTCGACAGTCGATGTTCGGCTCCGGGAGCGGGGACGGCCGGACCGCGCTTCGGACCGACAGATGGGGGCGTCTGTCGGACCGGTGGCGGTCGTTGGGCCGGCATCGTTGGTTCGGGCGCCTTTGGGGGCGCAGCGGCGACTGGCGCGGGCACGGGCTGCGCGGGCTCGGGCACGGGCGGCGTCTCTACCACCGGGGGTCTCGGTGCCGCAGAAACCCAAGCGGCAGGCTCAGGAGCCGGCGGCGTGGGTGGTGGGGCCGGCGCAGGTTGTGCGACCGGCGGCGTGGGTGGTGGGGCCGGCACAGGTTGTGCGACCGGGGGCGTGGCTTGTGGGGCCGGCGCGGGAACGACCTCTGGCTCCTTGGCTAGGTCCGCGTAGAACCGGAACTCGTGCTCGCCACACTGGATGATGTCACCCCTGGCAAGCAGTTGCTGCCCGTCGACTTTCTTTCCGTTCACCATCGTCCCGTTGGTGCTGCTGTCCACCACTACATAGCCCTTCGGCGTCGTCATTATGTCCGCGTGGCGACGGGAGATGCTCTTGCTCGTCACCACGACATCGCACGATGCGTCTCTACCAATGAGGAAATTGGCACCTGTGATCTGGTATTCCCTCCCGTCGGTCAGCGACACCAGCCGTCCACCAGTTGCGGCCGTCGGTTTCCGTTTCTTTGCGGACGGCTTCATCATCCCGGCAAGCGTGGCCGGATCGATCGCCTGCACATACTGCGTGCTGCCGCTCTTCCGCTCGTCGACGAATGAGAACTCGTGCTTCCCAACCGTGACTCTGTCACCGTGTAATAGAGGCACGGGGTTCGGGCCCAGCCGAACACCATTCACCATGACTTCGGCAGACTCATGTGCCCTCCGGATGGCAACCTGCCCGTCCGGATGTGCTTGGATGACCGCATGTTGCGGGAGCACATCGTCCCCCACGAGGGGCACGATCGCAGACGCATCACTTCCTAGTACGGATTCGCCAATTGGGAGGGCGTGGCGCTGTCCGCCGAACTCGAGAAACGACATTCCTCTCCTTACTACCTAGGAGCCAGGCTGCCTAAGTTAGCCCGGCTCCCAGGGGCATGCAACAACAACGGTGGCCTACCATTAGCCCGTTTCTAAACCTTTTTCCGCACCCTCATCCTCTGCGGCTTCCTTCGCCGCGTCTTCGGCCAATTTGAGCCACCGCCAAAACACGAACGAGCCGAATCCAACCGTCAGATAGCTCACGAGGACCCGCCAGATCAGGATATATGACGGGGTCAGTTCGCGTGACACGTAAATGGACATCACGGCCACGGACAAAACCTCTGCAAGTCCGGAGCCCCCCGGTGTAGGGGCAAAATAGAGCACAAAGATGATAAGAGTCTGGAGCAACAACACGTCAACGAAGTTTGCCTCGATCCCGATGACGCGAAGGGCAATGTACCCCGCCACAAGCTTGTTCGAATAGGCCACGCCCGTGAAAACGACGGCCCAGCCAAGAGCAAGCCAGCCCTTCCCCTTGAAATACGTGACCATCGCCCCATGCATCCGATCGATGCCGGCGTTGATCTGCTCGATTCGACCAGCTAACCGCTCATTCCCTCGCTTTTCGAGCAGCCGGGTGATGGCGCGGGCCCCTTTCGAGGCCAAGCCCGGGAACAGCAGCAGCACCAGAATCGCCAAGCCTACTGTAACAAAAGCTCCCAGACTCAGCCGGTACAGGTCATTCAAAGATAGGTCTCCCAGCACCCCGTGAGCTTCGAGAGACTGGCCGGCTCCCAGCCATATGGTCAACGGGCCAGCGACCGAAAAGAACAAGACCGTGGCCACCCAACTCATGAAGGTGGCAACGGTCCCTTCCGGGATCGGCACTCCGGAGCGCTTGAGAGAGAAGATCCCTGCCGGGCCGCCCCCTGCCTGGGAGGGCGTGATCATCGTCCCCCACGCGTTGAGACCAGCAGAGAGTATGCAACTCTTCAATTTGACCGTGGGAAAGACGTGCCTCAGCAATACGAAGAGACGTATCCCGCCCCCAATCCAATCCATCGAGGCCACCAGCACCCCGAGCAGGAGCCACTCCCACCGCAGGGACAACATGGTCTCGAGAAAGAAATTGAGATTGTCACCATAGAACAGGATTCCCCCAAACCCGATGAGGGAAATCACCGCGAAGATTTCAACGCCACGGCGGAGCAGGCGAGGTGCGAGGATTTTGGCCATTGAATGCTCAGGCAACGTACGCCGCAAGAAAGGGGGGAGTCAACGGATGGTGGCATGGTGGGACGGCGTCAGTGGCTCATCATCCCGCTATCCCACTATTTTCCCCTATGGCCACCGACCACGTGCGCATTCGCGGTGCTCGCCAGCACAACCTCAAAGGCATCGACGTCGATATTCCCCACCGACAATTCACGGTGGTTACCGGCCCCTCGGGGTCCGGCAAGAGTTCACTGGCCTTCGACACGCTCTATGCCGAGGGGCAGAGGAGGTACGTCGAATCGCTCTCGACGTATGCCAAGCAGTTTCTGGAACGCATGCCGAAACCGGCCGTGGATCACATTGACGGCATTGCCCCCGCGGTCGCAATCCAGCAGAAGAACCTGACGGTGACCACGCGTTCGACCGTCGGTACGGCCACGGAAATCCATGA
>JBDHLU010000007.1:0-48861 GCA_039656555.1 Gemmatimonadota bacterium | reverse complement strand
GGATTCGCGACAGCCGACATGAGGTCCTTCTCGGCCTTGGGCTCGAACCCGAATTTCTGCAAGTCGAGGGTGAGGTTCTCCTTGTCGAGAATCCGAAGCACGATCTTCTCACCGAAAATTACCGGCAACGTCGAAACGCGAAAATCAATCACCTTCTTGCCCATCTTCATCTTGATGCGACCATCCTGCGGGACCCGCCGTTCGGCGATGTTCAACGACGACATGATCTTCACACGACTAGTCAAAGCCGCCTTCAGTTTTACCGGCGGCTTCATGACGATCAACAACGCACCGTCGATTCGGTACCGGACCTGAATCTCCCGCTCGAACGGTTCTATGTGGATGTCGCTGGCCCCGCGCCTGACGGCGTCGGTAAGGATCCCGTTGATCAGCTTCACTACCGGCGCGTCGTCAGCGACCTGCGTTGGAGTTTCGTCCTCATCTTGATCCTCGATAAGTTCGAAATCTTCGTCTTCCATCTCCGAGAGGATGCTCTCGAGCTGAGCATCGGTCTGCTCGTAGTACTTCTCGATCTGATTCCTGAGGGTGAATTCGCCGGCGATGACAGGAAAAACGTCATACCGCGTAATGAACTTGAGATCGTCGACAATCGAGACGTTATTCGGTTCGGCCATCGCGACCGTGAGCGTCCGACCCTCGCGCTTGAGCGGGAGGACGTGGTGCTTCACCGCGACATCGCTCGGAATCAGCCTGAGGATCTTCTCGTCGACCTCAAACCGACTGAGATCGACCGCCGGCACACGGTATTGGCGCGCCAGCATCTTGGTGATCTCGAGTTCCTGGATAATCCCGAGCTTGACAAGCGAATAGCCCAATCGCATGCCGGATGACCGCTGTTCTTGAAGCGCCTGCTGGAGCTGATCACGTGTGATCAGCCCTTCTTTGACGAGAAGGTCGCCTAGCCGATCAGGCTGTGCCGCTGCCGTTGCCATAACATGTCAATAGGGAGGAGGAGCAGATCAGTCAAGTCCTTTAGGGACAACGAGGTAAAGTATTGGTGGCCCGAGGGGTGTCAAGAGACTCGGACCCTTGAACGAACCCGTTCAACCGTCTTCGGCCCGATCCCCGGCACACCCACAAGATCCTCCACTCGCTTAAACGGTCCATTGAGTCTTCGATACCTCAGAATCGCAGCCGCCTTGGACGGTCCAATCCCTGGAAGATCTGTCAGTTCCTCTTGTGATGCACGATTCAAATCTATCGACTGCGGACGAGGAATTGCCCCGGAAACGGCACGGCCCGAAAACGTTACGTGACGCGTCAGCGCCCGCAGGGCCGACGGTCCGATACCGGGAACGCGTGCGAGGACTTCCAGCGAACCAAACGGTCCCTCCGCCGTTCGATTCTCGACGATTCTCCTGGCAAGAGCAGGACCGATTCGCGGCAATCGCAACAACTCCTCGGCGGTGGCCCGATCGACATCGATTCGTTCGTTAGCACCGAGAGGCCGGGAGAGGCGCTCGGCACGGCCGCCCACCGAGTCGAGACTGGGACGATGCTCACTTCCGGCCCGGTACCCAACGGCGCCGGGAGCAACGGATCCGTGCGCAAGATATCGCACCCCTGCTCCGGCGAGTGCCACGCACAACAACAATGTCGCCGCGCGACGGTCGCTCGATGAAGGCATGGCGAACGTACACTAGCGATGACGGCCCATGCGATATCGAATTCATGCCGACAAGGTGCGAAAAAACGCCGACCGTTGTCAGCGAAGGAGCGCGATCGCGACGTCTCCGACGATTTGCAGGCTCGCTGCGCTGATCTTGTCCATCGTGTCGTCCGGCGTGTGCCAAGATGGATAGTCGAGATCGATCACGTCGATGGCACGAACGCCGGCATCCAGCAACGGCACGTGATCGTCGGAAATGGCGGATCGCACGGTCGGGCGGAAGACCCGCCCGTACCCCAACTCACGAGCCTTGGCCCACACCCGTTCCACGACCTCTGGGGCGCGGCTCACCGAATGACCTTCTTGGAGAATTCGCAGGTCGGCGTCGCCGATCATATCCCAGACGACCGCAAACAACGGCATAGAAGACTCGTCGAGTCCGGCCGCGTAGTGCTTCGATCCCAGCAACACGTCTTTGCCGACTCCGAAGTCCCCGTAATCCTCACCGTCCACGAACACGAGATCGACGCCGAACTCCGTCGGCCGTTGGTTCAAGACATCCGCCACCCCGAGGAGGAGGGCAACCCCCGACGCTCCGTCGTTCGCTCCCGGCACGGGCTGCATCTGCGCTCCCACGTTTCGACTCTGGTCCGACCGTGGACGTGAATCCCAATGTGCGAGATACACGATGCGGTCGGGCACCTCCGGTCGCAGCCGGCCGATGAAGTTGCGCAGATATAGCGTGTCGCCGTCCACGGTCACATGCTGGAACTTCTGCACTTCGACGGAGTCGACGCGGGTACGCAACTGTTCGACAATCCAATCACCCGTCAGGCGGTGCGCTTCGGTATTGGGCACGCGAGGTCCGAAATCCACTTGCGCCTGCGCGTAGGTCATGGCTCGGGCACCGTCGAACTCGCGCTGGGAGGCCCTTCCTGCCCCACAGCCCAGAGCTATCGCGATAGTAGCAAGGATGGAGCGTCTCATCGAATCTGTCCCGCTATGAGATTGACGTCGGCGAAAACGGCGAACACCACTTGGCTCAACCGACTCGCGGTGTGCCTTAGGTCGCTCATAACATAGCTGAAGCTCATCCCGGCACGCACCGTCTCGCTAAACCCGGTGTCGAAGCGCAAGTCGAATTGCCGGCGACGGCTATCGGAAATTGTCCGACACGAATCCGCTCCTGTCCGAAGCAGGCAAACAGCTACCCTCGAGGAATTGTACGACACGGTCAAGTTCATCCGGTCCCGCATCCTGACAAGATTCTCGGGAAGGCGAAACGAGTATCGTGCGTTGAACCCCCAATCATCTCTTCGGCTTTGGGTCACATTACCTGATGTGACACCCTCACCCGAGCCACCCGTGAATTGGAACGAGGTCGTGAGCCCCATACGCCACACGATCGTCGCCGATGGCGTCAACGAGACGGTATTGTTTTGGATCTCTACTGAGTTCGACGTACTCGAACTCAACGGCGTTTGCACACTCGAGTTCTTCACCAGACGGTACTGTGCGTTCGCCGACAGATTGGTGATCACGGATTGCAAACCAGACCGGGGTGCCCACGCCCATGAGAAAGTGACTGTTGGCCACTCTCGTTGAGTCAAAACGACCTGGGTCTGCCGGTTCCCCCGAAGCGCCCACGCGGTTTGCGTGAAATCTCGGTATGAAACACGGATCTGCATTGATGCGGGGAGTCGCGCGCCGCCAGACGCTTGCACGGTGGTGGCGTCACCCGTTGCCGTGGCAAGCACGCCCTCTCGCGTCCGATAGCTCTCTAGAGTGCCGAAGCCCAATCGAAATCCGAGATCAGAATCGAACGGGCTCCGATCGTACGTCGATCGCAGATCTCGACGGTAGCTGACATCGGCCGGGAGAAGCACTCCGAAAATCTGAGATGCGATCGCCGAATCACCGGCGACACCAGACATCAAGCGAGCGAGGTCAACGGTTGCCCCAAGCTCGCTCTGACGTCCGTTCGACTGCGTTTCTGGGAGCTTGAACCCCTCGATCGAGTCACGCACGGGATTCAACGGATCGTTGCGATTCGGGTCGCGAGCGAACACGTACGTGGTTGTCCAAGTTAACCGGGGGCGGAGCCAGCTACTCACAGGTGGAGCGAGCGACAATTCCGTCGCCAGGGTACGCGCTCGTTCGAGACCGACATCGATTCCGGTGAGCGACCGGCGCTCTTGCTCCAACAACCGGCCCATCACAGTGGAATCGCCGTAGTCCTGCAGGTCTCGCAGGCTCACGTAGGACACCCGCAGCCCAAAGGAGTTGTACGGGCGGAGTTCGAAGTCGATCTCGTTGCTCCACAAATGGGTAATGGAAGGCAGCGGTCGGATTCCAGTATCGGCCGGACTGCTGACGGGGACCCGGAATGTTTGTCGCTCCGAGCGGTTGTTCGTCAACGTGGACGCGAACCTGATTTGGAACGGGTTCCACCGCAAGCGCGACGACCGGACGCCCTGTCCGAACTCACTGTTCTTGATCCAATCAGGTAGTGACTCTACGAGCTTCCTAAGAAAATCCGGTGTACCCGACACGGTCCTTGCATCCGGCAACTGATCGTACTGCACGTTGACCTGGCCGCGTCGTGTCTTCGACGCCGTATAGGAGCTCACACTGTTCGATCGCTCCCCTCGAGCCCTGACGGTCCAGGGATCGACGAGGATACGCTCGATAGTAGTCTCACCACGTTTTGAGCGGCGGAAAGAAGCATCCAGCACGGTCCCCGACGTCTGTGGTTGCCGCAATCCATCGAGCTGCGAAGCAAGCAGGTCCGTGCGCTGAACGAAGAACGGGACATTTTCCGTTCTGAGATACTGCACCGAGACTGGAACGACCAAGCCCCAGCTGCTCGGCAGAAACTTGTCCGCGCGGAGTGTCGCCCCAAAACGGGTCGATCCATCGGTAACGTACGGCGGCTGTTCACCGAGTTGGCGGAACGTCTCGTCCTTGTTCCGGTGCACGATGGTGAGATCGAGAAAGTCGGCGGCTGAAAGGCGCGCGTCGATCGAACGCGCGAACCCGGTGTTGGCAACAACGTCAGTCAAACGAATGTCGTTGATCCATAGTTCAACCGGATCGGCAACGACCTGCTGATCGACGCGAAGAATGCCAACGGCTATCTCCGATACCGCGGCAAGATTCGGAGGACTCACCCCCGGATCGAGCACGTGGACGATGTAAGGCCCGTCACAGGCGACGTATGCCGTGCTGTCCCCTCCGCATTGCGCCGATCCGGAAGGGGGTTGGCCTGCCAACCACGCAGATTCTATTTGAGTGCGAAGAGCCAGCCACTTCGGCAGCGAAACGATCACTTCCGGTTCCCACGTCGTGGTGTTCGCTCGCGTCCGATACATGTAAAAGTTGTTCTCGTCACGGCCAACCTTGATAAAAAACTCGAGGTCTCCCTCGTTCCAGCCCGCCCCCCGCCCGCGTGCCCAAACGCGCAGTGCATTGTATTCGGGAAAGTTCCGATCGGCGTCGATGGCGAATCGCGTGAACGCTTCAGCACGTTCCCCTACTCGCAAATCGGTCGCCAAAACCCGCAGAGCGGTTTCGTTGACCTGCGTGACGCCGATCTGGACGGCTTGATCGGCCCGTACACCTTCATCGGTGACGCCAGGTGGAGACTCGTATCCCAGCTCGGAATCTTCGGTCGTAATCACCGAAACGGCGACCTCTCCTCGAAGCGCGCCGCTGCTGCCGCTCAACCCGGGAATGGGTGTGTCCGCCCTCTTGATCCAGGGCGCTCCCACCAACCGCATGCGCGCAAGCGTCAAGTAGAGTTCGTCTTCTATCGGGCCCTGATCAGGTGCGACGAAGGTCACGCGCAGCCCCTCGACCTGACGGATATTGGGTGTGCCGACCTGCATGCTGTCGACGCGAACCGGAATGCGATACAAACGCCAGGTTGCGGACCGACCGGTAGCGTCAAGCACCGTCCCGCCGTCGCGCACGAAGTACTTGGGATCGCCGATCGGGAACACGTAGCGGAATAGATCTTCCCCCGTCTGTCCGACATTGACGTCCAACCGGTTATCGCCGTTCAGGTCTTCCGTATCGAGCACGGTGTTGCGTCGCGTGCATGACGCCAGGAGGTTCCCGAGTGGGAAGACCGGCAATCCGACCAGGCCCTGCAGATCGCACAGCGGAAAGTTCGGCAGCACCTCGCCCGTCGTCGTGTTCAGAATCGCATCAACGCGGTCGCCGAGAATGCCCTGATCGTCTTCGGCCGCGTTGTACACGCCAGTAACCGAATCCCGCTCGGCATCGAGGCGTCCAAGTCCCGCCATTACCCTGCCGCCAAATACCGTGTCCGATCCGGGCGCCGAGAACTCCGTCGGGGCGGGTGCTGCGGCGTCTTCGAGCGTGCGCCCGAGATCGAACACCAGCATGGCGTTGTTCTGGCGCGCGAGCATGTCGGGATCTTCGAGCACCCAAAACTCGAGGACCTCGCTGCGGGACAGGTCGATGCCGACCCCCGATCCACCGCCGAGTGGTTGCGCCAAGCTCTTCCAACGCGGTCCGGGTGTATGAGGTAGGTACCATCGTGGCTCACCGGTCAACGGGTCGGGAGCACCGCCGATGGTATCCGGTTTGAGACTCAGCCACAACACGGGCTCGGCAGCGATACCCGTGCCAGTGAGCACGATGGTGGGATCAATGTCTTGTGCCGTGAATTCTACCCGGTCACCATTCGCGTCTTGGACAGTGTTCTGCCAAATGAGCGGTACCGCATCATCCAATTCAAACGTGCCCGACGCCCCAAGATGTGAAGCGGGCAGGCACCTCCCGGATAGGGGAGCAGAACTCGTCTTGAATTGTCGCTCGAGAACGCTGATAGATACGGCGGCGTTCTGTTCGAAATCATCCAAATAGGCCACACCAAACCGATTCGGATTCGGTCGCGACATCGCCAGTTCTACGTTGACATCAAGGCGCGATGGGACGTCCGTGTTCACTAACGGTATGGAGTTCACGAGCTTGGTGAGACCTGGGACCTCAACTTGTGCTTCGCCACTCAGCGCCCCGATCAATCCCGATTGTGGTTGGATCCCGAGTACCGGTCGCGTGAAGCTCGTCCGATCGTTTTGCATCATGCCGAACGCATGCACTCGAATGTCCGGCGAGAAATGGTATGTGCTCGCCAGACCCAATACGTTCTGCGTGGCCGGATCGAAGATCTGGTTTTCTTCGAACTGGACGCGCACAGAGGTAGGACCAAGGAACAACACCTCCGGTTGCAAGAACGAAACGAGACCAATGTTGTAGTCGATCTCGTAGTCCACATTCCGAACCAGTTGCCGGTCGCCCACGTAGATCTTCTCGCTCTCCGTACGCACCTGCAGAGCCCCAAGGCTGAGCGTAGTCCGGTCGCCGGCCCCTGACGCTTCCAGACCGATTCGCAAGGAATACTTCGGCGCAGGCCCTTGGGTCAGCAGCAGATACGTCGGTGTTTGGTACAAGGAATCGTTGCGTTCGGAGGGAACCAGCACCGACGCATCCGCGAACGGCGTCAAATGCGGAAACACGACGAAGTGATCACGGATTGGCGCGCCGGCACCCGGGTCGCGCAACCTCGGAAACATCCGATTGAACTCGTCGAGCGTATTGGGATCGGTCGAGAGCGCCAGACCCATGGCCGACAGATAGGTCCCAGCGCCAGCCCCGGGAAGTTCGGATTCGTTCAAGAGAACCGACAACCGCGCCGAACTACGGGAAAACTCCGGCCCCCCAACACGATACACGCTGCGGATTTCCTGGAGGAACGTCGGCACTTCGGGTCCGCGCTTGGGTTCGTGAACTAGTTCCAGCGTGTCACCTACGCTGTTCAGGGACGGAAACGTTCCCACCGTGTCACCCGACGCAGTGACATAAGAGACCGCGAGAAAATCCTCCCGGCTGATCCTCGTGACAAGCGCGAACCAGAGTCGCGTCGGATCCAAATAGTAGTCGCGCCCCTCGACGAGAACTTCCCACGTGAACGGTCCGACCCGTTGCGGGCTATCGCGTCGCAAGGCGACAGCCTCGATCCCCCCAAGATTGGGGTTCGCCTCGACAAATCCCGCTTGGGCGCGAAGGCGGTACACCCGTACCTCTACCGGCCGTTCAGTCACCGAGATCGTGTTCGGATCGAGATTGAGAATGTCGAGCGACGGGAAGTTCGGCATCGACATTGGATTTACGGTGAAGAAGAACCTGCCGGTCTCATAGTCCAGTTCGCGTGACTCGAATGACACCGGCTGCGTCGCCGTCTCGCCGATCAGAAATGTCCTGGTTCGAACGGCGGAACCCCGTTGCTGAGCGAAGACGGACCGGAGTTCCAGGTTCCCCGCCTGCGCCTCGACCTGCAATCCGAACGAGTTCGACGGTATGCCTGCATTGATGAACTGCGATGGCGGGGCACGGAACGTCACGTTCCCAACCTCGACGCGCTGGAGGAATTCGCCCTCGAGCCCTTGATACCACACCCGGATGTCGTTGTTAACGTTGAACTCCCGTTCGCTATCGAAGTCGACGTTGACGTTCAACCGGTCCGAGACGATACCCCCGGCCCGTACTTGGAACTGGGATTCGACCGTCGGTGTTGGGAATCCGCCCCGACATCCCGAATTCAGATCGGCCACATCACCCGCGGTGCAGCGCGCGTTTCGCAACTGATCGAATCGCAACTCGAAATGCGCCTGGGCGTCCAACCCCAAGTCGGCAAACCCCGCGAACTCGGCGCCCAATGGAGGTTCTGGGTCTGCCAGATCCGCCGGTCGTGGGATGGGGATGGAATCCTGCACCACTCTGAGAACAAGAGAGGTGAGCGACAACGCGCTACGGCGCGTCAACCTCGCGGCTTCGACGGCCTGAAGAGTCCGGGTCGCCCACAAGGCTGCGATTAGCTCGGCGGAAGGGCGTAAGTAGCGCACGCCGACACCTGGCGGCACGACAATGCGTGAAGGCCCCTGCCGCATGGGAAACCGCAGTCGGAGCCTCGGTCCGGCCTGTTCTTGGGACAGTAACGGGGATGCGGCACACAACAACAGGCCCAAGATCCAAACGTGACGGCCCGACACTTTGGGAGGCCTCCCGGTGTACAGCTTGTACGCGACTTGATTCACCGATATAATGACCACCTCAAGCTGTTGTCCGCCCTTAAGTTACGGCTAGGCATGAAGATCCTGTCCAGATACCTCCTAAAACAACACGCGGTCCCGTTTCTGTTCGCGTTCTCCGCGCTCACGGGGTTCTTGCTCATCAATCAGGTGGCGCGCCGGATTGAATCACTGCTGGGCAAGGGACTCCCCTGGACGGTGATCGCCGAGTTCTTTGTGCTGACGCTCCCGTACCTGATCGCAATGACGCTCTCCATGGCCGTCCTCGTTTCCGTCCTGTACGCGTTCAGCCGCATGGCTGACGACAAGGAGGTCACCGCTATGCGCGCAAGCGGTGTCTCCTTGGTACAGATGGTCACTCCCATACTGCTCGCCGCAACCCTCGTGGCCGCTCTGGCCTTCCTGTTTGGTGACCAGGTGCTCCCGCGCACGAATCACCGCCTGCGCACGCTCATGACCTCGATCGCCCGTGCCAGCCCTACGTTCTCGCTAAAAGAGCATGCGATCAACCAGGTGGGGCAGCGGCGTCGGTATTTCCTTCGCGCGGCCAGTATCGATCAATCAACGTATCGGATGCGCGATGTTGCCTTGTACGATCTCGCCGATTCCCGAAGCACGCGAATCGTGTACGCCGACTCGGGCTACTTGGGGTACACACCCGGGCAACAGGACCTGCAACTGCACCTGTACGATGCGGACATCCATGAGTTCGACCGCGACGAGACGCACATGTTCCAAACGTCGGATGCGGATGAACAGATCATGATCATTCGGGGGATCGGAGCCGAGTTCGTTCGGGCGGAGGAAGACAACTATCGCGGAGACCGGGAGATGGGGACTTGTCAGCTCGACTCGGTCGTTCGCGTCGCCAAGCACGACCTGCGACTCTCGGAGGCCAAGGCCGAGACCGCTCGGCGCAACAACCTGAGAACCTTGGTTGGCTTTCCGGCCCTCGCCGCTGATACGACGTTCGAGCGTGGGGGCCGCTCACTCTATTGTCAGGGGTTACAGTTGCTCGCCGGCCTGCTCTTACCGAAAGAACTCGAGGCGCAAGACAGCACCTTCCGAGACGGGCGCCAGTCCATGGACTCCTCCGTGCGTGCGTTGACGAGAAAGTTGAACGGACCGGCCCTCTTGGCCCTGGAAGCTGGCCAGCTGCCACCTAACAACCTCGGAGAATTTCGAGCGTTGGACGATCGGGCGAGAGCCGCACGCATACGGGCAGCGAACTACCAGGTCGAGTATCACAAGAAGTACGCAATTCCGGCGGCGTGCATCGTGTTCGTGCTGATCGGAATTCCGATCGCGCTACGATTCCCCGGGGGGGGCGTTGGACTCGTCGTTGGCGCGTCCATGGCCATCTTCGGGGTCTACTACGTCGGCCTCATAGCCGGTGAGGACTTCGCAAACCGGCTCATCTTCCCTCCGTTCTTGGCCATGTGGATGTCGAACCTGATATTCGCCGTGATCGGGGTGTTCGCGCTTTGGCGCATACACCGAGCTGGAACGGCGAAGGCGAAGAGGGCATAGTGCGCGTTCTAGATCGATACGTGTTGCGGCAATGGATCAAGATCTTCACGTTCACGGCCTTGGGGTTCCCTCTCGTGGTCATTCTGATCGAGGTGACCGACGATCTCGGTACCTACCTGGCCAAGGGGCTCGATCCGGCCTCGATCGCCATCGCACATCTGTTTTCCCTTCCGGACAAGATCTTCCTGATCCTCCCGGCGGCCGTGCTCTTCGCCACGGTCTTCACCTTTGGTTCGATGGCCAAACATTCGGAGATCGTAGCGGCCAAGGCCTCAGGCGTGAGCTTCTATCGCTTGCTGGTGCCGGCCTTGTTTGCTGCGGCGGTAGTGACCGGGCTGGGAGTCGTGATCGGCGAAGCCGCACCCCCGGCATCCCGACGGCAATTCGAACTGCTGGGTGAGGTTCGGACGTACTCGACCACGACTCGCACCAATTTTGTGTATCGAGCTGAGGAAGGCTGGACGTACACCGTCCGTGAATTGAACGCGCCTGAACAGCGGGCTCGGCACCTCGTGCTCGAGCGCGAAGGCACCGGCACCGATTACCCCACCCTCGCCATCCAGGCGTCGCAAGCAACCTACGACAGCACGGCGGCACAGTGGACCCTTGCGACCACCCGTTTCAGGATCATTGCGGATCCTTCCGACGTGATCACCTTTGCGGCAGACTCGATGCATGTCCGACACTTTGGAGAAACACCGGAACGATTGCTGGTCGAGGAAAAGCGGCCGGAGGAGATGCGGTACGCCGAGTTGGGCCGGTACATTGACTCTCTCGAACGATCCGGCGGCGACGGACGCCAATTGCGCGTCGGACAGGCGCTGAAGATCGCGGTGCCGTTCACGTGCATCATTATCGCGATGTTCGGCGCGCCAATGGTCATGGCGGCACCACGAACCGGAGGTGCGGTTGGTATCGCGATCAGCCTGAGCACGACGCTCGTGTTCCTCACGCTGATTCAACTGTCTCGTGCTATTGGGCAGGGCGGACTCATCCCGCCGACTCTGGCCGCGTGGCTTCCGAATGCCGCTTTTGGAATCGCTGGGCTGGTGATGTTGAGACTGGTTCGTACCTGACGTGAAGACGGCGTTGCTCCGGCACGCGATCCTACCGTTGGCAGCTACGGTCTTGTACGTCGGCGTCGTTTCCGCCCAAGGGCTCACGGCGGTGGCCGGTATCAAGGTGGGGCATCACACGTTGGCCGCGCGGCCGACGGGTTGCACGGTGATCCTCATCGAGGGTGGAGCCGTTGGTGGCGTCGACGTTCGAGGCGGTGCCCCGGGGACACGCGAGACCGACCTGCTACGGTCAGAGAACTCGGTGCAACGGGTCCATGCCGTGGTGCTCTCGGGTGGTTCGGCATTTGGACTCGATGCCGCCGCAGGCACGGTGCGGTACTTGGACGAACGGCACATCGGATTCGCCGTAGGGACCAATCGAGTTCCAATCGTGCCCAGCGCGATTCTCTACGACCTCGGTGTTGGAGATGACCCTTCGATCCGCCCGGGCCCTGAATGCGGATATGAAGCCGCTCGATCGGCCACGAACTCACCACCCACGGAAGGCAATGTTGGTGCGGGTGCAGGCGCAACGGTCGGGAAGCTGCGGGGCATGGACCGCGCGATGAAGTCGGGGGTTGGGACCGCTTCCATCACGTTGGATAATGGAATTACTATCGCTGCGCTTGTGGTTGTGAATGCCATCGGTGACGTCATCGATCCCAACACCAACGCCGTCGTAGCAGGCGTCAGAACGATCGATGGCTCATCCCTGCTCGACGCGAGAGAGCTGTTGCGGGATAATGCCGTGGCTGGTCGTTCGGGCGAGAACACCACGATCGCCGTCGTTGCGACGAACGCCGCCTTCTCCAAGGCCGAGGTCAACAAGATCGCTCAGATGGCGCATGACGGACTCGCTCGCACCATCTATCCGGTACACACGCCGTTCGATGGAGATGCCGTGTTCAGTTTGGCTACGGGCACACACCAAGAATCCGCAACCGTATTGGTCGTAGGGGCGCTAGCCGCCGACGTATTGGCGGAGGCCGTCCTGCGAGCCGTCAGGGCGGCCAATGGAATCCCCGGATTGCCCGCAGCCGCCGATTTGCCCGGCCGGAGTCGGTAGCACGCAGCTCTTTCTGCTCCTCACCTACGCCATCGCCCTGATCGCGCTGGGATTCTGGATTGGGCGTCGGGTAGACAGTACAGGCACTTTCTTCGTTGCTGGCCGTGCTCTCGGCCCTGTACTCATCTTCGCCACCGTCTTGGCCGCAAACATTGGCGCGGGATCCACGGTCGGGGCCGCTGGGCTCGGGTACCGTGATGGCTTGAGCGCATGGTGGTGGGTGGGGTCTGCCGGGATTGGGACCCTGGTACTGGCCCAGTGGATCGGACCGCGGATTTGGCGTGTCGCCCGCGAGCATGATTTGTTGACCGTCGGCGACTATCTCGAATGGCGGTACGGGGCAAGTGTCCGTGCCTTCGTGTCGGTCATGTTGTGGTGGGTCACTCTCGCCATTCTATCCGGCCAACTCATTGGCATTGCGTGGATTCTCAACGTCGTCGCCGGCGTGCCGAAGCCGCTCGGGTGCCTGATCGGAGGGTTGGTGACGACCGCCTACTTCGCAGCCGGCGGATTGCTCACTTCAGCGTGGGTCAATCTGGTGCAGCTCGTCGTGATGGGAACTGGCTTTGCGCTGGCCCTTCCGTTGCTGATGTCCGACGCCGGAGGGTGGGCGGGAATGCTCGCGAACGCTCCGACGCATGACAGCTTCACTAGTTTTTGGGGCGGTGGTGGATCGGGAATCGTATACCTCGCGCTTCTCGGCCCGGCATTCGTCATCTCTCCGGGACTGCTCCAGAAAGTCTATGGCGCTCGAGATGAGCGATCGATCCGCATCGGACTGACTGCCGCAGGCTTGGCTCTGATGGCATTTGCCGCCATACCCCCGGTTCTCGGCATCCTCGCCCACGGGTACGATCCCGCGCTCCCATCACCCGAGATGGCCCTCCCGACAATACTCATGGCCGGTCTTCCGCCTGCCATCGGAATACTCACCTTGGCAGCAATCCTCTCGGCCGAAATGAGTTCGGCGGACGCGGTGTTGTTCATGCTGTCCACCTCTCTTTCGAAAGATCTCTATCGGCGCTTCCTGAACCCCTCCGCAACAGACCAACAAACGTTACGCGTTACCCGAACCGCGGCAGTGGCCGGAGGCGCGGCAGCCACCGGCTTGGCTCTATTACTTCCGACGGTAATCGGCTCACTCACAGTGTTCTATTCGATGCTCACGGTGGCGCTGACGATCCCAGTCATCGTGGGGCTCTTCAGCCGCAGGCCTGGTGTGCCCGAGGCTCTGTGCGCCATCGGGGCTGGAACGACCGCGTTGATCGCAGCAGATATGTTGTTGGAAAGTGTTCCGGGAAGTCTCCTCAACCCGGTGACGCTGGGCCTCGCGCTTTCAAGCGTCGGCTTCGGCGCCGCTTACCTTGCCCGACGAGCTATGGTCCGCCCCTAGCTCGACAGTTCGAACTCCACTCCAATATCAGCGGCTCTTACCGAGTGAGTGAGAGTACCAACCGAAACGAACTGGGCGCCTCCCTCCGCATATTCGCGTACGACATCGAGCGTCACGTTTCCTGTTGCCTCGACCTCCACACTGTCGTCCAGTTCCTTGGCGAGCTTGGCCAACTCGCGGAACACCTCAGGGGTGCGGTTGTCGATGAGCAGTCGAGTAGCACCCGCCTCGATCGCTTCACGAATCTGAGCTGCATTCTCTACTTCGACATGGATGACTTTCACCCCCTGGCCAATCGCGGACGCCACCACCTCCTGCAACGATCCGCCGGTAGCCGCCAGCGCCACCCAATGGTTGTCTTTGACCATCAGCTCCCGATCGAGCCCGAGGCGATGCTGACCGCCCCCGCCCGCCATTACCGCTCGAACGTCCAACAATCGCAGCCCTGGTGCGGTTTTTCGCGTATGGAGCACCGTGCACCCAGTCCCCACCAACGCATCGACATAGGTCCGGGTTGTGGTCGCGATGCCCGTTGCACGCTGCAAGAGGTTCAACATCGGGCGTTCGGCCCGGAGCACTCCGCTCAGTGACCCCCGTAGCGTACCAATGGGTGTCTGTGCCTCGACCATGGCTCCGTCTACGACCTTCCATGTCGAGCGACATTCGAGTTGGTTGCAGACTGCAGTCGCGTAGGTCAGACCGGCAACCACAGCGGGTTCTTTGACGACCACGAGTCCACACACGTTTGCGTGTGTCGACAGCGCATCGCTCGTTACATCGCGGTCACCATCTTCAGCGATCGCAATTCGAGCGACGCGCTCAGCGTCGGCAGTGATTGAGCGAAGAGGATCGCGTGTGGTCACGCGTCCAAGGGGTGGGCCCGTCAGCCCAGCTGGATCATGCGATCCAGCGCCGATCTAGCCCGCGCGGCCGTCTCTGGAGGCACCGACACGTGGAACTGGTCTTCGCGGAGGGCCTCACGGAGGCTATCGAGCGTGATCGTCTTCATGTAGTTGCACACGGCTTCCGGATCGGCCGGCAGGAAATCCTTTTCGGGTGCGAGTTGTCGCATCCGATGGAGGATCCCGACCTCGGTGGCCACGATGAAGGTGTTGGCCGGCCGTTCTTTGACTAGTCGGATCATGCCTTCGGTTGATGCGATATGCAGACCCTTCGCATCAATGTCGCCGAGTCCCGCCGAGTAGATCACCTGTCCAGCACACCCGCACTCCGGGTGTACCAACACCTCCGCGTCGGGATATTCTGCGCGCTTGGCATTGACCGTCCGGGCATTGATCTCTTTGTGCACGTGGCACTCGCCCATCCAGATTTCGAGCGTCCGATCGGGACGTTGGCGCCTGATGTGGGCACCAAGGAAGAAATCCGGCAGGAACAGAATTCCCTTGTCCTCGGGGATGGCGTCGATCACCGCCAGCACGTTGCCACTGGTGCAGCAATAGTCCAGCTCGGCCTTAACTTCGGCCGTCGTGTTGACGTACCCGACGGCTACGTAATCCGGGAATTCGGCGCGCCAGTTGCGAACGTCTTCGGCGGTGATCGATGCGGCCAATGAACACCCGGCGCGGAGATCTGGCAGAAGCACTCGCTTCTCGGGCGAAATGATCGCCGCCGTCTCCGCCATGAAGTGCACCCCGCAAAAGACGATGACGTCGGATTCCGTGGATGCCGCATGACGGGACAAGCCGAGCGAATCGCCCACAAAATCGGCTACATCCTGCACTTCCGAACGCTGATAGTTATGCGCCAGGATTACCGCATGCCTCTTTGCGGCAAGATCGCGAATCTGCTGCTGGAGACGAATAATCGCCTCTGGCGCAGTGTTGACTTCCTCGAGAACCGGAAGTGGGAGGGACATCAGTGACTACTTACCATCCAAAGGGGGCTCACTTGTGCAAATCGCCGCTCCCTGCGGCGTTGTAGAAACGTAATAAGCCCGTCACCGGGCCGCAACGTAACTGGCTGTCGTTTCATAGCATAGCTGTTACGAACGTTGTAAACTGTTCGCCTATGGATACCTACGGCTGGCTCTCGGTACTACCGCCGATCGTGGCGATAGGGCTCGCGATCAAGACAAAGCAGGTCTACCTCTCGCTGGGTCTGTTCATCTGGCTCGGCTGGACCATCATGAGCGATGGGAACCCTCTGCTGGGACTCATTCGCTCAATGGACCAATTCCTCGAATCCGTGACGGATGCGGACAACGCCCGCGTGCTGCTCTTTTCGGCCTTGATCGGCGCCATGATCACGTTCACGCAGGCGTCCGGAGGAATGGACGGGTTCGTGAAGTGGGTGGATGGGCTTGGACTCACGAGATCGAAACGATCGGTCAGCATGATGACCGTCGCCGTCAGCATGGCGGTTTTTCTCGAGAGCAACTTCGGACTGCTCGTCTCGGGATCTGTCGCGCGTCCCCTCTTCGACAAGAGTCGCATCTCGCGTGAGAAATTGAGTTACATCATCGACGCGACCTGCGCTCCCAAGTGCATCCTCGTCGGCAGCCTGCTTCCTCTCAACGCTTGGGGCGCCTACGTGATCACCTTGTTGGCCGCGGAGGGCGTGGCGAACCCGTTACCACTCCTGATGTCGAGTGTCGTATTCAATTTCTACTCGCTCCTAGCCATCATACTCGCGTTGGTACTGATCGCGACGCAGTGGGACTTCGGCCCAATGCGCGAGGCGGAGCGGCGAGTTGCCGAAGAAGGCAAGGTCCTGCGAGACGGCGCCCGTCCGATGGTTGCCGACGACGTAGCCATGGCGCACGCGAAAGAAGGCGTTGCGCGCCGAGCCCACAACATGATCGTTCCAATCGCGGTCATGATCGGCATCGTTCCAATCGTTTTGTATATCTCTGGGCAACATGCGCTGGAGGCCCAAGGTGCGACCGGGAACATCCTCGACGCGATCGCCGAAGGTAGTGGGTCGGTCGCGGTGCTCTGGGGTGTCGTCGGTGGCCTGTTCACAGGCGCCGTGTCCTACAAGATTCAGGGGATATTGGATTTTCAGGAGACGACAGAACAGCTAGTCAAAGGCATTCAAGGTCTGGTGCCCTTGGTCATAGTGTTGTCACTTGCGTTCACGATCGGTGCCACAACCCGCGCGCTCGGTACCGGTGTTTTCATCGCGCAAGCCGCGGAAGCGAGCATCCACACCGGCCTCATTCCGGCATTGGTCTTCCTGCTCGCGTGTTTCATCGCTTTTTCGACCGGTACCTCGTGGGGGACCTTCGGCATCATGATCCCGATCGTCATTCCAATGATCGAGATTCTTGGGCTCCATGGAGGACTCACCGTCGCAGCGGCCTTGGGAGGTGGCATTTTTGGCGACCATTGTTCGCCGATCTCCGATTCCACGATCGTTGCTTCGATGGCTTCGGCCACCGATCACATCGATCACGTCCGAACGCAACTGCCTTACGCGCTCACGGCAGCAACCGGGGCAACGGTGCTGTTCTTGATTTTCGGGTTCATTCTCTGAATTAAATGGCAGGGTAAAGGGACATCCACTATCCCTCTATCCCACCGGCAGAATGAGATCCACTTGTGGCGACGCCGGGGTCAGCTCGGCGTCGCTTTCTCCAAGATGGATGTTGATCTCGCTTCGTACTCCGAATTCACCCTCCAGGTAAATCCCCGGCTCCACCGAAAACGCGATCCCCGGCAGTAGTTCCCGTACATCATGGGTTTCAAAATCATCGAGATGTGGGCCTGATCCGTGAAGGTCCGAATCGATCGAATGTCCCGTTCGATGTACGAAAGCCTCCCCATACCCCGCTTTGTCGATGACATCTCGTGCCGCGCGGTCCAAAGCAGCACCGGTAATGGAGTTCCCGGCCTTCAGGGCACCGTGGAGCGCCTCAATCGCCGCGTCGCGCGCACCTCGCACGGTCTCCCACACTGTTATCACCTTTTCCGGCGGGGCAGCACCCGAGAATCCCATCCAAGTTTGATCGGCCCACACGGAATGGACCGACGGACGCGCCCACAAATCGAGCAAAACCACCTGGTCGGCCTCTAACGTCCTCGACGATGCCGTCGTGGGGAAGTAGTGCGGATCGGCGGCATGTGCTTGAAAGGCCACAATCGGAGGATCTTCCGTTTCGAGTCCCGCCCGTGCGAAGGCCTCCAGCACATCACGCTGGACATCGAACTCGTTCGCTTTGCCCTGCTGCCCCACGACCCGCGCGAGCGTTTGCCGCGCGATGTCCGCGATTGTCTCGGCGGTACGCCGATGCTCAGCCAGCTCCGCCGCCGACCACCGCGCCGCGAAGTGGGTCACCAAAATATCTGAAGGCACCACGGTGGCACCAAAGTTGGTCAACAGTTCAACAACACCAGAGGGAACCCGGTCGAGATACGGAACGGCGTTTTCCGGCGAGACTTCCATCGCTACCCGCCGCCCCTTGACCAACTCTCCCAAATACTGGTGAAGCTCTTGCCATGTCGTGTAGACCGTGACTTCACCGGGGAATTCACGCCCGGCCATGCGATCGATGTTGTGGATAATGAGCCGGGGAGGGCCCTCGGCCGGAAGCCAGAGGAACAAACGGCGGGTCAACATGCCCGTGGGGCCAAGCAATCGGCCCGTCAATGGATTCAGACCGTGGAAGTCATACACCAACCACCCGTCCAAGCCGCGGTCCCGTAGCACCTCGCCCAACCGTTCCATGTCTACCGATGCAAGTGCAGTCATTCCCCTTGTCCTTGTGAGGCCAGGTGGGTGCGCCAAACGCAACGTGGGTCATTCCGAGCCACACATTTGTCATGCGTCACGGCGCCCTCGAAATCCGTAAACGCTCGCAGTAGTGCCGCCACCCCGGAACCGAAGAACTCGCAGGCACTCCCATCCGCTGTCGCCTCGGCTCCAAACGAGCCTCCCGAGGGATGAGCTGTTGCGTGCCCTTTTTCCCTCAGAAGCACGATGCCGAATACGTTGAGAGCCAGTCGCCGGGTCTCAGACCACCCCAGTCCGTCGCGGAGTCCGCCCGGCAAAATTTTCAATCCGACGCGGGCGCGTCGCGACATTCCCTCGACTGCGATCGTCGCCGCCCGCCGGCCCGCTTTGCTAAACACGAGTCCCGAATCCGGTCGCCGCCCACACAACCGCATGATACTCATTATTTCCTCATCAGAAACGGTCCCATCCTTGTCTACCAACGCCCGATACCTTTCGATTTGATCCGCGATCGTCTTGTTGGCACCCAACCGCCGAGCGCCAACCTCGTTCTCGTACTCAACAGGGTCATCTTCTGCAGGTAGGTCGATTTCGCGCATGGATTCGAGAAGGGACAGCGCAACTAGGGGATGCATGTACGTGTGGACTCCGGCAATGGTCCGTGGCGGGGCAAGTTAGTGGGGCAACGACGACACGACTAGGTGTTGCGATTAGGTGTAGGAGGGGGCATCGTTCGGTTGCATGAATGACCACAAACAACGCTCGTTCGAGGAGGAAGCCCTCCCGCACCTCGACGCGGTTTATCGGGTCGCGCTCCGCCTCAGTGGAAACGAGACCCAAGCCGAGGATCTCACGCAGGAGACGATGCTGAAGGCGTATCGGTCTTGGTCACAATATCGGGAAGGTACCAATGCCCGTGCGTGGCTACTCACGATCCTGCGAAACACGTTCATCAACGAATATCGTCGAACTCGCCGTATGGGTCCGACAGTGGATGTCACAGAGGTAGAATCGTTCACCGTGTTTCGCGATGTGCAGGAGGTCGACCCGGAAGGCCGGTTTTTTGACGACATCGTGGACGACGACGTTCTTCGCGCGATTGACGCTCTACCCGAAGAGTTCCGAGAAACGTTAGTGCTCAGCGACGTCGAGGGACTCCCGTATGCCGAGATTGCGAAAATTACCGAAGTTCCGGTTGGCACGGTCAAGTCACGGTTGTTTCGGGCCCGGCAGGCGCTGCAGGCACAGCTCTACGACTACGCCATTGAGATGGGCTATATCAAGAAACGTGAGGCGGCAGAATGACTGACCGACCACGGGCCATTGACTGCGCGGAGGTTATGGAACGCCTGTACGAATACCTCGATGGCGAACTTACTACCGAGCGTTCCGATGAAGTCAAGGCGCACCTGCAAGACTGCGCACCCTGCACGGCGCTATCGAGCTTCGAGACCACCTATATCCGGTTTCTCGAAGCACGGACTCGCACCAGGAACGCTCCCGAAGAGTTGAAGAAGCGCATTCTCAAAGAGATGCTCTTTCCACAGGACGACTCTTAGGCCCGTCGCCACTGTCTCCAGTCCTCGGAGTGGGTATTGCAATCGGCCTCGCGGTAGCGGGACGCGCAATGAAGTGGCTCACATCATCCGGTGCCATAACTGCCCTCTTCATTGGATCGATCATCCTGCTCGGCACTGGGCTCACGGGCGGCATTTTGCTTACCCTTTTCTTTGTGACCGGCTCGCTCCTCACGTTCGGTCGTTCACGCCCCACGCAGTCCGGCGGAAGGACTGCGATGCAGGTGGCCGCCAATAGTGCCTGGGCCGCCGTTGGCGCGACGGTAGTGACACTAGGGTACACGGTTGGGTGGCCAATCATGATCGGGTCTCTCGCCGCCGCGCAAGCCGATACTTGGGCCACGGAGATCGGCGGTCGGTCGCGGCATTACCCCAGGCTGATCACGACAGGCCAAACCGTGACACCGGGAACGTCGGGCGGCGTTACCTGGTTGGGCTCGTCGGGAGGCGCATTTGGAGCGGCCTTGATGGGGCTGGCGGCGATGCTACTCGACCAACCCGGACCCGTTGCCGTCGCGGGAACTCTTGGTGGAATGGCCGGCATGTTCGCTGATTCGTTGGCCGGAGCGGCACACCGCGCGAATGCGAGGCTTTCCAACGATGTGGTCAACGTTATCGGCAGCGGCGTCGGCGCTTTGATGGCAGGACTCCTGACATTTCTGTTAACGGGTTTTACGCGTTAGCGGTCAAAAGCGCCGGATTCCAACTCCTCGCTCAACAAGATGGCATCGTAACTGATCACGATGTCAGCACCGGCCCGCCTCAACGCGATAATTGATTCTCGCATCGCGAGCCGTTCGTCAATCGCACCCGCCGCTCCCGCCAACTTGATCATTGTGTACTCGCCGCTCACTTGATACGCGGCCAACGGCCCACCAAACATCTCCTTAGCCCGTTGAATGACGTCGAGGTACGGCAAGCCAGGTTTCACCATCACTATGTCGGCACCTTCGTCCAAATCAAGTGCGATTTCGCGCATTGCCTCTTCAACGTTGGCAGGATCCATCTGATAGCCCCGACGGTCACCATGCTCCGGCGAGCTGTCGGCAGCTTCTCGAAACGGTCCGTAGAACGCCGACGCGTACTTCGCCGCGTACGACATGATCGGGAGGAGTTCGAACCCATGGTCATCGAGTGCTGCTCGTATCGCCCCAACCCTACCATCCATCATGTCGCTGGGCGCGACAATATCCGCACCCGCCTTCGCATGAGACACCGCCGTCCTGGCCAACAGATCCAAGCTCTGGTCGTTGTCCACGATTCCGTCGGTCAATACCCCGCAGTGGCCATGCGAGGTGTATGCACACAAACAGACATCCGTGATGACATTCAGGTCGAACTCGGCCTCTTTCATGCGTCGAATCGCTTCTTGCACGACCCCGCCGTCGTCGTACGCTCCACTCCCGGCTTCGTCTTTCTCGTCTGGGAGGCCGAACAGCAGTACTCCGCCCAAGCCCCGGGCGGTGGCCAACCTCGCGAGGTCACTCACCGAATCCAGTGGATGTCGGTGCACGCCCGGCATCGACTCGACGGGAGACACCGAACCGGATGTCTTGATGAACAGCGGCCAGATGAGTCGCGACGCATCGACGGCAGTTTCACGCACTAGACGGCGGAGGCCTGCCGTTTGGCGGAACCGACGCATGCGGACTTCAGGAAAACCACTCACCTCACCCCACCCCCCTGTTCACAGCAACATCTAGTGCCGCTTGGATCAACTCGCCGGCCCCCTGTTGAGCTAACTCGGTCGCAGCAGCGCGGCCTCCGCGTTCGGGAGCGGCGGCATCGACCGGCACGGTCGCCCGCAGGGTCCGAGATCCGTCAACGGCGTATACGGCGACCGTCAACTCCCCCCTCCGACAGTGCGCACCAATCGGCACTGCGCACCCGGATTCGAGCCCATGGAGGGCGGCGCGTTCGGCGCGCACGGCCGTGTGCGTGTCCACGTGGTCGATGTTTCGAACCGCCTCAAGAACCTCGGCATCGTCGGCACGGGTCTGGATACCCAACGCCCCTTGTCCTGGTGCCGGCACGAGTCTGTCTGGGTCGATGGGTTGAGCACCGGAGTCCAAGCCAAGTCGCCGAAGCCCGGCCATCGCCAAGATCACGGCGTCTACATCACCATCTGCCATCCGTTGCAGACGCGTCGGAACATTCCCGCGTATCGTCTTGACCTCCAGGTCGGGCCGCAACGCCTTGACGGCAGATGTTCTCCGCACGCTGGCGGTGCCCATCCTGGACCCGGCGACCAGAGCGTCAAATTCGATTCCGTCTCGAGTCACGATCGCGTCGCGCGGGTCCTCCCGCACCGGCACTGCGGCGAGAACCAAGCCTTCCGGCATGACGATCGACATGTCCTTGAGCGAGTGAACAGCGAGATCGATGTCGCCGGCCAAGAGCGCGTCTTCGATTTCTTTGGTAAAGAGCGCCTTACCGGTTATCTCGGCCGTCGGCGTGCGTTGCCCGCGATCACCGCTGGTCATGATAATCTCGATCTCGGAGCGGCATTGGTGTGCTTCGAGGAGGTCGCGCACGTGCTCCGCTTGCCAACGGGCAAGTGCACTCCCCCGGCTTCCAATCCGGAGTGTGCGCACGGGCGACGGGCGCTACCGGAGCTTACGCAGGCGATACATCAGGAAAACCGCATACCCTACCACCACCACCGCCGCGACGATGTATGCCGCAACCATATAGGCGCCGTTATCAGGATAGTTCAAGAGCTGCCTCCTCCTCCCGCACGTCCTCGAGCACCGACAACGCGTAGCGCTGCATCAGGAACCCGACATACATGGTGATGACGACCGCCAACGATGACAGCAGCGTCACTAACATGACACCCGGCATTGAAGGGGCATCGGGCTTCAGCAACACAGGCGCGGGGTGCAGGGTTCGGAACCAATACACCGTCATGTGAATGAACGGCACAAGCCCCAAGGCCAGAACGCCGAGCACAGCCGAATAGCGCGCCCGCATCCCGAAGTCCGTGAGCGCGTCCCGCAAGACCAAGTACCCCACGAACAAGAGGAACAAGAAGAGCGTGGAAGTCAGGCGGGCGTCCCACGTCCACCATGTCCCCCAGATCGGCTTCCCCCATATGGGACCCGTGATCAGCATCGCGATCGAGAGCACTACTCCAACTTCCGCGGACGAAGCCGCGAGATGGTCGAGTCGGCGATCCTTGAGAATCAGGTACAACAGGCTCAAGAGCCCAGTGACTCCGAAGGCAAGCAGCGTCGTAAGCGCAATCGGAGCGTGCACATAAAGAATTTTTTGCGCAGGACCTTGGAACCGCTCGATCGGCGTGAACATCAACGCACGGACGTACACGCCGGCAAACCCAGCCAAGGCCAGTACAGTGAGGATAGAGCCCCTCCTGGCGGTCGTCAGCGCACCGTCCCGTCTGTTCATTCGGTAATGATAGCGTCGAAAAGCATGATAGAGAGCATGAAGAAAACTACATCAAAGGCCCCTAGCAGGCTCAACCACCCCGTCATCTCCGCCATGGGCCGGTCGGCGAGGATCCGCCACGTCACCTGGACCGCACTCACGATGGGTGGAACGAGAAACGGCAAGAGCAGCACCGGAAGCATGACTTCCGAGAATCGCGTGCGGACGACCATCGCACTCAGGAGCGTCCCCACCGAAACGAATGCCAGAGTGGCCATCGCCACCACAAGCATCAAGACTGGAAGCCGGTTCCAGATGGGCACGTCATAAAACAGGATGAAGAGCGGTAGCGACACGAGTTCGATCAAGCCTACGAATACCGCGTTGCCGACCATTTTCCCGAGGAAGATCGCGGAGGGTGTCGCACTGGTAAGCCGCAGCCCATCGAGAGCGTGATTCTCCCGCTCTAGGAGAAACGCGCGGTTCAACCCCAGCATACCCGCAAACGTGAACGTCACCCACAGGACGCCGGGCGCAACCTCGAACGCGGACACTGCCGTGGCATCTCGCGCAAAGTACAGAATCGCCAGCACCAGAATGGCAAACACCAGTGACGATACGATTGCCGTCTTGGTACGCCACTCTACCGCAAGGTCTTTTGCGGCAATCGCGCCAGCAACCGAAAAGAGTCCGTTAGCCATCTGCCACCAAATCCCGAAGCCGGTGCATGACGGCACCCGCATCGCGACCATTCACCGGTTCCCACGCCGCCAACTTCCCAGACACCAGAAATCCGATATCTGTCGCGCATTCCATGAATTCCACCAGTTGGTGCGACGCGACGATGATGGCATGTCCGTCCTGCCTTCGCCGTTTAATCACCTCGACGACGATTCGCGCCGCAGCCTCATCGAGACCGGTCAAGGGCTCGTCGAGTAACAACACGCCCGGATCGGATAGAAGCGCTCTAGCAATCGCCAGCCGTTGGGTCATGCCGCGACTGTATGTCCCCAGACGCTGGTCGGCCGCACGCTCCAGGCCCATCTGTTTCAGCAGGGCGTCGACGCGTGCGGGTGCATGGCCTCCGTCGAGCCGGGTGATGAACGCGAGATTCTCTCGCCCAGTAAGAGAGTCGTACAGCATCGAATGATGGGCGACGAACCCGACCCCACCCCGGCAACTCACCGACCCCTTCGCTGGCCGCGCCAGGCCGGCCAAGACACGCAACAGGCTCGTCTTCCCCGATCCATTGCCCCCAACGAGCAGTGTCACGGTCCCGGCAGCGACGGTCAGTGAGATGTTCTTGAGAATCCAACGGTAGCCCACGCGCCAGGCCACGTCGGTGGCCACAACGCCCGCGTCAGGCGGCATCATCGATCAGATGCGCAAGGTCTTCCAAGCTGAATGGCTTGAGCAAATACCCTTGATGCCCCAACCCAAGGAGAGCAACCGTGGGTTCCACGCTCAGGTAGGCAGTGGTGATCACGATCGGAATGTCAGGACGCAGATTGCGGAGGAGCCGCATGACCTCGATACCATCGGTGTCCGGCAGGTGCATATCGAGCACCACCACATCGGGATCAAGGCCCTCTAGGCGAGGCACCACCTCCGCTCCGGTGCCAGCGAACGCCACGTCATATCGGCTCCCAAAGTAGCGTCCGTACGCCCGTTGCAGCTCCGGCTCGTCCTCGATGAAAAGGACCCGAGTTTGCGCATCAGTTATCATGGTGTGATCGTGCCAAATATAGTGGGTTCGGCCGTACCCCTTGAGGGCGCGGCGGCCCAGCGTCACTATTCGGCACCAATTGACCTTTCCATTGACAACTTTTCAGAGGCGTAGATGAGCGAACAACTCGACACTCTCCTCAAAGAAAGTCGATCGTTCGACCCCCCCACGGACTTCAAGCGGCAAGCAAACGTCAAAACCAAAACGGTGTACCGCGACGCGCAGCGTCGACTGAGTTATTGGGCCAAACACGCCCGTCAGCTTCACTGGTTCAAGCCCTGGTCCAAGGTCCTCGACTGGAAACCCCCGCACGCGAAGTGGTTCATCGGCGGTAAGCTGAACGCTTCATACAATTGCCTGGACCGTCATGTCGCGACGGACAAGCGCAACAAGGTAGCCATCCTCTGGGAGGGCGAACCCGGCGACCGCCGAGTCCTCACGTACTGGGAGCTGTACCGCCAGGTGAATCGGTTAGCCGCCGCACTCAAGAAACTCGGTATCAGACGTGGCGATCGCGTCGCGATCTATCTCCCCATGATCCCCGAAGCGGCGATCGCCATGCTCGCCTGTGCGCGGATCGGCGCTCCGCACTCGGTCGTGTTCGGCGGGTTCTCCTCAGAAGCCCTGAAAGACCGAATCAATGATACGGAAGCCAAGGTTGTTATCACGGCGGATATTGGATATCGCCGGGGCCAGCAGGTGCCCCTGAAGAAGAACGTCGACGAGGCTGTCAACGACACTCCCTCGATCGAGCATGTAGTGGTCGTCCGGCGGGACGCCGAGCCAGCATCGGGTGTCACTATGAAGGCTGGACGGGACCTCTGGTACCACGATCTCCTCGCGAGCGCTCCGGCCCACTGCAAACCCGCTGTCATGGATGCCGAGGACCTGCTGTTCATCCTCTACACGTCAGGCACCACCGGTAAGCCGAAAGGCATCGTGCACACGACCGGTGGGTACATGACGCAAGCCGTGGCCACCTGTCGATGGGTGTTCGACCTCAAGGACGAGGATGTCTACTGGTGCATGGCCGACGTGGGGTGGGTAACCGGTCACACCTACGTCGTGTACGGACCCCTGGCGATTGGCGCCACGGTCGTCATGTACGAGGGGGCACCCGACTGGCCCGACAAGGGCCGCACCTGGGACATCGTCGAGCGCTACGGCGTGACAATCTTCTACACCGCGCCTACGGCGATTCGGGCGTTCATGAAATGGGGGCCCGATTACCCGAAGCAGCATGATCTCTCGACCCTGCGGCTCCTCGGCTCAGTTGGAGAGCCGATCAATCCCGAGGCATGGATGTGGTACCACCGGCATATCGGGGGAAAACGATGCCCCATCGTCGATACCTGGTGGCAGACGGAAACGGGTGGCATCATGCTCACCCCCCTCCCCGGCGTGACCAAGACCAAGCCTGGATCCGCCACGGTGCCCTTTCCTGGAATCGAAGCAGACCTGGTGGACAGCGACGGGAAGACGGTCGACGTAGGCGGCGGATACCTCGTACTTACGACGCCGTGGCCAGGGATGCTCAGAACGATCTACGGTGACGACGAACGCTACAAAGCGGAGTATTGGAGCGAGTATCCGGGCAGGTATTTCACTGGGGACGGGGCGAAACGTGACAAGGACGGGTACTTCTGGGTTCTTGGTCGCGTGGATGACGTGCTCAGCGTCGCGGGACATCGAATCGGCACTATGGAGGTGGAAAGCGCCCTCGTCTCTCACCACGCCATCGCTGAAGCAGCCGTGGTGGGCCGCCCTCACGATATCAAGGGAGAAGTCGTCGTTGGCTTCGTGATCCTGCGGGCGGGATTCACCGGTTCCGACGAACTGAAGGCCGAGCTGAAAGACCACGTTGTCAAGAAAATCGGTGCGATCGCCCGGCCGGCAGACGTGTTCTTCACCGCTGACCTACCAAAAACCCGCTCCGGCAAGATCATGCGGCGTTTGCTGCGCGACATCGCTACGGGAGGCACGCTGGGTGACGTCACCACGCTCGCGGATCCTACCGTCGTGGCCGGACTCAAACAGCGGTACGAAGAAACGGAAGGGTAGACCGGCGCTAAACTGAGGCGTCCGTGAATGGCGCCTCAGTCCGGGCACGCGTCCAGAGCTCCGCGAGCGCAACCAAAAAGATCACCCCGATGATCGCGGCGGATACGAGGCACCACCTGCACCACGCCTCGATCACTACCGCTTCCAAATAGGTGAGGTAGGCGGAAAACGTGACTCCCACTCCGGAAATCGCTGCGAGCAGAATGGCCGGTTCACGGCGATCGATCCAGGCAGGTTGGAGCCCCACGAGGCTGACGACCAGGAGCCCGAGATACCCCACCACCCCGAAGAACGCGACAGGGACTCCGAACATCACCGCGTGTTCGGAAAACTGGACGGCTTCGCAAGATCCCGTGCCACAGGCGATCCCGCCGAGAAGCCCGATCTTCCAAAGCCAGAGATACATCGCCAACAGGAACCCGAAGAGGGCCAGGGTGGCGACGGCCATGCGGTACTTCACTGCTGTTCGGCAGCCCTCTCAGCGCGTTCGACGAGCTGGATGAACTGATCGATCGGGATCGATCCGGATACCAGTTGGTCGCCAATGATGAAGCTCGGTGTGGATGAAACACCGAGTTGCTGGCCCGCGTTTCGGGTTGCCGCGATACGGTCGACGTGCCGTTGGTCACTCATGCACTGCTTGAACTCTGACATTTCGAGACCCACAGCTTGGGCGTACCCGTCAACCAGTTTCCGCGTTCGCCCATTTACCCAGGCCCCCTGATTGTAGAACAACTGGTCGTGCATCGCCCAGAACTGCCCCTGGTCACCAGCGCAAGCGGCGGCAAGGTGCGCCACCGGAGCCTTCGGGTGAATAGGAAGTGGGAAGTCTCGGAACGTCCACCGGACTCGACCGGTGTTAACGAGCCGGCTCTTGACGTCTGGAGACGTCAGGATCGTGAACATGGCACAAGCAGGACATTGAAAATCAGCGTATTCAATGATCTCGACCTTGGCCGAGTCACTCCCAAGCGTGTACCCCGGAAATGCCGATCCTGTGGCCATCTCCGGTATCGTGACAGTTTTTCCTCCTGCTGCGGACATAATCCATGCTCCGCCCGCAACGGCAACGACGCCGAGCGCTATGTAAAACGGCTTGAGATTCACCGACTGCGCCATGGTTTTTCGTCCTCCTCATCGTCCGGCTCAAACGGCTCATCACCGAACATCAGGTTCTCGATCTTCATTTGGGCTTCCTCTACGATGCGACGGTTCTCTGCCACCTCTGGCGTGTCATACGTCGATCGCACTTCGTAGTGAAACAGCTCCGAACGAGCATCGCCCATCATTCTCAATAACTCAGGTCCCGAGGTGAGCAGTTCCGCATCGTTTTCCAGTTCCCTGATCCGGGCTGCAAGCGCCCGGAGCAGCTCCACCAAGCGCCTTGGCCGCGAGTCATCGTACGTTGGCTCAGTCATGTCCCTCCGATCGCGCGGTCGCAAGACACAAAATCCACCGGCAATCTACCAAAAAGGTTGGGAAAGAGGGGTTTGCGCCACCGGCCGACCCCACTTACAATTCTGCCCGACAGGCATTCGGAAGGAGTACGAAGTTGACGGCATTTGATAAGGCGCGAGACGAGCTGTTCAGTCACATCCTGCATTGCGAGGTGGTGGGCGCAAATCCCGAGCATCAGCGCGAGTGGTTCGATGATACCATGGAATACATGGGAGAACGTTATTCGACGCTCAACGCGCAACAGCTCGCCGAGATTCGGAATCTTGGCGAACGATACGTACAACCCGTGATTCAGCGTGACTCCGAAGTGAGCTCCCCGGCCTAGAGAGCCACTATCGCCAGCGGAGGCGGACACCCGCTGAGACGAACGCCCCACCGGTGATCCCCACCTCCACGAACCATCCCCGGGGAGAAAAGGGACCGCTCTCGACACCCAGAAGCAGAATCAGGTACTCGCGAGTGTCCGAGACCACTAGCAGAGATACGCCGCCACCCGCATAGGGTGTCACGCCGCGGCGCCGGAAGGGTTCCAGGTGATAGGTCACCTGTAGCGTCCCCCTCCCACCAAGGGTCCCTTCGAGGTCACCGATACTGGCGGTGAGCCCGATGCGCATGTGGCCGGCCGGCCTTAAGGCCGCACCTAATCCACCACCGTAGAACTGTGTGCCAGTCACAACCCCGACACCCTGCACTTGGAGTTCGAGCGTCGACTGGGCGTCGACTGCCGGGGCAGCCGCGACCAGAATGGCCACGCAGAGCCATGGGCTACGCAAGCTCGATGTCGTACCCTACGGCGACATCCGGCGCCAACGAATGGATGACCGAGCAATACTTCTCGATCGACAAAGACACCGCGTGCTTGATTTTCTCCCGGTCGAGCCCGTCGCCACTCACGCGAAACGTCATGTGAATATCCGTGAATCGTCGAGGTTCTTCTTCCCGACGTATCCCCGAGACCGTGATCTCCAGTGTGGTGGGCAGCTGCCGCATCTTCTTCAAAATGTGCACGACGTCGGCACCGGAGCATCCGCCGGCCGCCATCAGTAGCACCAGCATGGGGCTCGGCCCTTCCTCGGAATCGCCATCAACCACGACCGAAGGGCTTTCGGGCTCCGTCCCGGCAGCCCTGAACCTCATGCCTTCACCCAACCACTCCATCTTCACGGTACGCCGGTTGGAAGCAACCGTCTGTCGCATCAGAACCCTCCTCCCCGCATGACGATCCCCACGAGGATTCGATGGCGTTTCAGCGCGTTCTGCGGGTGGTATTCAATGAGCCAATTCATCCGATCGTTCAATCGTAGTTCGAAACCCAAAACAAACTGCCACCACACCGCGGGGCATCCCGAAACGGTCCCGCAAAGCTCGTTGCCGGCCAAGGCGATACCCGTACCGATGTAGGGAATGGCGACGTTAGAATCAGCGGTGAGGCGGTACACCAACTCGAAGCTCCCGACGTATGAGTTGGGACTAGGAGCAAAACCAAGTTCACCAACCAACCGGAACCGCAGTCGCTCCGAATAGAGATATCCTACGTCCATCGAGCCGCCAGCCAGAGCCTGGCCATCTCCCTCGAGGTCGAAACCGCCTCGAAGCCCCAGCGTGTAAATACCGAATTTGGCCCACGGCCGACCACCTTCATCCGACACTATCTCTTGTCCGCTCAGGGAAGGGACCACCGCGAGCGTCACAAGAACGAGCGCCCACAGCCTTGTCTTTGGTTTCATCGCTTGCTCCAAGCCCCTCGAGCATAGTCGGCTACGGCATAGACGGAGATCGCCGCTGTTGCCCATGCCAGGGGGCCGATGAGATCCGAGCCCAACACCCATGTGAACAACGTCAACAACTGAAAGACCGTCACCACTTTTCCGCCGGCCCTCGCCGGTATCGTCGTCGGCCGTCCAACGATCCACGTGATGAAGAAGCTCAGCACAGCCACCATGTCGCGAAGCAGGACGGCAAGCACCTCGAGCACGGTCAGATCGCCGCTCACTGCGACTGCCACGAACGCCGTTCCGACAAACGCCTTGTCCACAATGGGATCCAGGACCGCACCCACCCTCGAACCGCCAATCCTGCGCGCCCACATACCGTCCAGAACGTCACTCGCCGCCGCAACAAACAAGATACCGAGCCTCGTCCAAAGACCGTGCGCAAGAAGGAAAGCAACCGCAAGAGGAATCCGTATCGCCGTCAACACGTCCGGTGCCTTGAACAGGGAGATTGCTTGCCGCCTGTCAGAACGGTCTGTAGCTTGCATCATCACGGGTGTTCACCCGTCGGAGGCGTAATGGACAAGGAACTCTTCAGCCGATCCGCCATCTTCAAAGACCTGGATGATGACGAACTCGAGCGCATTGCGGAAATCTCCAAGATCCAAGAATTCAAGTTCGGCCAACACATCTTCAAGGAAGGTGACAAGGGCAACCGTCTGTACATCATCTCGAAGGGTGAGGTACGGATTTCCCGCGACGTGCCCGGATCGGGAGAAGAAGCCCTCGCAGTTTTGAAACCAGGCGCGTGTTTCGGGGAGATGGCGGTCTTGGATCGATCCGAACGCTCGACCGATGCAATTGCCAACACGGACTGCACACTCCTAACGATCACGCGTTCCGATTTCGAGCTCTTACTCGACTTCAACCGTGAACTCGCGTACAAGGTGCTTTGGTCAGTGGTCCGACTCCTTTGCGGGCGCCTGCGGATCACGAACGACAACCTGCGCTCGTTCTTGGCGATGTCGATGTTTTAACCGTCCTTCGAGACTCCTCGCACAACAAACTCGGCGCGCTGGTCATCCAGGAATACGCGCGACGCCACCTCCACCACCTGTTGTTGGGTAACTGCTCGCAATCGGCTTGCCTGCTCCGGCACAGTCTCGATCGCACCCTTCATCCAAGCTTGTAGAACCTCATCGGCCATCGAACGGCTGCTTTGCTGTCGCATCTCGACCGACCCCGCCGAGTAGCTCTTCGCTCGATTCAGCTCCGCGTCGTCCGGTGGGTCATCCACGAGGCGGCGAAGCTCGCCGAGCATGGTGCTTCGGGCCTCGTCTTCTCTCTCTGGAGAGGTCGCGATATACGAGAGCATCAATCCGGCGTACCGCCCCAACCAGGGGAAGGCGCCCACTGTGTACGCAAGCGAACGACGCTCACGCAATTCGTCGAACAAACGGCCGGCCAACCCACTCAATACCGATGCGGCAATGGACAAGGCGTATCGTTCGGGCGACTCGAACGGGAAAGCGGGGAATGCCATCGCCAACGCCGTTTGCTCCTTTTTCCGCTCCTCGTGCGCATGAGTGGCGCGAGCGGGCGGTGGGAGGTGAGTCGCACCCCCTATGGCACCGGGCCACTCGAGCAACGGCGCCATCGCGATACGCATGGCCTCGAGTCCCAAGTCTCCAACGGCCACTACAACCGGTTTCGTTCTCGTCAATCGCTGAGCCCAATCGTGCACTTCGGCAACCGTGATCCGTTCCACCGAATCCGGAAACCCGGTTGTTGGCAATCCATACGCATGTTCTCCAAAGGCCTCCCCTCGTACGCGGTCAATTGGATAACCAAACATGTCGTCTTGGGCGCGGCGCGCGTCTGACGCCAGAAGCCGGCGTTCGATTTCTACTTCGGTGTCATCGAGGTTCGGACGTTCCGCGACTGCGCGAACGAGGTGCGCAGCCGTTCCCGCGTGTTCTGCCGGGACAGTCACCCACCATCCCATGTAATCGGCCCGAATCGCCGAAGCAAGGTGTCCACCCAACCGTTCGAACGCCTGGGCCAGTTCCTCCCCCGACAATCCCGATGCACCCCTTACGGCACAGCGTGCGACGAGCGACGAAAGACCGGCGTTCCCAGGGGTCTCCATCATCGGGATGCCGGCAAAATGCAATCCGAACCTCACCAGACCCGTGCCGAGTTTCTCACGAACAATCAGGTCAGAGGTATCGTGAGCTACCAGGAAGATCCCACTCGCCACCTCTTGGGCACTCCCGTTGGGAGACGGTGCATCCGCCGCATCCAACTGTCGCACGACGGCGGGAGGCTCGATCTTGGCAGACGCGCCGTTTGACCACGTGTTTGCGACAGACGCTGGAGAATCCTCGGGGGAAAACGCGACGACACAGGTATCCTCCGGGTCGAGATAGCGTTCCGCAGCGGCGGCCACGTCGTCCCGATCCACGCTCATCGACTGCCGATAGAACTCATCGAGGAGGTGCACGCCGCCCAACGCCTCGGCCTCACACAACATGGTCGCCCGACCCTCCATGGACTCGAACCGGCCCAGCCACTGCGTTCGCGTCAGTGCCCGAACGCGCTCGATGTCCTCATCGGTTGCCGCCCCCTGCCGTAGCGCGCCCGTCCGGCACACGGCTTCGGTGACGGCTTGGGAGAAGCTCGATGGATCCGCCTCCAAGCCAACGCTGAACACGCCGACCTCGGTTGGGGTGTAGTGGCCGGCAGACGTGCTGGTTGCGATTCCGGTTCTCCTCAGAGAACGGTAGAGGTGAGACCCACGTCCGGATCCCAGAATGTCCGCAGCAATGTCCAGGCTCGGTGCGTCAGGATGAAGAGCGTCGACTGTGCGCCACCCCAAGGCGGCTCGTGGGCGTTTGACATCGCCTGTGAGCACACGAATCGCGGGCGTAACTGGGTCGGTTTCCGACGGCGAGCCGTCGAACGTGCCTGGCGTACAATTCCAGTCGCCATAATAATGATCGACCAACTCGAGTGTTTCCGAGACGTCGAGGTCACCAACCACCGAGATGATCGTCCGGTCCGGTGTGTATCTCGATTCGTAGTAGGAGACAAGGTCGTCGCGCGTCAGTCGACGCAACCCTTCTTCTTCGCCAATCCGCCAACGGCGGATTCGGTGTGTCTGAAACAATAGTTGGAACAGCGTCTCCTGCGTAACGGCCGCGGGCGTATCCTTTTTCCGCATGGCCTCCTGAATGATCACTTCGAGTTCGCGCGACAGCTCGTCTGCATCGATAGCGGCATTTCGGAGGGCGTCGGACTGGACGTCCAGCGCTTTACGGAGCCCACCGTCGGAGGACGGAAGCACCGTGTAATAGACCGTTTTGTCGTAGATCGTACCGGCGTTGATGTACCCGCCGACCTCCTGTGTTTCGCGGGCGATCGCCTGCGGGCCACGCCGAGCGGTACCCTTGAAATACATGTGCTCGAGTACGTGAGCGATCCCAACCCATTTGTCCGGTTCGTCGAAGTATCCGGCCCTCACATGGGTCACGACTGCGATCACTGGAGCGGATGGCGCGCGTTGGACGATGGCGGTCAGTCCATTGTCCAGTTGGGTGCGAACTAGGTCGCGAGTCCACGACATGCGGCGAAAGGTAACGGGCTGCAGAGCGCAGCTCCGCAGGGGATACTACCGGAGGATGTCGATAAAGCCCGCTTGCTCTGCACCACGCACGAAACTTTCGGCGTCGGTCACGGGAATCACAACGCCGCGTTCCCGCTCACTTCGTCGGGCGACTAGCTCCATGTACTGGACGATGGACGAACGTGAGCCATGCCGGTCGTCCATCTTCATCTGCAAGACGATCTCTTCCCACGTTCCCGAGTACGTAACGCCGGCTTTCGTGCTCACCCTGTGCACCTCGCCAGGACGCTTGCGCATACCCTGCAGCTCAGTGAGCAAAGTCCCGAAGAGTTCCAACTGACGGGGATCCCTGATTGACCCGGTGAAGTGGATCGCCTGGATCTCAGCCAGGAATTGCTCGTCGGGATCTAGGTCTTCGGAGAGTTCCCGCAGTCGGTTTTGCCACGGCTTGATTTCGGGATCGTCGGCGAGAAGACGATAGATCGACTTCTTGAGTTCTACCGTTCGCCACAGGGCCAACTCATCAACGTGTTCTTCCGGAACCGTCTGCTCGAAATGGAACAGGGCGGCATCGTACTCACCGCGGTCGTACAGCAGGTTCCCTAGATAAATGCGCGCCTCCGCGTGGTTTTCATCCAGGTCCAATGCCCGGCGCAACCAGTAGAGGGCAGCATCCTCCGCTCCTAGGCGATGCTGGGCATAACCTAGGCTCGCCGTTGCCTCTGCCGAATCGTCGTTATGGGCAACGGCCAACTCGAAGAACCCACGCGCGTGTCGTAGCATGCTCTCTCTGAACAACGCGCGCCCAATCTGGAGCATGAGGTCGTGATCTTCTCGGAATCCAAGCGAGAGAACGCGATCGAAGTACTGCAAGGCCGTCGACCGATCGCCGAGCTTGAGGAGCACCTCACCCAATCCCGCGTGTGCCTCCTCGTTGTTTCCATCGAGCGCAAGCACCTGTTCGAAACTGCGCCGCGCCCACGCATACTCCTCCATGCCTAGGTAGGCATAGGCAATACCCAAATGGAGGTCAGGCGCAAATGGGTACAGCGAAACACCCTCTTTGAGAACATTGAGGGCTTCGTCATACCGTGCATCTGAGTACAGATTGTGGGCGCGTTCCGCGTAATCCTCAGAACTGAGGAAGGGGTCCGACACTAGCCGGGCCTCCGGTGGAAGTCTGGTCACAATACAACGCAACCGCAGATCGCACAAGAGGTTGCGCCACCCGCAAATGCGAGAGCCCGCCGATCCTCAAGAAGTCTTGGCACCCGACAACATGCCGAAACTGCCCAGGAGGCGGGCTCCCAACGACCCAAGAGGCCGCGGTACTGCTAGTTCATCTTGTTCACGGACAACTGCTGAAAGTGGATTTTCCAGACGTCGTCAGCGGTATCGCGAATCCAAAGGAGTGTCCCTTTGCCCGGCATTACCTCGCGGTTGCTGTCTTGCCTAATCACATCGGTGGAATGGCCAAACGTCGACAGCGCCGTCTGCGGCCCGAGCAACTCGGTCCTCTTCTGCGACGTCACGAAGTTCATGTAACGTGTCGCGTTGAGGAAATTGTGCAACTCCAGTCGTTGACCGTCAAACCCGTTGGCGACGGTTCCGTCGGGCCAGAACACCACCAATTGATCGTGTTCGTGGTAATACGCTAGGATCTCGTCACGGTTACCGCTGTTCATGGCCGTTACCCACCCATCGAAACGCGCGGTTACGGCTTCCTGAAATTGAATGCGCTGCTGCCTCGTCATTTCCGCCGGCTGACAGGCTAATACAGCCACCAATGCCAACGCTGACAGCACTCTACCCTTCGGCATGAGAACCTTCCCTTTCTTCAACCCGTACACGTCGATAAAGCTACCGGCCGGACCTCTTGCGTCAATCCGGTGTGGGGCATAGCGTACCGCCGCACCACCCAGAACAGTAGTCCGGCAGAGGGATTGGGTGGACTGGGCGTGCAGGTGTGTAAGCCATGCTCATGAGTCCAGTCTGCCTTTCTTTCTTTCCACGGAGTCACCGATGGTAGGAACAGCTTTCGCCGTCATCGCCGCACTGACTTTCCCGCAGACAGGCCCCCAACAAGACGACCCAAGGATTCACGATATCGTTGCCGCGGTCTCCGCGGATCGTATCGAGTCCGACATTCGCACGTTGGTTGGATTCGGCACTCGCAACACGCTGTCAGATACGCTTTCACCAACTCGGGGTATCGGCGCTGCCCGCCGATGGATCAAGGCGGAATTCGATCGTATCTCAGCGGCGTGCGGTAACTGTCTAAACGTATTCTACCTGGGAGAGACATTCGAGGCCGGGGCCGGCCGGCTCCGAGACGACCAAGACACGCGGATCGTGAACGTCGTCGCCGTGCAGCGAGGTACGACCGATCCGGGCCGGTACGTCATCATGGCCGGTGACATCGATTCTCGGATATCCAGCGGGTCCAATTTCACCGACTCCGCCCCCGGAGCGAACGACAACGCCTCCGGGATGGCTGGGACGATCGAAGCCGCTCGTGTCCTCTCCCAACATCGTTTCAACGGATCCATCGTCTACCTTGGCTTGTCGGGCGAAGAGCAGGGGTTGTACGGAGGTGGAACGGTCGCGCGGATGGCGGTCGACAGCGGCTGGAACATCCAGGGCGTGCTCAACAACGACATGATCGGTAACATCGAAGGTGTTGACGGCATCGTCGACAACAGCACGGCACGAGTGTTTTCCGATGGGACCCAGCCCCTCGATGTCGCGATATCGCGATTGGGAGGTCCCGACCTCTTTCGGCGCGCGCGCGCGAACGAGACCATCGAAGTATCGGCGGCAGAGCTGGTTCGCCTGCAGCGATTGGTGAATACTTGGCGTCGACGCGGCGGAGCCGTCGACGGGACGTCTCGACAGCTTGCCCGTCACGTAGATCGGATGGCTGACATCTACCTCCCAACGTTGGACATCATCATGATCTACCGGCTCGATCGATTCGGTCGCGGTGGGCACCACACCCCGTTTGCCAACGAAGGGTTCCCCGCCGTCCGCATCATGGAGACCCATGAGAACTACACCCGACAACACCAAGACATTCGGGTGGAAGACGGCATTGCGTACGGTGACGTGATCGAGGGGGTCAACTTCGATTATGCGGCGAAACTCACGGCATTGAACGCCGCTGTCCTGGGATCGATCGCGGCTGCACCGAGACAACCCCAGAACGTGAGAATCACGGGTGCCGTTCGGCCGGCCGCCTCTATGGAGTGGGCCCCGCCCGAAGACACTTCGAACGTTGTCGGCTACCGCGTGTACTGGCGCGCGACGGACTCCCCAACGTGGGACAACAGCCGTTGGGTCGGGACCGCAACCGAGCATCGGTTCGAAGGCCTGGTGATCGACAACTTCTTTTTTGGAGTGGCAGCGGTCGGTCACGACGGAAACGAGAGCGTCATCGCCTTTCAGAGTTCCAGCAGGTAAGTGTCGAGTCTTTCGTCGTACCACAAACGACTCTTTGTTTTCCTGAGCGTTGCGACGTTCTTCGAAGGGTACGACTTCATGGCCCTCAGCCAGGTTCTTCCGAACCTCCAGGCTGAAATGGGGTTGTCCGAGGCGGCACTCGGCAATCTCGTTGGCGTCATCAGTGCCGGGACCATCGTCTCCTACGCCCTCATTCGGATGGCTGACAAGTGGGGCCGGCGCAGGGTGCTCACCATCACCATTTTGGGATACGCGCTTCTGACATTCATGACCGCGACGTCTCGCGGCCCAGTGGACTTCGCGCTCTACCAATTCACGGCCCGGATCTTTCTCATCGCCGAGTGGGCACTCTGCATGATCTACGCGGCGGAAGAGTTCCCCGCTGACCAACGAGGGTTCATTCTCGGGCTCATTCAAGCGTTCAATTCGCTTGGCTCTATCACCTGTGCCGCGGTTGCCCCGCTACTGCTGGCCACACCGCTCGGGTGGCGGAGCGTCTACCTGGTCGGGGTCGTTCCACTACTACTCATCGCCTACGCGCGTCGCGGACTTCGCGAAACGAAGCGCTTTGAGAAATCGCAAGAAGCCAGGGCCGGCGCGACTCGCTCCATTTTTGCGATCCTGAGATCACCGTATCGGACCCGGGTCATTCAGCTTGCCCTCATCTGGGGACTCACCTACGTGTGTACCAATACGGCAGTGCTGTTTTGGAAGCAGTTCACGGTGACGGAGCGTGGCTTCACCGATGCCGACGTTGGCAAGGCGATCGCCATCGCTTCGTTGGTTGCCCTGCCGTTCGTTTTCAGTATCGGCAAGCTCTTGGACAAATGGGGCCGCCGGAAGGGCTCGGTACTCATCTACGTCGTTTGCGGCGTGTCCGTCGTGCTTTCATACCAGATGCACAACTTCTGGGTACTGACAGCCTGTCTCATGCTGGCAATCTTCGGCTCGATTGCGCTCCTATCTCTGCTCAATGTGTACACTACGGAACTGTTCCCCACTGACATGCGAGCAGATGCCTTCGCCTGGGCAAACAACCTTCTTGGCCGGATCGGCTACGTACTCGCCCCCGTCTTGGTTGGGCGCGCCGCCGCACACATAGGGTGGGGCAACGCGG
This sequence comes from Gemmatimonadota bacterium, assembly GCA_039656555.1. Lineage (GTDB taxonomy): Bacteria > Gemmatimonadota > Gemmatimonadetes > Gemmatimonadales > GWC2-71-9 > CAMYLY01. Next base: position 10,252 of record JBDHLU010000007.1, on the reverse strand, counting down.
TATCACTGACCGCCCTTGCGGTGCTCATGGCGTTGATTCTGATTCTGTGGTTCCTGCCCGAGACGGCAGGGAGGGAACTCGAAGAGACGTCAGCAGTCTAAGTAGCTGGCCCGTACTGGGGTGGAAGACGTATCCTTCACTGCGAGACGCTACGACCAATGGCAATTCCGCTCGAGACCGTTCAAGAGGCGCTAGCCGACAAGTACCAGGTCGACTCCGAGATCGGTCGAGGTGCGATGGCTACCGTATTCCGTGGACGTGACGAGCAGGGTCGCGACATCGCAATCAAAGTTCTCCGTCCAGAGTTCGCGGTTACCATCATTGGCGACCGTTTTCACCGCGAGATCGCCATTCTCACTCATCTCGGGCACCCCAACATTCTCCCGATCTATGAATCAGGCGAAGCCAACCGTCTCGTCTATTTTACTATGCCTTACGCTGGCGGCGGCACCATCCGCACTCGCATCGACTCCGTCAACAGTGGAATGACTCTCGAGGAAACGGTTCGGATCGTCACCGAGGTCGCTGCCGGACTCGACCATGCACATGCGGCCGGGGTCGTCCATCGCGACATCAAACCCGAAAACGTCGTGTTCGACCAGGATAGTGCGGTGATCTGTGATTTTGGTATCGCCCGCGCGGTGATGTCGGCGGGTGGCGAGCGGATCTCCACGAGCGGGCTCGTGGTCGGGACACCAGCCTACATGAGCCCCGAGCAGGCATCCGGACTCCCCGAAATCGACCACCGAGCCGACATCTATGGACTTGGGTGCGTCGTCTATGAAATGTTCGTGGGAGAGCCGCCGTTCACGGGCCGGTCCATGCAGGCGATCATGAGCAAACAGGTCAAAGAACCACCTCCGTCCCTACGCGTCGTGCGGCCCGACCTACCGGAGCAGGCGGAAGCCGCAGTCAACACCGCCCTAGCGAAAGCGCCTGAAGATCGATTCCCAAACGGTGCCGAGTTTGCGGCGGCGCTGCTGCGAGCCTAAGAACCGGCACGGGACGACTTGTCCGTCCCTATCACCCCTGCGCGACGATCCATGCTCCAGCCACGAGATCCTGAACGGCAACACCCACGGATTTGAAGATCGTGGTCTGGGTCCCGTCCGAGGGCACTCTCACCTGCTCGTTGACAAGCTCCCCGATCTCGACCAGGTCATCTTCGCTCTTCACCCGAGCATCCAGCGCCCGGATGATTTCACCCGCCTCAGCCAACGCCGCTGGCCGGTGATCCACCACGATGAACGCGGATTGCAGGAGATCGAGATCGAGTTCCTGCATGGTGGGCGCAAACGACCCGACGGCGTTCACATGAGTACCGGCCTGCACGTCCACACCCCTCAGTACGGGGTCAGTCGAGTTGGTCGCGGTACAGATGATGTCAACGCCAGCCACGGCGGCTGATACGGAATCGGCCACTTCAACGGTCGCATTTGCCAGCCAATCCGCACCGCAAACGTCGGCGACCATACGCTCGGCACTCGCCGTCGAGCGAGCGCATACGGTCACCCGGCGAACGTCGCGAACCGCACACACTGCTTCCAGTTGTGTCCTCGCTTGGGCCCCCGCCCCGACGATGGCCACGGTCGACGCATCGGGTCGCGCGAGCAGATCGGTGGCGAGCCCACTCGCCGCACCTGTCCGGATGGCCGTGAGCGATTCACCGTCGATGAGCGCGGCGGGTTCGCCCGTCTCGTCGTCGAGCAGCACGACTGTGGCATGGATCGTAGGCTTCCCCTTCGCGCGATTGCCAGGGAACACCGACACGATCTTTGCACCCAGGCCGAAGCGTACGTCGCAACGACCCGACATCACCAAGGTGACCGCACCGTTCTCGGACGGCACGACGGCCCGTTGTGGCATTTGCACGCGGCCGGCTGACAGTTCGCCAAACGCGACGCGCATCGCGTCGATCGCTTTGGCCATCGGAAGCGCTTCACGGACTTCGTCCGCGGAATAGTATGGGATATCGCTCATAACCTGGCGCAGGATTCTGGCCGCCCAAACATTCAGTCGCGATCACCCGACCGCAACTTGCCGCGGAGCCGCAAAAAAGCCCCGGGGCGTTGCCCCGGAGCCTTATTTGCATGTAAACGACTGGGTACTTCTATGAGCGTGTTGCAATCAAGAGTAGTGTGGCCGGAACCTCTCCACCCCCGAAGTCGAAATCTACGCCGCTGCTCGCTGACAACGTCAGCACGTCGCCCGACAACGTGAAATTGTCAAACACGAAAGGCTCTTCCGGCAAAAGCTCGATGTCACCGGCGGTTACCGTATCGGACACGGTCAGCGTCAGCGTCGATCCAGAAATCGTAATAGTGCCGCTGAATGCTACTGCGGGCGGCGCCAGGGGATTGAGCAGTGACGCTGTGAAAGATCCATCGGTCGCGATGTTGACCGTCAACTCCCCGGTCAGCGCGATCAGATCGAGCGAAGCGTTCGGTGCGTCGATCATCGTGTACTCGAACTTGGTTGCTGTGTAATTGCCGGCAATGTCCGCCACCGTGGTACCGCCGTTCCCGTTCCCGTTCCCGACTGGGTCGTCACCGCAAGCGACAGCGATACCCGAAATCGCCAGCAGAGTTACAAACTTCCGAAGCGCCTTCATAGTGTTCCCCCTCCAAGAGATCTGCAAAAAATCGAGAATTCAACTATACCGCTTTGCCCGGTCCGGTCAACGTGTAGCTGGAACGGGGCCGGTACATTCGGTTATCATCTGCACCCTCCTCTCGCAGGCACAGGTCATTATGCTCGCACACTTCCTTGCATTGGCAGCAGTCGCCGTAACTACCCAAGCCGATAGCACTTACGCGTTCGTGGGTGTTTCGGTAATCCCGATGGACCGAGACCTTGTCCTCGAAGATCAGACGGTGGTCGTACGGAACGACCGGATCGTTGCAATCGGTCCCTCGGGCATGGTAGAAATTCCGACCAATTCGGTCCGGATAGACGGGAGCGGAAAGTACCTGATGCCGGGCCTGGCCGAGATGCATGCCCACATCCCGGGGTCGATGGCCGCTGCGGAAGAGGTGTTGTTCCTCTACGCCGCAGCCGGTGTCACCACGATCCGAGGCATGTTGGGGCAACCGCTGCATCTAGAGCTGCGACGGCAAGTGGCTAACCACCAGGTACTCGGCCCCCGAATCTGGACGTCGTCTCCCTCCATAAACGGAAACTCCGTTCCAACCACTGTTGCGGCCGACTCTGCGGTCAGGGCCTCGAAAGAAGCGGGCTACGATTTCTTGAAGATCCACCCCGGGCCGAGCCGCGAGTCCTTCGATCAACTTGTCGAGACCGCGGCTGCACTAGATATCACCTTTTCCGGTCACGTACCGGCCGACGTGGGGATCTTCCGAGCCATCGAGGCACGATACGCTACGATCGATCATCTCGACCAGTACATCGAGGGATTGGTCTCGGAGGATCCGCCGAACGCCAACCTCCAAGGCGGATTCTTCGGGGCGGCGATTGCGATGCAGGCTGATGAAAAGCGGATCGTCGAGTTGGCACGGATGACCAAGGAGGCAGGCGTGTGGAACGTGCCAACCCAGACGCTCGCCATGAGTTACGTGACGACGGAGTCGGTGGAATCCATGGCTCGGCGACCCGAACTCAGCTACATCCCGGCGCGGACGCGTGAGCGGTGGATCGAATGGAAGATCGATGCCGTGAACAGCGGGCCCGACGCGGCCACCATGGCACGCTACCTCGAACTGCGGAACGAGCTGATCAAGGCGCTTCATGATGCAGGAGCGGGACTGCTACTCGGATCCGACGCACCACAAGTCTGGAACGTGCCGGGGTTCTCGGTTTGGAGGGAACTGCAGGCCATCGTCGATGCTGGACTCACCCCGTTCGAGGCTCTGGAAACAGGAACCGTGAACGTCGGGTGGTTCTTCGGAGTCGAGAACGACCTCGGTACGGTCTCGGTGGGCAAGAAGGCCGATTTGGTACTCCTGAACCAGAATCCGCTCGCTGGTGTCGAGAACGTCGGGGTACCCGCCGGTGTCATGCTCGACGGCCAATGGCTATCCGGGGAGGAGATTCGCGCCCGTCTCGAGGCGATCGCCGCCAAGTACGAGAATTGACACACTACGGGAACCGAATCGGGGTATTCCGTGGTACTAGGAGGTGTGGAACTTCGTGACCTCCAGCGATGGGGCCCCCTCGCACGAAACGGCGACGTATTCCAGTTTGGAACCGTTCGGGTAGATCCATCAGCCCGCTCCGTCATTCGCGATGGCGCAACAATCGCCCTGACTCCAAAGGAGTTCGATCTCCTCCTCGCTCTCCACGAGCGCGATGGATGCGTTGTATCCCGTGTCGATCTCCTTCAGGAAGTGTGGGGATACAACTCCAGCGTCGTGAGCCGGACGGTCGACACGCATGTGGCCGAGTTGCGGCGGAAACTCGAAGCCGACCCCGCCAGGCCCCGGCACATTCTGACGGTCAGAAAAATCGGATACCGGTTCGCGACCGAGTGAACCGCTAGGCGTTTGGCGTAACGATTGCCTTTGTGACGTCGAGCGCAGCGACGTCTGCCAGTGCTTGATTCGTTTCATCCAACCCGTAGCGCGCCCCAATCACACGAGCAAAAGGCAATTCGTATTTCTGCAGCAGCGTCAGCGCGCGTACCACGTGCCGGAACGCGGTACCCCATTGCCCACGGACATCGGCGTGTTTCAAGTTGATATCGAGATGCGCGTTGATCTCGACACTCCCGACATCGGTGTAGTGACCCGCGATCACGTAGGTACCACCGTCGCGGAGCAACTGGAAGCCCTCCGGAACGGCCCTGGGATTGCCGGCTGCCTCGAGGACTACATCAGCGCCCCGCCCACCCGTGAGCTCGCGGATTCGCTCGACGCGCTCGGCCGGTTCCGTGTCCTCGATCGACAGCACCACATCGGCCCCTAGTTCCACAGCGAGTTGCAACCGCGATTGCGGCGCCCCGATGGTGATGACCGTTCCCGCCCCGCGCAGCCTCGCGAACGCGGTAGCACCGAGTCCGACCGGTCCCGACCCCTGGACCACCACGACATCGCCCATCTCGAGCGTGCTGCGTTCGACGGCGCCGAACCCGGTGAATAACCCGCACCCGCCCCCTATCACGTCGTCCGCCGAAACGCCCGCGGGCAGTTTGATCACGCGTACTCCCGGCTTCAGGTAGATCTGTTCCGCCCAACCACCAAGTAGGCCATCTGCCACCGGATACGTGATGCCATAGACTTTGCGGTGCGGGCATCTGTTGGGTTGGCCGGCCACGGCACAATGCCAGCACTCTCCGCATACCTCGTGTACGTCATAGAACGTGACGACATCACCGGGCACCAGGGAATTGCCGACGGCGTCTACATCGACGCCCCGAGATTCTAGTATCCGTCCTACGCTCACGTGTCCCGGAATGATCGGATAGGGAACACCAGCAAGCCGCCCATGATGAAGGTGTACGTCCGTACCGCACACCTCGCTCGCCACTGTCTCCAACAGAACGGCCCCCTCTTCCAGATCGGGCACCGGAATATCCCAAACCTCTACCGGCGCACCGGGCTTGGTCATGACGGCGGCGCGCACAGTCATGTGAGGATGGAGGTGAGGTACACGATCGCGGTCCCCCCCAGCAAGACCAAGCCAATCCACGAAAGCCACACCATGCCTTTGCCTGGCCGGTGCTCCACCGGGACGGCATCGGACTGCACGGCTCGAAGGTTCAGATAACCAAGTGCGGGCGCGGTAAGAAAGGAGACAATGGTGGCAACGTCGATCATTGCCGTAAGACTTGACACAAAAAGTGCCAGTACACCAACGGTGCCGATCCAGAGCCCAAAAATGGAAAGCCAATAGATGCGCGCTCCCGCTTGCACCGGTTGGTCAACCGGAACCAACAACCGCTGTACCGATCGCTCGATCCCTCGCGGAAACCCATCGATCACAGTGAGGGACGTCGAAAACATTGTCGTCACCACCGCAACCATGACGACGGGACGCATCCATTCGCCGAGCGTTGTCGAATAGAGGTCGACCAGTTGCGTGGCGAACGCCATTCCTTGAGGAGAAAACGCTTGGCCCGAACCGTACATGACGCCCGCGCCGAGGATAAGGAACGCAAACGCGAAGAATCCGGTACCGAAGTATCCGATATTGAAGTCGAGTCTAGCATCGGCCACCGAGACGCGGGTTCCCGTCACTTCGTTCTTGGCCAGCGTCCAAAGGGAACTCCAGATCGAAATATCGATGGCCGACGGCATCCAACCCATCAAAGCCAAGAGAAACCCGAAGGGCACCAGCGTCCCCACGACGTTTCCAGGCCACAGTCGGAATGTACCAAGGTCGGCTCTGGGAATCGTGACGACGGCCGCGATCAAGGTCGAAACGGCCAGGAGCACCAACACCACTTTGATCGTCCCATCGAGCAACTTGTAGCGCCCCACGAACAACAATGCCGCGCACCCGCCCACCACCAAGGCACCCACAACGGGCAGCGACCACGTGAGGCCGAACACGTAGCTGAAGAGGAACGCCGTGAAGGCCACGACGGCGGCCTGCACGATAAGGCCGGTGGTAACGGTAATGAGAAGGTAGAGCCACACTGCCCACCGCCCGATCCGGGCATACCCTTCTACTAGGCTCTCACCGGTTGCGGCCGCGTACCGCGGACCGAATTCGAAGAACGGATACTTCAAGACGAGGGCGAGCAGGATCACCCCAGCAAGCGCGAAACCCGCAACGGCGCCGGCGCGGGTGGACTGCACCAGATGTGAAACGCCGATTGCCGCGGCTGCCCATAGGAGACCAGGCCCAAAACTGGTCCAGAATCGGGATTTAGGCGGCTGGTTCATAGTGGGGGAAAGGATATCGTACGGTGGGATAGTGGGATAGTGGGAGGCTCCGTATCCTACTATCCCACCGCAGTTACGCTCGCCCTGAGCAGGTCGCGGTTGAGTCGGGCGATGAAATCCACGCTGATCTCTTTGGGACAGGCCACTTCGCACTCACCGTGGTTCGTGCATCCGCCGAAACCAGCCTCATCCATCATCGACACCATCTCGAGGACGCGTTCGAACCGTTCGGGTTGGCCCTGTGGAAGCAGACCAAGATGAGAGACCTTTGCGGCGGTAAACAACATGGCGGACGCGTTGGGACACGCCGCAACACATGCACCGCATCCGATACACGCCGCAGCGTCCATCGCCAAGTCGGCCTTCTCCTTTTGAATCGGGATGGCGTTAGCGTCGGGTGGGCTCCCAGTCCGGACGGATATGTACCCTCCCGCCTGGATGATGCGGTCGAGCGCGGACCGATCGACCACCAAGTCCTTCATGACCGGAAACGCCCTGGCACGCCATGGTTCGACCCAGACCTCGTCACCGTCCTTGTACTTTCGCATGTGCAACTGGCACGTAGCGGTCCCTCTGGATGGGCCGTGTGGTGTTCCGTCGACGACCAGTCCACAGGACCCGCAGATCCCCTCACGACAGTCGTGTTCGAACGCAACGGGCTCTTCGCCTTTCTCGGTGAGTTCTTCGTTCAGCGCATCCAGCATCTCGAGGAACGACATATGCGGAATCGCCGTCACCTCGTATCGCACAAACGAGCCCGCCGCATCCGGTCGAGATTGCCGCCACACATGGAGAACCAGTTTCATTATTTGTAGCTCCGCTGCGAGAGAGGCACGTGCTCGAATTCCAGGTTCTCCTTGCGCAACATGGGCTGCTCACCTACGCCCTTGAAACCCCAGGCGGCGACATATGCGAAGTCGTCGTCGTTACGGAGCGCTTCTCCTTCCTCGGTTTGGAACTCCTCTCTGAAGTGCCCCCCGCACGATTCCTCCCGGTGTAGGGCATCGACACACATCAACTCCGCAAACTCGAAGAAGTCCGCGACGCGGCCAGCCTTTTCGAGAGTCTGATTGAAGTCCTCGTTGCGCCCAGTGACACGCACGTCGCTCCAATATCGTTCCCTGAGTTCGGGAATCTTCCCCAACGCCGTTTGGAGACCCTCGCGGGTGCGCGACATGCCGCAATAGTCCCACATGATCTGCCCGAGTTCGCGATGGAACGAGTCCACCGTGCGGTTGCCCTTGGCATCCAGCAAACGCTGCGTTCGGCCTGTGACCTCGCGCTCGGTGTCAGCAAACTCGGCTGGTTCGGTCGTCACCCGATCCTGTACGTTGCGGGCCAAATAGTCACCGATGGTATAGGGAAGGATGAAATAACCGTCAGCCAGTCCCTGCATGAGTGCGCTCGCTCCCAGGCGATTGGCCCCGTGGTCGGAGAAGTTCGCCTCGCCAATCACGAACAACCCCGGAACGGTACTCATGAGGTTGTAGTCGACCCACAGCCCCCCCATGGTGTAATGCGGCGCCGGGTAGATTCGCATCGGAACTTCGTACGGGTTTTCACCGGTAATCCGTTCGTACATGTCGAACAGGTTGCCGTATCGTTCGGCAATCACGTCGCGCCCAAGCCGCTCGATGGCATCTTCGAAGTCGAGGTAGACACCGTTCTTCAATTCACCCACACCGCGATTCGAGTCCACGGCCTCTTTTGCGCGCCGTGAGGCGATGTCTCGCGGAGTCAGATTACCAAAGCTCGGATAGAGCCGTTCGAGATAGTAGTCGCGCTCGTCGCTCGGAATCACTTTGGCAGCCCGCGTTTCACCTTCCGCCTTCGGTACCCATATCCTACCGTCGTTCCTCAACGACTCGCTCATGAGCGTAAGCTTGGATTGGTAGTCACCGCCTATCGGAATACAGGTCGGATGAATCTGCGTCAGACACGGATTGGCGAAGAGGGCGCCATGCTTGTGGGCTCTCCATGTCGCCGTGACGTTGCACCCCTTTGCGTTCGTGGATAGAAAGTAGACGTTCGCATACCCACCCGTAGCCAGGACAACGGCGTGGGCCGCATGGGAGGCTATGGCGCCCGTCACCAGATCCCGAACCACTATGCCCCGAGCATGCCCGTCGACCACCACGACATCGAGCATCTCGGTACGCGGAAACATTTGGACCTTGCCGAGACCGATCTGACGCGCCAGTGCTTGGTAGGCACCGAGCAACAACTGTTGGCCGGTTTGACCGCGCGCATAGAAGGTACGGGAGACCTGTGCTCCGCCAAACGAGCGGTTGTCCAACAGGCCACCGTATTCCCGAGCGAACGGGACCCCTTGGGCCGCACATTGGTCGATGATGTTCGAGCTGATTTGTGCGAGTCGATAGACGTTGGCCTCGCGCGAGCGAAAGTCCCCACCCTTCACCGTATCGTAGAACAAGCGCCAGACGCTGTCACCGTCATTCTGATAGTTCTTGGCGGCGTTGATCCCACCCTGCGCCGCGATGGAGTGCGCCCGCCTAGGACTGTCTTGAAAACAGAAACACTTGACGTCGTAGCCGAGCTCCGCAAGCGACGCTGCTGCAGACGCGCCCGCCAAGCCCGAACCGACCACGATGATGTCGTATTTTCGCTTGTTGGCCGGGTTCACCAACTTCAGCTCGAAGCGCTGCCGGTCCCACTTCTCTTGGATCGGACCCGACGGAATCCTCGATTGGAGATCCATATCCGCCACCCTAGGAGAGAATTCCCGTAAAGAACGAAATGGGCACCGCAAGGAACCCAACGGCGATTACGATGGCGAGACCCACGGCCATAGGACGCCGGTAGCGATTATACCTCGGGTGGTTGAGTCCCAGCGTTTGAAATGCGCTCCAGATGCCATGAAAGAGATGAAATCCGAGGGCTATCATGGCAAGGACGTACACCCCCGCCGTGAGACTCGACTCGAAGGCAACCTGGAGGTTGCGATAGATGGCTCCATGTTCGAAATCTGGGTGGACCGTGCCAAGGGTCAGATGCAATAGATGGAAGATCACAAAGACCAGCAGAAAAAATCCACCGTACCGCATCGTACGGGAGGCATAGGTAGAGGCCTCACGATCGACCCGGCGACCATAACCTTCAGGACGAGCTCGCCGACCGGTAAGCGTCAATTGGAGCGCGGCAACGACATGAATTGCGAAAGCCAGAAGCAGGCCGCCCCGCACAAGCCACAACGCTTGGTTGTGGCCTAGCATCGGACCTCCCCTTTCTCGGAGAAACTCTCCGTAGGCGTCGATCTTCTCGGCGCCCTGGAACACCTTGAGATTGCCGATCATATGACCGAGCACAAAGCCGACGAGAATCACTCCCGTAACGGCCATCATGATCTTCTTGCCTATGGTGGATTTATAGAGTGTCACAACCCGCCGCAT
>JBDHLU010000006.1:0-50220 GCA_039656555.1 Gemmatimonadota bacterium | reverse complement strand
GTAAGCCTACAATACTTCGATGTAAGCCCATGCTCGACGAATAGGGGACTACAATGCACTGATGTAAGCTCACAATACGACAATGTGAGCCTACAATGGACGAATGTGGGCTGCCGTGCGACGTATATGAACCTGCAATGGAGCGATGTAGGCTTACAATGGATCGATGTAGGCTTCTGCATGACGAAATTGAGCTGACAGCGCAGCAATGTAAGCTTACAATTCAACGATGCAGGCTTGTTTAGGACGAGCTGAGGACTACATACTAGCTGCTAAGCCGTTGAAGATCAGCAAGTTACGGAACATCGGTTCCGAATGGGGGAGCGAGTCTGAACAAATGGATGAAGACAGAGGCGACGCCAGAAAACCAACATATGTCATCCGTCTATCCCTTGCCCCAAGCGGCGGTGAGGCTTGGGTGGAGATTCCGTGAGTTGTTCGGCAAACCGGTAACCCACACCGTGGCCGACGACATACCGCGGCTCGGAAGGGTCATCCTCCAGCTTCTTTCGCAGGATGGCCACATGCGTGACGAGTAGGAATTTCCTTTCAGCCCTCGTACGTATGACGCACGCCATTGGAGCTGTAGAGCATCCGGGCTGAGCTGTGCGACGTCCCCTGGCACCTTCGAAAGGGCGTAGCGGTACACCGAGGCTTTGCTTGCTGACCTGTCCCTGCTGCCGCTCTCATGTACCGATCGCTTCCAGGATGATTCTCTATGTCCCGAGAAACTCCGCGACCGCGTCCTTGAAATCCGGCGTGGACCGGGCCACCGCATTTACTTGGGCTCCCAGGGCAATGGCGTCCTCGAACGACAGACCGTCAAGACCGTACAACTGCTGTTTGATCAGCGCGAGTGCCGATCCGCTCGCCTTTGAGAGGTCCGCGAGTATCTCGCCGACCTTGCCGTCGAACTCGGCCCCAGTAAACACGCGCGACACCAGGCCGACGCCAGCCGCCTCTGCGGCGGACAAAATGCGCCCGGTAGCCACCAAGTCGAACGCCACTTTCTCTCCAACCGACCGCACCAGCATTGCCATCACCATCGCCGGGACGAATCCGCGGCGAACTTCCGGATATCCGAACTGCCCCTCGCCATGGGCGAGCACGATGTCGCACGCATTCGCCAGGCCACACCCACCCGCCAACGCGCGACCATGCACCACTGCCACGACGGGTTTGGGCAACCTTCGCATGGCAACGAATACGTCCCCCAGCCTTTGAGCATTGGCTTCATGCTCCGCCAAGCTCTGATCGACGGTATCGAGTAGCTCCTGCAAGTCGGCGCCCGCGCAGAAGTCCTTCCCTGCCCCACGGATCGCAACGACGCGCGCATCGGCGTTTACGTCTGCGTCTGCCAACGCACGGTGTAGCCCGTCCACGGTAGCCGCATCCATCGCGTTCCGTTTGTCCGGCCGATTGAGCGTGATAGTGAGTACGCCCGATTCGAGGGCGGTGAGCACTGGCTCAGTCGACATCGAAACCGGTCGGGATCGGGATCTCCATCCGTAGCAGCGCCGTAGAAAACACCTTTCCCTGCGCATCGGTCTTCAAGGACAACGTCCCGCCGCCGCCGAGCGCGCCATGCAGCAAAAAATTGAGCGCACGCAAATTGGGAAGCTCGAAGCGCTCCACCGGCCCGCGAATTTCTCCACGGAAGTGCCGCGCCACGCGCACCGCCGTGACCTCTCGCACCAACACGGGATACCATTCCGGTTTCAGGGCGATCAAACCCACGTTGGCCGTGTCACCCTTGTCACCGGACCGCGCGTGCGCAATAGAAAGCAATTGTACCGTCCGGCGCGACGTTCCCGTCCGCTTCTTAGCTCCCATGCACTTGCCTCACGATACGATCTCCACCTGTGGGTGAATCTCGGATTTGCTGATCAACGCTGGCCAGTAGGCTACGATCTCTTCAACCTTGGGCCGTCCGCCAGCAAACCCGGTAACACTGGGCGGGCCATTGAGGATCAGGGGTGCTATCTCCCGAGTGAACCGCGTGACCGGCTGTTTCTCGCGCGCGCGGACGCCAATCCGCAGCTGCACTTCGGCAATATCCGGATCGGGGGCGCCGGCCAATCGACCGTGCGTTGCATTGACCCCAACGAACTCAGTGAGGACCTCTTCGAATTCCAAACCCAATCGATCCAGGCGATCACGCAAAATCTGGTCGGCTCGCTGCGCCTTTTTCAACGCGTCCGGCCAGGCATACACCAAGGTCCCAACCGCTTTGTATCCGTACTGGTACGAAATGGACACCTTCAGCATGTCGGTCGCCGGATGACCACGAATTCCGGAAACGGCGACGCGATTCTTCCCGGCCTGACGCAACTGGATCGTAGTGAAGTCGGCAACCACATCCGGGGTGATATAGTTCACCGGATCACCCATCTCGTACACCAACTGCTCCGTCACCGTGGCGACCGACACGCGCCCGCCCGTCCCAGAATGTTTGGTTACCGTGAACGTCCCATCCCGTTTCGCTTCGATCACCGGATACCCGGGGTCTGCCAGGTTGGGAATACGCTCCCAGTCTACCAGGCAATTGCCACCGGAACACTGCGCTCCGCATTCGATGATGTGCCCGGCAATCGTGCCGGCCGAAAGTCGATCCCAGTCGTCAGCCGCCCAACCAAACTCGTGAATCAGCGGGCCCAACGTGAGGCCGGTGTCGGTGACGCGACCCGTAATGATGACATCGGCCCCTTGGCCGAGTGCGTTCACGATGGGTTCGGCTCCCAGGTAGGCGTTGGCAGATTGCACCGAGTCGAGCACCGTCTCGAGCGGCTCGCCCGTGTCCATGTTCACCAGGCCATGACCGCGGCGGAGCAGGTCGTCCAAGCGCTCCATGATGTCGTCACCCGACACGATTCCCACCTTGACCGCGCGATCGAGATCCAGGGCCCTTGCCCGTGCAACGACCGCCTCGGCACACGCGCGAGGATTCACGCCACCGCCGTTCGTCACGACCTTGATGCCTCGCTTCTGCGCAGTGGGCAGAATTCGCTCCATCAACGGGACCAAATCGCGGGCGTATCCCATCGACGGATCGCGCGAGCGCTGTTTCTGCATGATGGACATCGTCACTTCGGCGAGGTAGTCCATCATCAGGTAGTCAAGGGGCCCGCCCTCGACTAAGTGGACGGGTGCATCGAGCGAGTCGCCCCAGAAACCTTGACCAGATCCGATTCGAACCGTCTTACTCATTTGGTACCCCACCGACCGAATCGACAACAGCACGAACGGGATCGACGATGTGTTCGGTGGCCGTCCAAATCGTCGGGCCATCTCGAAGCGTGAGTTCCACGAGCATTGGTTGCGGCATTGCTTGGTCGAAGATCGGGCGTCCGAACGGGACCCATTGCTCCGAGCGTGGTGCGATCCGGACGGCGGCGCCCGACCCCGTCATCTCGATGGTGTCGGATGGCGCGAACGTCACCGTTGCCTCGACCGTCCAAGCGTCAGGCCCCCGCAGGTGTGCGAACGCAGGGGCAAACTCGATGTCCAACTTTTCACCCGCATGATCGATCACGTTGAACGAGAAGCTCCCTTCCCTATAGTTGAGTGGGGCATCCACGACCTTCCAACCCACGCGATCGTAAACGGTGATACCGAAATCCGTCACGAGCGCCCATGTGTGCCCCGGGACCGTAACGTCCAGGCCTATACGCTCGGCCCAAGTCGGCACATCGATCTGCCAACGCACTGCTGCCTCAGCGCCTCGGACCGTGTGGCTCTGAGCCAGACCCAGCACGCGGGTCTCGAGCATGGCATTGACGACGGCGTTGCTGTTGTTGCGTACCAAGGCACGTCCTTGTGTATCCACTTCGAGTACCACGAGTGGAGACAATTCTATTTCAACCGTATACCCAGCCGCTGCCGCATCGGGCCCGACCACCGCCGCTTCGTACACGCCACTGCGTACGTCGTCCGGTGATACGATGAGGCGCCCTACAGAATCAGCGTCACCCCCAACGGACAACACGCGGCCTCCGCGAGCCGGCCGACCGGTCGGTTCAAAAAGGTATACCGATACCGGAACGTCGGCGGCGCTCGCTGTCAAGGTGATGACAAACCCGTCAGCGTTCGAGTTCACATTGAAAAAATAGCGCGATGCGTCACCAGGCATCACTATCCCACGATCGCGCATGCGCCCGTCCAGTTGGTGCGGAACGATCACCGTGTTCACCAATTCGAACGATGGGCCGGCAATTGTGTCGGTCACGGGCCGAGCACTGACGACGCCCACGTACAATCCCGGTTCGGACAGCATGTCGGCGTCGTACGACACTGGGATCGTCACCGGCGCCCCGCTCATCTCCACACTCATGGGGGCGTGCAGCCACGCGACGTTGGTGGAGAGTGCAAATTGCGCCGCCGGTTGCCCACCTACAGAGGTGACGTGAAACCATTGCACCGTGTCAGCCGGGTCCGTGAGGCCGGCCCGGCGGTAGGCACCAACGGCAGTCGCTGGGCCGCCCCCCGTGGCACCGAGCGCTTCGACCTCATAGACACCGCTCCGGTGCCCGGCAAGGAGCCATTGATACGCCGCGCCCACATCGGCGACACCCGAGCCACGGTCAAGCACGGTCGCTCCGATTGGGACCGTCGTGTTGGCCAGGGCACGCTTCAAGTCAATGGCTCGCACGCGGGTCCCATTCACCGCAAGCGCGGAATGGAGGAGCGCCGCGATACCCGCAACGTGCGGCGCGGCCATGCTGGTCCCCAACGAAATCTCATCGCCAGATCTCCAACGCGGCAGCGTCGAATACGCGACACCCGGGGCACACAGGTCGGGCTTCGCGGACTCTCCGCCCCTCGAACTCCACCACGACAGCACATCGCCGGCCGCGGGGCGCCCTACTTCTTGTTCGCGAGCAAACACGCCTGGCACCATGCCGCATACCGACAAGGCGTGTCGCGCAGATCCCGGAAGCCACACGGTAGAGATTCCGGGACCATCGTTGCCGGCACTGATCACCACGAGCACGTCCGGATGCTTGAGTGCAAACTCGTTGACGAGCGAGTCGATGGCGACGCTTCCCTCTCGCTCGTGTCCGATACCAAAACTTATGTTTACTATGAGTGCCATGCCTCGACGCTGAGCGAACGACACGGCGTAGTTGAGAGCGCGCAACATCGACCCGGTCACGGTGACGCCACCGCGCGTGTTGTCGGAAATCTTGAGACCAAGAAGAGAAGCGCCCGGTGCCACGCCGTCGAAGCCGTCCACCCCATACAGGCCATGCCCGGCGGCGATACCGGCGACGTGTGTTCCATGACCCGAATTGTCGAACACGAGTGCCAACGATGGCGGATCGCCTGACACGATGTTGGCCGCAATGGTCACCGGGCCTGGGATGTCGGTAGCCTCGTCGTAGCCGAGCGAGAACGTCGCACCAGCATCCAAGAAATCGTTGACTGGAGTTTCGTCTCCAAGGTCACCGTCTTCATCGGTGTCTGCGACGACGAACCACCCCTGCGTTCCTCGGGCCACGAGCAACGGGAAAGTATCACCGACGCGGCCGTTACCGTTCAAGTCTGCGCTGGTTCCAGAACCGAAAGACCGCTCGTCGAGCACACCAGCGTAGTACGGCGGCCGGGCAAGTCGGGCCACGCGATCCATGCCTCGCATCGACCGACCTCCGATCGTCACCGCTCCTTGCTGCACCACCACCGCCTGCAACGTGATCCGTGCTTCATCGGAGAAATCACGAAGGTCGAGCACCTTCTGTCCTCCCGTGGGTCCGGTCTGGAGACCGGGCACACCTACGTCGATCCCGCTGTCCAGAATGGCAATCAACACGCCACGGCCATCGAAGGTCGGATTGCGCATTCTGAACACGTCCACGCCCGTGGTATGAAGCGGCATGTAACCGAGGAGCTTCGCGAGCATCGGTTGCACCGACTGCTGCCGCGGTGCCACGGCGAGGCGGTCGGCCGGGGCGAGATTTCTGTCGGCGCGGGCCGTGGTTGCCGGTTCGAGCGACGGACCCGCGGTGGCGCACGAAAGCGCGAACACGGCAAGCCCTACGACAGGCAACTGCCGTCGTGCGATCATCACCCGAGAAGAACGAGTGCGGTTCAAATTCCCAGAGCAGTTCCGTTGAACACGAACGTGCCGAGGTGCGGTCCGGGGTTGTATCGACTGAGGCGGAGGAGAAACGACAATTGGAGGCGCGTGTCTTCGGGTGGAATCACGGCATCGACAAAGCCCCGCGCGGCCGCGAACCGAGCATCGAGTTGGTGATCGTAGTCGGCCCGCATCTTCTCGCGAGCCTCTGCGGTCGCTCCGTCGGATGCGCGGCCGCCGAACACCGCCTGGACGGCCGCTTCGCCTTCCATGACGCCCATCCGTCCGCTGGGCCACGACAGAATGAAGTCGGGGTCGAAACCCTGACCGGCCATCGCGTAGTATCCGGCCCCGGAAGCATGATTGATGGTGAGCACGATCTTAGGGACGACCGCCGTAGCCATCGACTCGACGAAATGGGCGCCGGCACGGATGATCCCCGAGTGTTCGGCTTCGGGCCCCACCATGAAACCACTCACATCTTGGACGAACAAGAGCGGGATCCGCTCCCTGTTCGCTGTTTCGATGAAGAACGAGACCTTCTCGGCGCTCTCCGTGTAGATGATCCCGCCAATGCGGGGGGGCGCGTCTGCGCCTCGCTTGATCAAGCCGCGCTGGTTGGCGATCACCGCGACGGATTGTCCGTCGATGCGTCCGTGACCGCAGAGGATTTCCTTTGCAATATCGGGTTGGAACTCGTCGAGCGCACCCTCGTCCAGAACGCAGGCCAACACGTCGTGCATGTCATACGCCATGCGGTGGTCCGTCGGAAGCACGTCATACAACGCGGCGGGCGGGTTGGTGGGTGGCTCGCCATGCGTTAGGTCCAGCGGCTGGACCGGGAGTCGATCGACATACGTTCGGATTCGATCCAAGCATTCCTTGTCATCCTTGGCCCGATAATGCGCAACCGCGCTCTTCGTGGTATGCGTGACCGCACCACCAAGCTCCTCGCCATCGACCTCTTGCCCGGTCGCACCCTTGACCAGGTTGGGGCCGCCCAATCCCATAAACGAGGTGCCCTCGACCATGAAGATCACGTCAGACAGGGCCGGCAAATATGCGCCCCCCGCGACACACGGCCCCATGACGGCACTGATCTGCGGGATGTGGAGGTAGCGACGCATGATCGAGTTGTAGTAAAAAATACGCGCCGCACCGTACTGCCCCGGAAACACGCCGCCTTGATAGGGAAGATTGACGCCGGCGGAATCTACGAGGTAGATGATCGGAATGCGCTGCCGCATCGCAATCTCTTGTGCTCGCAGCATCTTCTTGATGGTCTCCGGCCACCACGAACCAGCCTTGACCGTGGCGTCGTTCGCGACAATGACGACCGGCCTCCCGGCTACTACTCCGACGCCGGTGATGACCCCGGCCCCCGGCGCTTGCCCATCATATAGGTCGTGCGCGACGAGCAATCCCACCTCGAGCCACGGCGTATCGGGATCTCGGAGATAGTTGACCCGCTCACGCGCCGTCAGCTTCCCACGGTCGTGTTCTCGCTTGATCTTGGCCGCGCCACCCCCAAGCTCCAACACTTGGACGAGTTCGCGGTATTCGTTGGTGAGAGTGCGGAGACGCGATTCGGACACTAGGCCGCCTGGCCTGCTGCCCATTCGATGATGTAGTCGATGATCTCCTGCGTTGTCGCTCCCGGGCCGAACAATTTGCTGATCCCTTCCGCTTCCAGCGATTGTATATCGTCCTCTGGAATAATTCCCCCACCAATCAGCAGAATGTCGTCACGCCCCGCTTCGACGAGCAGTCGCTTTATTCGGGGAAAGAGGGTCATGTGCGCGCCCGAAAGAATCGAGAGGCCGACGACATCGACGTCTTCCTGAACGGCGGCCGTTGCTATCATCTCCGGTGTCTGGTGCAATCCGGTGTAGATGACCTCCATTCCGGAGTCGCGGAGTGCGGTCGCCACGACCTTGGCTCCACGATCGTGGCCATCCAAGCCCGGCTTACCGACGAGCACTCGAATGGGTTTATCTAGGCTCATTGTGCGCAGAACCTACTGTTGGCGCTTTGGCATACAAGCGTCATGACGCCACAAATCGGAACAGCGCCGCAACGCCGTCAATCTTCGCGCGGAGATCGTCATCCTCCACGACATCGATATGCCCGCCCTGGCGCAGTGCTTCTTCAATCGCCTCGTCGACCAGGTCCGGAATCGGATCTCCCCCACCTTCGGGATCGCAATCACTTTCGGCCAGAGCCAGTCGCCCGGTCTCACGACATCGGACGCCGACCTGCTCCGCCAGGGGGTCAACAAGCAGGGTGCGGACCTGCCCTTGGGCAAGTGCGGCCAGCGTGCCGACCAATCCGTTCACCGCCCATCCGGTGCCGATTCCCTCTTCCAGATTCTGTATGTCTTGCGCCTCGGCCGTGCGTTCCGACCTACTTCTCACCTCTAGAACTGCTTCGAGCACTTCGGCCTGGGTGACGTTTTTCGGGTTCATCTTTGTCGTACCCAAGAGGCATTGCGATACGTACGGGTGCAGATGTGCTTCCAAGGTACGGGTCTCCGATCCGGCCGAGGCCAGGACAACACCACGCGCTCCGCCGTCACGGGTTATTTCGAACAGGCGCTGGGCAATCTGTGCCAGGTGGCGCTGCTTCTCCCCCTTGATGCGTTGATGGTAGTTGTGCTCACCTCCGACTCCAGGATCATTCCCGGATCCCGCGGGAGATCCTTGACCGACAAACCTGCCGGGTCGTGTGGCGCCGATCGCCGACAGTCCTTCCAGTTCCTGCACTCCCGACGCCGTCACTTTGAAGAAGCGTGCGGTGGTCCTGTCGAAGGCAGTGCAAACAACCAGGCCGAATTCGTCATCGAGCGCCACCAACTCGCGGACCAGCGGTGATCGATCGACGACGAGCCGCGATCGGAAAACCTGCGGCAGTGGGATGACCTCGAACAGATCGAGTGCCTCGCAGGCAAAGATCGCCACACCGCGGCCTTCCACCTGCGAACCGGAGTGCTCTAAGTATTCCCGAACGCGATCCAGGTCTCGAGCCGCGCTTTCACGCCTCGCACGATCGGGTTCGTGTTCGTCGAGCCACGCCAGGCGGGTCTTGATTCGGTTCTTGAGTTTGATCAGGTATTTGCCGCGGGTCCGATCCCTCGGCTCGAGTTTGAGATAACACGAAATGACCCAATGGTCGGTAACGCCGACGCCGGTAAGCCATTCGACGAGCGGTCGAAGCTCCCGAGGGCCATCGGCGCTTGGGTTAGTGTCCGATCGTACCTTCTTAGAAGAAAACCGGTTCGCGGTAGGCACCAAAAACCTCCTCAAGGGTGTGTCGGATCTCAAACAGCGTGCAGTACGCCCGTGCACAATCCAACATCGCCGGTATGACGTTTATGTCCTGCGCGGCTGCCTCTCGCAGTACCACGAGGCACCGCTCGACCTCCGCATCGTCGCGGGTCGCGCGTAACTTGGCGAGTCGTTCTCGTTGGGCGCGCTCCGGCGCGTCCGAAACCTTCAATATCTCGAGATCCTCGGCGTGGCTCTCATCCATGAAGTCGTTCACGCCAACAATGATCCGCCGCTTCTGTTCCACTTCGTGTTGCACCCTCATCGAACTCTGGTGGATATTTCGCTGGAACCACCCCAACTCGATCCCCTTCACCACACCACCAATCGCTTCGATCTCGTCGAACAAGGCCTCTGCTTCTTTCTCCATTCGGTCGGTCAGCGCCTCGACGTAATAGGACCCTCCGAGCGGATCGATGACGTTGGGGACACCGGTCTCATACGCCAGAATCTGTTGGGTGCGGAGCGCCAATTGCGCTGCCGACTCTGTTGGCAATGCCAGCGTTTCGTCCAACGAGTTGGTGTGAAGCGACTGGGCCCCTCCCATCGCGGCGGCCATCGCCTGATACGCGACGCGGACTACGTTGTTCAGAGGCTGCTGCGCCGTCAGCGACACACCCGCCGTCTGGCAATGCACCCGGAGCATCCAAGACCGTGGATTCTTCGCCCCGTACCGCTCCTTCATGTGGCGGGCCCAGATTCGACGTGCCGCGCGCATTTTGGCCACTTCTTCGAAGAAGTCGTTGTGGATGTCCCAGAAGAACGATAACCGTGGCGTAAACTCATCGACATCGAGACCACGTTCGATACCCCGTTCGACGTATTCGAATCCATTCGCTAACGTAAACGCGAGTTCCTGCACGGCCGTCGCCCCGGCCTCACGAATGTGATACCCCGAGATCGAGATCGTATTCCACTGTGGCGTATGTTTGGCGGACCACTCGAACATGTCGACGATGATTTTGAGCGCTGGTTCGACAGGGTACACCCACGCGTGTTGCGCCATGTACTCCTTGAGAATGTCGTTTTGCACGGTGCCGCGGAGCTTTGCGATGTCCACGCCCTGCTTTTCCGCAGCCGCCACATAGAAACAAAACAACAATGCGGCCGGCCCATTGATCGTCATCGAGGTAGAGACTCGATCGAGTGGGATTCCGTCGAACAACACCTCCATGTCGGCGAGCGACGAGATCGCCACACCACACTTGCCCACCTCTCCCTCAGATCGTGGGTGGTCGGAGTCGTACCCCATCAATGTGGGGAAATCGAAGGCCACCGAAAGGCCGGTCTGTCCGCGGGCAAGCAGAAACTTGTACCGCTCGTTGGTGTCTTCGGCCGTCCCGAATCCAGAGAACTGCCGCATGGTCCAAAGCCGACCGCGATACATGGTTGGGTGGATGCCGCGGGTGAACGGGTAGGCGCCCGGGTACCCCAATTGCTGATCCGTATCATGGTCGGCAAGGTCAGCCGCGGTGTACAGCGGATCGACCTCCATGGAGCTCTGCGTGACGAAATCGATGTTGCGTTTGGATCCCGACTCGTAGCGATCGCGCCACTCTGCGTCGGGGTTACGATCCGTCATGGTGTTGCTCCCCGTTGGAGACGGTCGACGATGTCTTGTGCAAGCCGGTAGGGACTGGATTTCCCAGCGACAACGTCTTCGATTCCTGCTTCGAGGACGACCTCGCTCTCGAGGTCTTCCCAAACGATTTTGCTCAATGTCCGATCGACGACTTCCCGGGTGTGTCGGATTAGTTGTTTTCGGCGGATCCCAGCCAGCCGACCCGACTCCTGTAGAAATGTACGATGTCGGGCAAAGGTTTCCACAAGTTCGACCACCCCTTCACCCTTTCTTGCCACCGCTTTCAGCACCGGAGGTTCCCAACAACCGGCCGTAGCACCCTCATCATCCCGCCTAGTCACGGTACTTGGACCGTGGTGCGTACCGACGTGCCGGTAGGCATTCCCCCGCCTGATCCCCAGCATGACTTCGATTTCCTGCACTAAGCGGTCCGCTCCCGGCCGATCGGCCTTGTTGACGACGTAGAGATCGGCAACCTCCATGACTCCGGCTTTCATGACCTGGACTCCATCTCCCGATTCCGGGACCAGCATCAGCGCGGTCGTGTCGGCGCTCCCCGCGATCGCCAATTCCGACTGGCCCACTCCGACCGTCTCGATGATGATGAACTCAAACCCAAACGCGTCGAGCACATCACACACTTCGCGCGTCGTCGTTGCCAGTCCGCCTACCCCACCGCGCGAGGCCATGGATCGGATAAACACGCCCGGGTCGAGGATAACCGACTCCATACGGATTCTGTCACCGAGTAACGCCCCGCCTGAGAACGGACTGGTCGGATCCACAGCAACAACCGCAACGGTCGCCTCGGAATCACGGTACGCGGTCACGAGCTGCTCGATCATGGTCGACTTGCCCGCGCCCGGTGGGCCGGTAATCCCAATTCTGTGCGCCGAGCCCGTGCCGGGATACACCGCGGAAAGTAATTCTTCATACCCCGGGCGACGGTTTTCCACCATCGAGATCGCCCGAGCGAGCATCGGTACGTTCCGAGAGGTAAAACCCTCGAGGATCGATGCGGTGGCCGCCGTCAACAGCCCGAACTCACGGAATTAGTACGACGGATGCAAGCCACAGCAAGATCGAAAAGCCGACGATGTCGGTGATCGTCGTGATGAACACTGCGCTACCCACGGCCGGATCGAATCCCAGGCGGTGGAGCAGGAGCGGCACACTCGCACCGACCGTCGCCGCCACGACCAAGCTCCCCCACACCGCTACCGTCACGACCGCACCCAACTCCCATCCCTCTCCGAGCCACATGGCCACGAATCCCACAACGAGTCCTACGGCCAACCCGTTGATAATCCCCACCAACATCTCCTTCCACACCATCGCGAGACCCGCGCCTGGTGGCAGGAGGCCAAGAGCGGTGCGGCGTACCGTGACTGCCAGCGCCTGCGTTCCGGCGTTGCCGCCCAGTCCCGCAACGACCGGCATGATGGCGGCGAGCAGGACGATCTGTGCTACCGTGGCTTCGAAGTACACGACTACGGCGCCGGCGAAGAACGCGGTAAACAAATTGAGGTAGAGCCACGGCAGGCGATTGCGCACGGCCTCGTACCAATCGCCTCCCAGGTGTTCGTCGCCCCCGGAGCCACCGAACTTGAGGAGGTCTTCTGTCTGCTCGGCCTCGACCACGTCGATAACGTCGTCAAACGTGATACGGCCCAGCAAGCGACCCGTGGCGTCGATGACCGGGATCGAAGGCACATTGTATCGCGCCATCAGGCGTGCAACCTCTTCTTGATCCATCTCCGGAGTCGCCACCGCAACGCAGGGTTCCATGAGGTCTTTGGCAAGCGCCTCCGGACTTGCAACGACCAGGCGTTGCAACGGAAGGACCCCAGTCAGCTTCCGATCGGCGTCGAAGCAGTAGACGTGGTAGAACTCCTCCACGTCCTGCGCCTGCCGACGAATCTCGTCGATGGCTTGGGCGGCCGTTAGCATCTCGTCCACGCCAACGATGGCTCCGGTCATCAAGCCACCGGCCGACTCCTCATCGTACTTCATGAGGCGCTCGATGTCCTGCCGATCCTCGACCTCGACAGCCGAGAGAATCTCCGCGGCTTTTTCGGCCGGGAGATCCGACATCAAGTCGGCGGCGTCATCATCTTCGAGTTCCTCGACGATGTCGGCAGCCGTTTCCAGGTCGAGTTGTTCGAGAAGCTCCTCGGGGTGCTCATCCTCTTCCATCTCGGCGATGGCTTCGGACACCACCTCCGCAGGAAGGGATTGGACGATGCGAAGCCGTACGTCCTCGTCCAGCGCGGCCAACACATCCGACAGATCGGAGGCGTGAAGATCCTTGGCGTGTTCCAAGAACCCCGCGAGCGCACCCGCGTTCGCGAGCCTGGTCAGCTCCTCGAACAGCTTCTTGTCGTCGTTCATCCCATGGTATCCCGCAATAAGGTCTCCAGGTCGAGTCCCTTGCCGGCAATCGCCGGTGTCCCCGGGGTGAGTGCCCCGGCAGACATGACCAGCTTCATCGCGTCTTCGACCGACATATCGACATCCTTTACCTGATCGACCGGAACGACGAGCATGAACCCGGACGTCGGGTTGGGGGTTGTCGGCACGAAAACATGGAGGCACGCCTCGCCCACGACCCTCGACAACATGATCGACTCTTCGTTTGTGACGAACGCGATGGCCCAGACCCTGTCGGTCGGATACGGAACCAACACCGTGCGGCGAAAGAGGCGGCGCTTCGAACCAATCACCGACTGCACCACCTGACTGACCGCACTGTAGATCCGACCGGACAGCGGGAACCGCACCATCGACGCATTCCACCATGTCAGGAGCTGCCGGCCGGCCGCACGCCTCACCGCCCATCCAATAGCGGTGACTAGCACGACCAGGATGAGGAACCCGAGTCCCGGCACCGGGAATCCCAAGAAACTCTGCAAGGGCGCGCCCAAAAGTGCGTCAACGCGTACGAAAATCCAATACAAGACATAGACCGTCAGGCCGACCGGGGCGAGCACGACCAGCCCGGTCAAGAAATACCGACGCAGTCGTCGTCCGACTCCCTGCCGTGTTTTGAGTTCTTCCGTGTTCATGTTGTCACGCTTCCAGCGGGATGATTGCCGTTGCACCGCGTCGAATCAAGACGCGTTCGACTCGCATCGGGGTCGCTTCCAGCACGTCGAACTCGAGCCCGGCAAGCAAGTAGCGATCGCCAGTCTTGGGAATCTGCCCGGCCGCCTGTGCCAGAAGACCACCGACCGTTTCTGCCGTCGACCCGAACCGAAGGTCGAACTTGGTTGCGATGTCCGAGACCGCCGTTGCCCCCGTGGCCTCCACGATCTCTACCGTAGGGGCATTGGCCGTCGGCGGTGCATCGTACTCATCGAAGATCTCCCCTACAAGCTCCTCTATCAGATCCTCCAGCGTCACAATCCCGGCAGTCCCCCCATACTCATCCAAGACGACGGCCAATTGCCGACGTTCGCGCAGCATCAGCGCCAGGGCCTCCGCGCACCGATTGGATGCCGGAATGCTGAGGACGGCCCGAACCGGAAGTTCCTCGGCCGGTCCGATCTTGAGTAGGTCGAACACATATATCATCCCCACGATGTCGTCGGGCGATTCCCGATACACCGGAAGTCGCGATAAGCCGGACTGGTCGAAACGTGTTGCCGCCTCGGGGAGGGTCGTCCCCTCCCGGACGGAGATGATCTCCGTGCGGGGACGCATCACGTCACGCACGGGCCGTTCGGTAAACGCGACGATCCCGGCGAGTTCATCGAGCTCTTCGCGTTCGCTCGCCTCAGGGTGATCCGGCGCGCGAACGTGACTTTCCGACCCCAGTGGATTCATCGCCGCACCACCAACCGGTGCAAACAGGTAGGCAAGTCGGTGCAGCCACGGCACCGTGACATGGACTATCGCATCTGCCCAATGGGGCGCCACCGCAAACGGAATCGAGATTCCCAGCACGAGCACCAGAGGAAGCGCGACGAACACGAGCGTCATGATCCCCACGTCGGGCGGGAGCGAAGCCAGGACCCCTGCGAGCCCTGCGCCGGCCGTGGCGATCCCGACCGTAGCGAGCGAACTCCCGGAACGGAACAGGCGGGCAGGCATACTGAGGAGTAGTTCAGCAGAACCCGCATTGTGGCGCCGTTGCGCAACCCACCGATAGAGATCGACGCGCCGGACAACCGTCGTTCCCGTAGTCGCCAGGGTCGCCAAGGAGCCCAGCAGAGTTCCGGCCAGGAGCACCAGCCAGACCATCAGACCTCTCCCCCACCCGGCTCGATCGTGAACTCTTCACGTTCCCGCTCGAAATACACCCGGATGATTCTCCGTTGGATCACCTTTTCGACCACGATACGGAAGTCGCCCACCACCAACTCCTCGCCGGGGCGCGGTACCCGGCCCAACTCCGAATACACCAAGCCACCGACCGTGTTGGCCTCTTCCCGCTCGAACGGTGTTTCGAGCGCTTCGGAGAGCGCCTCGAGCGTCACCGTCCCGTCCACCCAGAACTTGTCGCTGCCCTCCCGCCGAATCGGGGCCTCTTCATCGGCGTCATACTCCCCGCGTATCTCTCCGACCACCTCCTCGAGGATGTCCTCGAGGGCAATCAGGCCCGATGTCCCACCGAACTCATCGACGACGATCGCCAAATGGCCGGCGCCACGTTGAAAATCTCGAAGTTGTGCTGCGCATGGCTTCGATTCCGGAACGAACTGCGGCGGTCGCAGGAGCGACTGCCACCGCCGCGGTGGATCCTCCACTCCAGCAACGGCGGGTGCCACATCCTTCGCGTACAGAATACCAATGATCGAATCCACATCCCCCTCGAACACCGGGACCCGGGCGTGTTTGCCCCGTTGAACGACATCGATCGCATCGCGCCAACTGGCAGTCGCATCGATGGCCACCATATCGAGTCTCGGCGTCATCACGTCCGCCACACTCGTTTCCCGGAGCGACAGGACCCCAGCAAGCAGATCTCGTTCTTCGGCTCCTATGCTGGGTGGCGCAATAGGAGGGAGGTTGCTTCGAACTCTCGATTCGATCGTGGCCAACACGCCCAAGAGTGGCTGGAACACCACGAGCGACCGCCGTGCAAGAGGGACCATGAGGGACGCCAGCCCCGGAAACAGCGCGCCCGTCGCTCGAGGGATCCCATCGGCGAATGCGAAGACCACGGCGATGGCGAGGATCAAGGTCGCGATCATTTCCACGGTCGGACGTACCCACCACTCGACGGCTGTTGCGGCTCCAAAGGCGGCGAACACCGTGAGGGCCAAGCGCGCAACGCCCAACGCTCGGCCCAAGGACCACCTCGATGGAGCTTGCATTCGAGCACGTTCGGCACGGGGAACGGTGGGAGCTTCTTCGGCCAGGACGAGCAGGCCACTCCACGCCACGGCACATCCGGTGAGGACCAACGCCAGCAACGACATCAGCGAGAACCCGCTCGCAGCAACTGTCGAACGTATCGCTCTTGGCGCTGCCACATCTGCGAATCCACTCGCCGTCGCCCCTTGGGGTGCTCGCGCCCCAGCGCGTGGAGAACGCCGTGAATGACGAGGCGAGTTTCTTCTTCGCGTCGGGTGATCCCCTCGTCTTCCGCGGAACGTCGTGCCACGCTGGGGCATACATACACGTCGCCCACGACGTGCTCTTGGTGTTGGAGTGGAAACGCAATCACGTCAGTTGCCCGGTCGCGTCCGAAAGCACGCCGGTTCAACGCCCGCATTTGCTGAGAGGACAGAAATGTTATGGAGAATTCTGCCGCTGCCACGCGCTCGCCGCGCACGACGCGATCGACGGCACGCCGAACGTCCGCGGTGTTGAGTACGGCTCCCGCTCGCCGCATCCCCGCCACGTGAGTACTAGGACGCGGAACTCGACGCTGGCTCGTAGTCGGCAGTGATCCCTCCACCGGCCGCGGGATAGTCGATCCTGCCATGGTGTGCACCCGCCAGCACGCGCATGAATTCCTCGCGAATCCGAGCGAGCTGCGCGATCGTCACAGGCGACTCCTCGAGTTGTCCCGCCTCGATTCGTTGTTGAATGATATGATCGATCATGCCGCGTAGCTTCTCGGGCGTAAGATCGGCGATCACCCGGAGCGCGGCCTCGACCCCGTCCGCCAGCATCACGACGGTTGTCTCCACCGAACCGGGCTTGGGTCCCGGGTATCGATACTCCTCGATCCGTATCTCTCCATCCGATTGCCGTTCACGGGCGCGACCGAGAAAATACGCGATCTCCATCGTGCCATGGTGCTCGGGAATGAAGGCCTTGACGACCTCAGGGAGCTTGTGCTCTTCGGCAAGCGCGATTCCCTCTTTGACGTGGTTGCGGATGATGGCCGCCGAAGCGTCGGGTTTGAGTTTGTCATGCGGATTGACACCACTCACCTGATTCTCGACAAAATACAAAGGCTTCTTGAGCTTCCCCACGTCATGGTAATAGCAGCCAACGCGCGCGAGTAGGCCGTTGGCGCCAATCGCGTTGCACGCAGACTCGCAGAGATTTGCCATGGCAATCGAGTGGGCGTACGTCCCGGGCGCCTCCGTTGCCAATCGTCGCACGAGGGGCCGGTTCGGATCGGAGAGCTCCAGCAGGGTCAAGTCTGTCGTCACCTTCGTGGCGACTTCGAACACTGGAAGCAGCACGAACGAGACGGCCGCGGACACGACAGCATTGGACGTCCCCCAAAGGCTCGCCGTTCCGACATCCGACCAATCCCATCCGCTGCGCAGGCCTACCGCAACTTCGGCAACCACAAACGCCGCAATCACGATCACCACGGAGCCCAGAAACTGGGCCCGACGCCGCATGCCGCGCACGCTTACCGCCGCCGCCACACCACCGACCATCGCGATGAACACTGCGTCACCGCCACCGTACACTGCCTGGGAGGCCACGAGGACGGCGAGTACGATTGCGGCCACCATCGCGACACGGCCACGGAACAACACCGTGATTAGCATTGCCGCAAAGGGGATCGGTATCAATTGCGGTATTGCACCGAATTGAATGCGATTTACCCAGGCGCCGAACAGAACAATGGCGAACAGCAACGTCACGACACCCAGGTGTCGCATCGTATCATAGATGTCTCTTCGGTACATCATCATGAGCAGCCAGAAGACCGCGAGCAGGATCCCGTTTGCCATAACCTGACCGACGATTCCCGACAGGCTCCCGCCCCCACCCCCACCCCGCCGCAGCAGTTCGCCGCGAAGCGCCATCAAACGCCGGTTGCTCTCCTCCGTTACGGGATCGTTGGCGTCGACGATCCGCATGTTCACCCGCACACTATCCTTGACTGGATTCACCGAAGCCCTGATCTCTTGGCGATACCGTTCGGTATCTGTGACATTGTACAGCAACGTCGGGCGGAAGAGATGACTGATGAACCTCAGAAAAATCTGATCTCCGTCTGTCGAGTTGGGAGCTGGATGCGTGGCGTAACGCCCGTCGAGGAACAGTTCGTAGGTCAGCAGAGCATCACGGCCCACAAGCTGTTCGGAACCGTTGCGGCGAACGATGACGTCACGCGCGATAGGACGTTCGACTCCTGGAGCCATCACACCCTCGACGAGACTGCGCTCAAGTAGCCGGGTCGTCGCGTTCCGAAACGCCGCTAGGCGTCCCGCCGTTGCCAGGTATTCGATTTCCCCAGGCGGCAAACGCAACCCGGCGTTCACCAAGGCCGCTGTCAACGAGTCGATATTGGGAGCGGCGGTCAGGGTGGCAAACAGCGAATCGGCCCTTGCCTTCACTGAATCGACCACAGCGGACTGATAGTCGAATATGGGCGGAATCGTCGCCTCCAAAGCGGCAGCCTCACGCTCGATCTCGTCGGGCGTCTTTTCCACCACGAAATCGAACGGTGCGATGACCTCCTCTGGCGATATCTCCCCCGACTCTAGTACCGGGACGTCGACAGACCCCGCCACCGGGAACAACAGATACGTGAGGATGGCTAGGGCCAAGAGGCATCCCCATCGAACGGCGTGAAATCGGATCAGCCGCGGAAGCCGGCTTGGTGCCAGTTCTAGATCTAGGGGGGCGCGACGCTTCTCGGTCATGTGCCCTGGTCTTCGGCGTAGGCCCTGACAATCTCGCGGACGAGCCGGTGTCTGACCACGTCTCCATCATCGAGATAGCAGAAGGCGACGCCTTCGACCCCGGGAAGAATCCGTTCCACTTGAACGAGTCCGGAATCTTCGCGACTCGGTAGATCGATTTGCGTCTTGTCGCCGACGATCACCGCCCGCGAGGTCAATCCGAGCCGAGTGAGAAACATTTTCATCTGGCCGCCAGTGACGTTCTGCGCTTCGTCGAGAATCACGAACGCGTCCTGAAGCGTTCGCCCGCGCATGTAGCCCAACGGCGCAATCTCGATCGTACGAGATTCGAGCGCCTTCTGGATCTTGTCATACGGCATCATGTCCTCGAGGGCGTCGTAGAGCGGCCGCAGATACGGGTCGACTTTGGCCTGGAGATCTCCCGGGAGGAAGCCCAATCGTTCACCGGCTTCCACCGCCGGCCGGGCAAGCACAAGCCTCCGCACTTGTTTGCGGGTGAGAGCCTCGACCGCCATCGCCACCGCCAGGTAGGTCTTGCCCGTACCGGCGGGCCCTATTCCTATGACGATCTCATTGGCGCGCATCGCTTCGATATACGCCCGTTGCCCGGGGGTCTTCGGTTTGACCACCCGACGCATGCCAGGCAGCACGATCTTGAGATTTTCATTGGTCAGATCGGTCTCGCCACCGTTCTCCGCATAGACCATTTGCCGGACATCGTCAACGCCGACCGTTTCGCCCATGCGCGCGACATCGATCATTGCCGACACCAAACGTTGCGCTCGCTCGACCGTCGCCAAGTCACCGGACAAGGTGACATGATCCCCGCGGAGCGATGCCTGCACCCCTGTGGCACGCTCCAACTCGATCAGGTTGCTGTCGTTCACGCCCGCAAGCGCCAGGGGGTCGGCCCCCTCCGCCGACACACGGTGCGTCACCCGTTCAGTCATGCGACACCACGATGCCCAGGTCAGCAAGGTCGGCAGCCGTGACAGGGGTCGGCGCGTCCTCGAAGAGCGCACGAGCAGCGGTCGTCTTGGGATAGACGATCACTTCCCGAAGTGACGCGGCACCGGCCAGCAGCATGACCACACGATCGAACCCAACCGCGAACCCGCCGTGAGGTGGCGCGCCATCTCGCAGAGCTCTGAGAAGAAACCCAAAGCGACGCTCGGCCTCGTCACCGTCGATTCCCAACAACTCTAGGACCTTGGTTTGAACGAGGGGATCGGTGATTCGGATCGACCCGCTACCCAACTCCACACCGTTAAATACGAGATCGTAGTGCTGGGCCCGAATACCTTCTCGCTCACCCGCCAACAGACGTTCGAGGTCGCCCGGTTGCGGGGCCGTGAACGGGTGGTGGGCGAACGTCAAGTCGCCAGTGTCCGGATCGCTTTCGAATAGAGGGAAGTCCTCGACCCAAAGGAATGCATGCGCCACACCCGGTTGGATCGCCAGTCGATCGATGACAGCGCGGCGCACGACGTCGAGCGCCGCTGAGGTCACGTGATCGGGTCCGGCTGCGACGAGCCACAGATCGCCATCCTCCAACTGCATCGATTCGGCCGAGATTCCGTCGATCCTCGCCAGAGGACCGGACAGTTGGTCGCCTTGCCGTTTCAACGTAGCCAGCCCGCTCGCACCGGCGCCCCTTGCGGCGGAGGTCAATGCATCCACGTCCTTGCGTGACAACGTCGCGCCACCGCTCACGCGAATCCCACGAATCCGGCCACCGTCATCGACCACTGTATCGAACACGCGGAATCCCCGACCGGCCACACGCTCGGTCACATCCGTAATCTCGAGTCCGAATCGCATGTCCGGTTTGTCGGTTCCGAAACGCTCCATGGTTTCCGCATGGGAGAAGCGTGGAAACGGCGCCTCGATCGTGTGGCCTGCTTCGTCCCACAAGCCAACCATCAACGTCTCCAAGATGGCAAAAACATCATCAGCCACCACGAACGATGCTTCTATATCGATTTGCGTGAACTCCGGTTGCCGGTCGGCCCGGAGATCCTCATCGCGAAAGCACCGAGCGATTTGGAAGTACCGGTCGAATCCGGAGACCATCAGCAGTTGCTTGTAGATCTGCGGGGATTGGGGCAGCGCATAGAACTCACCCTTGTGGATTCTCGACGGAACCAGGTAGTCACGGGCGCCTTCGGGAGTGGGTTTGGTCAATATCGGCGTTTCGAGTTCGAAAAAATCCATGGCCGACAATGAGGCGCGCGCCCGCTGCAACAACCGGTGGCGCAGCTCGAAGTTGCGCTGAAGCTCCGGTCGCCGCAGATCGAGGTGACGGTGCGCCAACCGCAGCTCTTCCGACGGCAAGTCTTCACCCTTCGTGCGCCACACCGGAATCGCAAGAGCCGGTTCTGCCGGGCCCACCACGTCGAGCGTGGTGGCCTGCACCTCGACGTCTCCAGTTGCCATGGTGGGGTTGCGGGCATCGTCGGGACGGGCATGCACGGTGCCTTCGATGAGCACGACGGATTCCATCGTGACACCCCCGAGCGTCGCAAGGATGTCGGGATTAGTGAACGCCGGTCCGAACGCCACCTGTACGATCCCATCCCGGTCTCGCAGATCTATGAATGTCAGACCGCCAAGGTCTCGGCGCCGGTGAACCCATCCACCCAAACGGACGGTTTCCCCCACGTGTTCGGCACGCAGTGCTCCGCACCGATGGGTGCGCATGCTCGTCGAACTCATCTGTTCGTCAGGTTACGCAGCGGTGGCTGGGCTGGTGGCCCCACGATCGGGCCGAAGCGGAAAAAACCCAAATGACATGCGCCTTCAACATAACGGTCCCGAAAAACGGCAGCAAGCGTCCTTGACTCTCGAATCGCTGCAGACAAGCTTCCAAAATGCGCCGCCAAATCATGGCCGTTTCAGCACTTAGCACTATTCTGGTATCGGCGGTTGGGGCCCAAGCCCCCGCTGGTGCCGACCTGTGGAGGGTCGCGGGTACGGCTCTGGCAATTCCCGCCCCGCTGGTTTCCGGGGCAACAGGCTTCCTGTGGAATCCCGCGGCACCCGCACCAGAATATGCGGTCGGGCTGGAGGTGATCCAAACTGGGGCGGTCGTCGGCCTTTCGGGACTGTCGGCAGGAACCCAGACGAAAATCGGCGAGCGAACCCAGCTGGGACTGGTATTCGGCCGCATGCAAGTACGCGACCTGGTACGCACCACCACCTCACCCAACAGCACCGTGGGCTCGATTCCCGTCCACGAGCAGTTCATCGGGGGCAAAGTCGGGATACGGGCCGCGTGGTTCGAGTTCGCCACGCTCCTGCGCTTTCACGACGAACGATTCGACGCGCTCGGCGAACAGGGGTTCACCCTGGATTTCGGCGTGTACGCCGAACCTTGGTCGATAGTACGGCTTGGGGCTGCAACGCACTTTTTTCCGCTCGACTTTTCGACGCAAAATACTACGGACTTCTTCCTTGCCGGAGAGGTCGAACCGCTACGCCCCAACGTGCTGCGCGATTCGCAGTGGCGGGTCATGGGTCGGTACGGACTCACGGTGCGGCCCGCCTTCGGCCCTGACCACATGCTCAGCGCCGGCGCTCGGTACCTCGACTTATTGTCCATCGATTTTGCCATGACGCATGAGTCGGGATTCGCATCGGGGGGCTGGCGGCCGGGCGTGAGCTTTGCCCTCCGCATCGGCCGGTACACACTTGGCGCCGCTAGGGGGAGTGGCGTCAACGACGTCTCCGGTACATATCGGATTACCATGAACGTGCAACTGTAATGACGACGATCCTCGACGTCACCCCGACAGAGGCAACCGCTCGCATCTCGGCGTGGCTCGCCGAACAGGATGAGCCGGCGTTCCGGGTTAACCAAATCGTTCCACGCCTCTGGCAACGGCCGGTCCGCTCATGGTCCGATGCTACCGACCTTCCCGCGGAACTCCGCGCACGTTTGGAGGAGGCGTTCCCCCTCCCCGTTCCTGAACTTTTGCGCAGTGAAGAATCGGCCGACGGGACCGTCAAATTCCTTTGGCGAGTCGGTGGGAGGGCGTCAATCGAGTCAGTGTGGATTCCCGGGCGGCGGCGGCGAACCCTGTGTATTTCGTCGCAAGAGGGATGCGCCTACGGGTGCACGTTCTGCGCAACCGGGGCCATGGGGTTCCTCAGGCACTTGACGCCGTCTGAAATCGCCGGGCAGGTCCGTGAAATGGCGTTCCTCACGGAGGAATTTGCCCGTCCGACGAACATCGTGTTCATGGGCATGGGCGAACCACTGCACAATTGGAAAGCCGTCGACACGGCCTTGACGATTCTCAACGATCCGATGGGATTGGGGATTGGCGCCCGCAGCATAACCGTATCGACAATCGGGCTGATCCCTGGGCTGAAGAAGCTCGCGGCCCGCCCCGAACAATTTGGAGTGGCCTGGTCCCTCCACGCGGCGGTCCCCAGCAGCCGGGCAACGCTGATGCCGATCGAAAACAAATACCCACTAGCCAAGATCCAAAAAGCAATGAAGATGTTTTCGCGGCGTGTGACTCTTGAGTATGTCATGATCGAGGGAGTGAACGATAGCGATGCGGATGCCGAGGCCCTGGCCGCCATCGCCTTGGACCTCCGGGGGCATGTCAATCTGTTGCCGCTCCATCCGGGCGGGGCGAAGGGTCTGCGACCGTCCACTCCCAATCGCATCGCGGCATTCGCTAAACTGTTGCGGTCAAAGCGCGTGAACGTAACGGTACGGACGAGCCGCGGGCTCGATATCAACGCGGCGTGCGGTCAGTTACGGACGGCGGGGTGACGGCCGAACATCTCGCCCGAGAATGAC
Source organism: Gemmatimonadota bacterium (assembly GCA_039656555.1). GTDB lineage: Bacteria > Gemmatimonadota > Gemmatimonadetes > Gemmatimonadales > GWC2-71-9 > CAMYLY01. The sequence continues at coordinate 26,363 of JBDHLU010000006.1, read as the reverse complement.
GGTTATGTCGAGCAGTTTCTGCGAGTCCAATTCGATGACAACGGTTCCCGCTCCTAACGCTTCCTGAATCCGACCGGTACCCGCCGTGTCGCCGCGTCGAACCACGATCTGCGTTGTGGTGAACGTGTCAACATGCGATGTGCCGTAATAGACCACATCGATACCGTTACGGCGGAGCTGTCGCGACATGGCTGCGGCCAGACCGTCGACGCCGGCACCGTTCAAGACCTCCACGAGAACGTCGTCTCCTTCTCCAGGAATCGCATAAACTCCTTGCTGGGAGAGACGGCGTGCGTTCCACCAGTACCAAGCGCCGGCCCCGACCGCGACGATCGCGAAACCGACGATCAGCCTTCGGACCACAACGCGTTCCAAAAATCCACCGTTTCGGGAATGAGTGGTACGCCGGCATCGATCAGAAATCGAATGCGAAGCGTCGCAATACGTCTCAGCGCACCCTGAGGAGCCTTGGGCACGCCATCACGCAATTCAGCCAACCACGGTTCGACGAGCGGGCGACCTGGCTCAAGAAAATCGGCGAGGTACAGCATGACTCCAACACCGTCCCAACCCGCGAACCCCACAGAGTGGTAGCGCACAGCACTCAATACACCCTCATCGTATTCTCCCTGCTGCCCGGCGATGCTCGCAGCCGCCGGCCCGTGCAACAGGGCGTCGAGCTTCCAGCCTTCTTCCACCTGTTCGCGGAGCCATTCAATCGGAGCATCCTTGACCGCGTCGTGGAGGAATGCCGCATTCACCCAACGGCGCCGTTCCTCGGGTGGGACCGCTGCATCGTCGGCCCATCGTTCTAGCAGCTGCACGACTCGTTCGACATGTTCGCGACGTGCGGCGGTCATTTGCGCCCATGCGGGGAACCCCGGTGCGGTCATGCCGGCACCCGGAGATCCGACGAAGTGCCTGACCCAAGCACGATGTTGTCGATGAGACGCGTCTCACCCAGGTGTGCTGCCACCGCCATCATCGACGAAACATCAGCCACCGCCATCGCGATCAGGGTATCAGGGTCCACTATATCGAGGTACTCAACCGTGATTTCTGATTGCGCAGCGAGTATCGCTCGAGCGCTGTCGACCAGCTTCGCCGAATCGCGTTCGCCGTTCTGGAACGTCGCCCATGCCGTGTCGAGCGCCTGGGCGATGGCTGGCGCTGCTCGACGCTGCTCGTTGCTCAGGTATCGATTCCGAGAGCTCATCGCGAGGCCATCCGCTTCCCGCACGATGGGAGCTGTGATGATTTCAACCGGAATATCCAGATCGCGGACCATGCGCTCGATCAATACCGATTGCTGAAGATCCTTGCGTCCGAAGACAGCCACGTCCGGTTCCACGATATGCAGGAGCTTCGACACAACCGTGAGGACCCCGGCAAAGTGACCTGGGCGAGTCCGTCCGCACAGTAGCTGCCCAAGCACCCCGGGATCCACGCGGATCACCCCAGGCGTCGGATACATCTCGCGCTCCGTGGGATGAAACAGGCAATCGGCCGACCGAGCCCGCAACGCATCTCGATCTCGATCCAGACCCCGGGGATACCGGTCGAAATCCTCGTCCGGGCCGAACTGCGTTGGATTGACGAATACACTCACCACCACCTGATCGACATGTTCTCGAATCGTGTCCACCAAGTGTAGGTGTCCTTCGTGCAGAAACCCCATGGTCGCCACGAGACCCACGCGGTCCCCATTGGCGCGGTGCCGTCCCGACCACGCTCGCATCTCCTCCATCGTCTCGAAGTCGTGCACTACTCGTACGAGTGGGCGTCGTCCGGGAACGTCCCGGACCGGACCTCGTTGGCAAACTCCGTGAGGGCCGCACGAACATCGTCCGCCAGTGATGCATACCGCTTGAGGAAGCGGGGCTGGAATTCTTCGTTTAGGCCCAACAAGTCGTGCAAGACCAAGACTTGCCCGTCGCAGTTGATCCCGGAACCGATCCCAATGGTGGGGATGCTCAGCGCATCGGTCACCTGCCCCGCGACATCGGTGGGAACGAGTTCCAACACGAGTGCAAAGGCGCCGGCGTCCTCCAGCCGTTTGGCATCCTCTACCAATTTGTTCGCACCGTCTCCCCGCCCCTGCACCCGATACCCGCCCAACTGATCGACAGATTGGGGAGTGAAGCCGAGGTGGGCCATCACCGCAATCCCGGCGTCGACGATGGCCTGCACTGTCGCGATGCGCGGGCTTCCACCCTCGATCTTCACCGCGTTCGCCCCGGTCTCCTTGATCCCGCGCCCGGCATTCTGAACGGCCTCTTCCGCCGTGACCTGGTAGCTCATGAACGGCATATCGAACACGACGAACGTGTTCGGTGCTCCGCGGCGCACAATACGCGTGTGATAAACCATTTGATCCATCGTGGCACTATGCGTGGATTCTTCACCGCACAGCACGGTATTGACCGAATCCCCCACGAGGATGATGTCCACACCAACCGATTCGATGATGGCGGCGAACAACGCGTCATAGGCAGAAAGCATGACAATCTTCTCACTACGATCCTTCTTCCGTCGTAGCGTCGCGACGGTCGTACGTGGTCGTTCACTCGACATGCGTCTCTAACTCGGCCAATTCACGTTGCCAGAAATCTCGGCGGGGAAGTTCCGGGTGGGGCACGGTGAGCCTCGGCGTCCGGATAACGCGATCACCGAAACGCACGACATCGAGATCGAGCGTGCGCGGCCCCCATCGCTCACCACGAAGCCGCCCCCGTGCCTCTTCGATGGCCAAGCACGCATCCAACAAAACCTCGGGGTCCAACGCCGATTCAAGCAGCACCATTTGGTTGAGGTATGGCCCCTGGCCTACGGGCCCGATTGGGGCGGTCTCTTCTATGCTGCTCTCGGCCTTGAGTTCCGTATCGGGGAGCGCCGCGAGGCGTTGGCGGGCAAACGCGAGGTGCGCGTCCCGATCGCCGACGTTCGATCCCAGGGCGACGAACACGACCTCACGCGCCATCGGCTCGGGTGCGCTCGATGACCACTTCCACATGATCGAGGGGGCCGGGAATGGGCACGTGCGGTTTGCGGGCGGCAACTCGAACCCGCTGGATTCCTTCCATCGCCAGCGCACCCTCCCCCACTTTTTCGCACAGGGCTTCCAGAAACTTGTGGGGACTCGCCCCAACGGTCTCCGCCACGAGTTGATACAGATCCCGGTAATCGAGCAAATGCGTGGCGGAATCCGATTTCCCAACGGCCCGCAGAGATAACCAAACCGTTACGTCGAGTTCAAGGGGCTGCGGATGCTGGCGTTCGTGGGGAAGCACCCCCACACAAGTGTGGAACCGCATCCCTCTCAGTGTAATGCAATCGGTCATTGGCACGGCGAATCGTACTCGGAAAGCGGAGCGGCTGTCAAAGCCCGTCTATCGCTGCTCTCAGTTCCAAGGTGAGGCGACGGGCAGCCTCGATGCCGTCATCGAGTGCTCGGACCAACGCACTCCCAACCACGACTCCGTCGGCGTAGCACGCCGCAACTGCGGCCTGTTCCCCAGAAGCGATCCCGAACCCCAATGCGACCGGGAGATCCGTCCAGCTGCGAACCCGCGTGACGATTTGTTCTACCTGATCGTCAAGTTGCGTCTGTGCTCCGGTCACACCCAGGCGGGAGATCACGTACACGAATCCGTCTGCACCTTTGAGCACGCGCCTGGCACGCTCCGGTTCGGTCGTCGGCGCGACGAGCGGGATCCAATCCAACGGGCTCGAGCGCACCTGATTCTCCACGGCCGGATCCTCACCTAAGGGCAGATCGGTGAGCAGCAGACCACCGATGCCTACGTCGTCGGCGTCCCGGAGAAACCGGCCAATGCCGTATGCTAGGATTGGGTTCAAATACCCGAAGGCGATGACCGGCACGTCGAGCTGTGCCTCCGCCACCAGTTCGAGGACGCCGGGCACGGTCATGCCACTCGCCAGCGCCTCGTGCGTCGATCGTTGGATGATCGGTCCGTCAGCGAGGGGATCGCTGAACGGGATTCCCACTTCGACGAAGTCAGCGCCGGCATCCACTACCATGCGCAACGCTTCGATGCTGACGTCTCGCGATGGGTATCCGGCTGTCAGATAAGGAATGAGGGCCGTTCGGCCCTCATTCCGCAGCTTCGCCCAACGATTTCGGAGCGATGGATTAGACAAAATAATCTGACGGATTGATCGAGTACTTCTCCGGGTCGGTCACCTTGATTATGGACCGCTCGAACCCGCCACCCGCCTTCGGCTTGCTCAGATCGACGAGTTCCCCAGGATCCATCCGCGCACCCTCCTGGGTCATCACGATCCGCACGGTTGGCCGGTTGATTAACTCTGGATCAGGATTGGCGGCATGGATCAACGCGACCTCGTACGAATCGAGAATCACACACGTCCCGACCGGATAGACCCCTGTGAGGTTGATGAACGCCTTGACCAGTGCCGGGTCCTGTCCGCGCCGCGGGTTCTCCCACATCTCCTTCAACACATCCGCTGGTTGCAGTGGCGTCGTTTCGTACACCCGACGGCTCGTCGCCGCATCGAACGCGTCCGCCACCGCGATAATCTTTGAGAACATCGACATCTTCCGTGGTCGGATCGACGAAGGGTACCCGGTCAAGTCGATCTTCATGTGATGCTCGTACGCGGCAATCATTGGTCTATACGGGATCTCGCCGTACCCACGGAGACCAAAGAGGACGAGCACACCCAGCCAGGGGTGCGACTGCATGATCCGCCACTCTTCCTCGTTGAGTCCCCCCGTTTTGTTGAGCACGCCGAGTGGCACGCGGCTCTTGCCGACGTCGTGAAACAAGGCGGCCAGCCCGAGATCGTAGAGATGGAGCTTGCTCAAGCCGAGTCGTTTGCCTAGCGCCACACTGAAGATGGTCACGTTCACAGAATGGACGAATGTGTAGTCGTCGTAGTCGCGAATCGTCGTAAGACCGGTGATCGACACTTCGTTCTGTAGCACCTGATCAACGATACTCTGCACCGCGCGCTTCACCTTTTTGACGCTTGCAACCTTCCCCATCCGCACGCTACTAACGACTTCCTTGGTTACGGCAACGGTCCGTTCGTACGTTCGTTTCGCAACCTCCTTTGAGTGTTCTTCATCTTGATATTGATCGGCCTGTTCCTGCTGCGGGTCCACTCCGATATGCGTGATACCCCCGGCCACCATCTTTCCCTGGAGTTCGGCGAGGATGTTCGGGTTGGTATCACGGGCGGCGAAGGTCAACAACAAAGAACAGAACACCTGCCATTCTCGACGGTCGACTTCTGGCGAAACCCGAATGGCACCAACATCGACCTGGCGCAGCGTGGTCAGGATATGACTGAACACCGCAAAGTTGTCCAAGCCAAGCCGGAGCCGCGTCGAGTTGACGAACATGAACTCGCCTTGCATCCTGATCTCGAGTTCGTCCTCGACATCCAACAGCACCTGGCAGGCCCGCTCGAGTTCGTCGAGCGCCCGTTGCACCTGTTCATTTTCGACAGGGTAGAGCGACAATGACCGCAAGACGGTGTAGAAATTGAGCAGCAACTCCCGCCCGCCTTGTCGAAGCAGCTTTTCGCTCCCGCCCAATGCGTCTACGATCGAGGAGCGTGAGGTCTCGCTGGAAGGAGAGTCGATCACCGAGACTCCCTGAGCGCCTTGTTCGCCGCGTTTCGAACCAACGAATCCTTGTCTTTCGCCACGCTTTCCAACAGCTCGCGGGCCGCCGGCGTCCCGATTTTGCCGAGCGCCATAGCGGCGCACGCGCGGATCTCCGGATCGACCTTCTTTTTCATGAATCCCTTCTGCACCAACATGGGTTGGAGGGTTGCGATCCCGGCCTCGCCAGCCAGTGTCCCGAACGCCTCGAAAAACACCGTTCGCTCGGTCAGATCGGCATCCTTCAATCCCTTCCCGTCGAGAGCGGCCTCGATTCGTTGAAAGGCGCCACGGTGCCCTGCTTGGGCCAGATGTCGTACCCCATTGATACGCACATCACGGTCCTCGTCGCCAATCGCGAGTTCGAGCTGTTTGAACGCACCCGGGGTCCCGATCGAGGCCAACGCTTCCACGACCTCGTGCCTTACCTCGACCGAGCCGCGTTGCAGCAGTGACCCAAGTCCGGGCACCACCGGAGGCAACTTGAGTTGACCCGCGATTCGGACCGTTCCCAGGAGCACGTCGTCGTCGTCCCCCTTGAGGGCGTGGACCATTTGATCGGGATACGCCTGACACAGGCGCCGCGCCGAGGCGTCGAGCAATGCCTGAACTCGTTCGTTGGACAGCTTTGGCAACCACTCGAGGATAGTCGTCAACGCCTTTGGGCGCAGTTCACGGAACAGTTCGCCGAGATCCTCCTCGGTGGGATGGACGTGGGCTTCGTCCAAGGATTGCAGGAGCTGCCCGAGGGTTTCGGGATTCGACAGCGTATCCGGGAAGGACTGGAGGGTCTCACGGTGCTCGGGCAATACCTCCCGGGCGCGCTCCAGCACCACCTGCAATTCCCGGAGGATGTACGCGACCGCCCGAAAATCTCCGACTGCCAACAGGTACGGGAGGAAATTCTCGAGGATGGAAATCAGTTCAGCGCGCACTGTCGAGTAGGTCTGTAACTCGAGCAAGTCGAACAACATCGCCAGCACATTACCCCTAAGATCCTGCTGGTATTCCCGTTCGAGTTCGTCGTTGAGGTACTTGACCTCTGTTTCGTCGAGGAAGTAGAGCGTGGAATCGAAATCGTCCATACTGACGATCCCGATAGGTCCTTCTTCGCCTTCCTCTTCTACCTCTTCCTTTACCGCCTGCTGCACCGCGCTGGCCGGGGGCGGTGGATCATCAGATTTCTCCAGCGGCGGCGCGTCATCCGCTCCCAGTTCGAGGTAGTCGTAGCGGATCTGCTGAAAGTCCTGCCCCCAAAGAAGGGTCAGCAGGTCATCCTCGGCGTCAGACTGGAGATTGCGCGCCTTACCCAATGTCTGGAGGAAACGGAGGATCTCCTCGTCTTCCACACCGGGGGACATACTGAGTGCCCGAATGCCGTCCTTGAACAGGACCCAGGCAAGGCTATCGTTCTTCTCAGGTTGCTTCAGAACAGCCGTGCCTTCCCACGTGAGGTCCGACTCGGTCACTCGGAGATCGAGCTCACTACAATGCTCCCAGACGGGTTCGAAGGCCGCCCGCACGTTCTGGATGGCGTTTTGGTAGACGGGGTTGTTTGGTAGGTAGAGCTGCGATGCCCGGAGCCCCTTCATCATGACCTGCATGAGGTTCTCGATCGCGGAGACTGCTGCGGGATCTGCCTCGACCTGTTGGGTCACGAATCTCCCTCTGCCAACGCAGCTAAATGGGCGACATCCTTATCCCCTCGCCCGCTCAGATTCACCACAACGATGTCAGTCGGTGACCAGTGGTCCGCATTTGCAAGCACCCACGCCAACGCGTGCGCGCTTTCGAGTGCGGGAAGTATCCCCTCCGTTCGCGATAGCACATAGAAAGCGTCCACTGCATCTGAATCCCTGACAGTCTGGTAGTTTACACGCCCCGAGTCTCTGAGGTAAGCGTGCTCGGGACCCACACCGGGATAGTCGAGACCGGCCGAAACGGAATGGGCCGGCATCACCTGGCCATCAGCGCTTTGCAGCAGGTAACTGAAGCTGCCATGCAAGACGCCCGGCGACCCAGCACTCAGGGTGGCCGCATGGTCTCCCGGGTTCGTGCCAAACCCACCTGCCTCCACCCCCACTAATTCCACGTCGTCCGCATCGAGGAATCCGTAGTAAATGCCGATGGCGTTCGACCCCCCCCCGACGCATGCCACCACCGTCGTGGGCAACTGCCCGCATCGATCCACAACTTGTGCGCGGGCCTCCTCCCCAATTACACGATGGAAATCGCGCACCATCCTCGGGAACGGATCCGGACCAACCACAGAGCCGATTACATAGTGCGTATTCGCAACGTTGGTCACCCAATCGCGTAGCGCTTCGTTCGTGGCATCTTTCAAGGTCTTGGTCCCCGACCCAACGGGGACGACCGTGGCGCCAAGGAGCTCCATTCGAAACACATTGAGGCGCTGCCGGGCGATGTCCTCTTCGCCCATGTACACGACGCACGTCAAACCGTATCGGGCACAAGCCGTCGCGGTCGCGACACCATGCTGGCCAGCCCCCGTTTCGGCAATGATCCGCTCCTTGCCCATCCGCTTCGCCAACAATATCTGGCCCAGCGTGTTGTTGATCTTGTGGGCACCCGTGTGCGCAAGATCCTCACGCTTCAGCAAGACCCTACAGCCAACCCGTTTCGAGAACCGCGGGGTATCCGATAGTGGCGTCGGGCGCCCAACATAAGTCCGTAACAGATCGCCGAGTTCACGGACGAACGCCGGGTCATGGGCCGCTTCGTCATAGACCCGCGACAGCTCATCGAGAGCCGCCATGAGCGTCTCGGGGACATACCGGCCCCCAAACGCGCCAAAGCGACCTACGGATTCTGATGCAGTCATTGCCGTACGCCCGAACGCGCCATAGTTGGGACTCCGGCTATGGCCCGCACCGCCGTTTCCGGAGATCGATGTCCAGCCAAATGCGTCCCGACGAGTACTGCGTCGGCTCCCGCCTCCGCGACTTGTGCGACAGCTGCCCGAGATTTCAAACCGCTCTCGGCGACGGCGATGATGTCGGACGGGAGCGCACGCAACATCGGGAGGATGCGCTGCACGTCGACCACGAACGTGTCGAGGTCACGACTGTTCACGCCAACGATTCTGGCTCCAATGTGCACCGCTCGGTTCACCTCCACCTCTGTGTGGGTCTCGACGAGCACCCCAAGGCCAAGACCGACCGCAACCCCGTGGAGTTCGGCAAGTTCTCCATCCTCCAGCGCTCGAACGATCAATAGAATTGCGGAGGCGCCCGCCGCGCGAGCCTCGAATATCTGCACCGGGTCGACGACAAAATCCTTGCGGAGCACAGGAAGAGCCACTGCTTGGCGCACAGCAGCCAGGTCATCCAACGATCCACCAAAGAACTCCGGCTCCGTCAACACCGAAATTGCGACCGCACCCCCAGTCTCATACGCCGATGCCAATTCACCCGGACGTAGGTCCTCTGCAATGGCACCCCCTGATGGGGACCGGCGCTTCACCTCGGCAATCACGGCCACATCCTCACCAGTCAACACGGCCTCGAATCCTGGTGGATCCGGGACCTCGGACGCAGCACGTTCTACCTCAGCACGCTGCGGGAGCAGTTCCCGCACGCGCGCTCGGGTTGAGTCGATAATCTGATCAAGGGTGATGGGCACTATAGCTTGTTTGCAGTTCGGGATGTCTTCGGGTATATTCCTTCGGCCTTCTTTCGGTTACCACTATTGGCGCGGAGCCTCTGATGCCCCTAACTCGCCGGCAAAAGCAGATACTCGATTTTCTCTCGAGCTACATCGACGTCAACGGTTATGCGCCGTCGTTCGAAGAGATCGCCGAGGAGTTTCGCTTTCGTTCACTTGCGACCGTACACGAACACCTAACAAATCTTGAGAGAAAAGGCTATATCCGACGGGGTCACAACGAGAGCCGGTCGATTACCCTGGCCCCGCCCCCGGGCCAAGTGGCCGCCATCGAACTGCCCCTGCTCGGCCAGGTCGCCGCCGGCGAACCCATCGAAGCCGTGACCGATCAAGAGACCATCGCCGTGCCCACCGATCTCGTCCCAACCCGGGGAACCAGTTATGTCCTGAGGGTCCGGGGCGATTCGATGATCGACGAGTATATCACCGATGGTGACTATGTCGTGGTCCATGGGAAGGAAACGGCCCAGAACGGTGAAATGGTCATCGCGCTGGTCGAGGGCACCTCCGCAACGGTGAAACGGTTCTACCGGGAGTCGGGAGGATGGATCAGGCTCCAGCCCGCAAACGACTCCGTGCGGCCCATCCGCGTGCATGAAGACAATCTGTTGATTCAGGGTGTCGTGGTAGGAGTCATGCGGAAGTTTTAAGAGGGCTAGCTGTGCGAAACCGCGCCAGCGCCTCTCCCGCCCGCCCACTCTCCATGCTCTCGATGGCCGCCGCCACGCCATTCGCAATCGAATCCGCCTTACCCGACACGTAAATCGCTGCGCCCGCGTTGAGAGCGACCGCCGCCCGCCCACCGGGATCTCGATTGGGATGGTCGAACAGCGTCTCGATCCGCGAGGCATTCTCGTCCGGTTCGCCCCCAGCTAGAGACTCCAGATCTTCAAACGCCATATCGAGGCTCCGTGGATCGATCGTGCCACGTTCGATCATGCCTTCACGGACCTCCCAGAATTCCGTGGTACCAGACGGGGCGATCTCATCCATCCCACTCTCGGCGTGCACGACAAGAGCGTGGACGGCTCCCAGCCGCGCCAGCACCTCGGCCATGATGGGCGCACGGTCCCGATCCGCCACTCCGACGAGCTGCCGACCGACACGGGCAGGATTTGCCAGTGGGCCGACGATGTTCATGATCGTTTGGATTCCGAGCTCCTTGCGAATTGGACCGACGTGACGCATGGCCGGATGAAACGCCGGGGCGAACAGAAAAACCATACCCGCCTCGTCGAGAATCCCGGCAGCCGCGTCAGCATCGACGGATATCGAAATCCCCAACGCTTCCAGCACGTCGGCAGAACCACATTTCGACGAATAGGAGCGATTGCCATGTTTGGCGACTTGGGCCCCCGCGCCAACGGCTACGAAGGCCGCCGCCGTCGAGATGTTGAACGTTGCCACCCTTCCGCCACCCGTTCCCGCGGTATCTATGAGGTGATCGCCGCGTACCGAGACCGAGATCATCGCATTGCGGAGGGCTCGCACGGTTCCGGTGACTTCGTCGGCGGTCTCTCCTTGCACCCGCAAACCGCTCAGCAAGGCCCCAATCTGTGATGGGGTCGCTTCACCGCGCATGATCTGCCCAAAGGCCTGGGCAACCAGCGTCTCACCCACCCGTTCCCCGATCGACAGGCGCCGAAGCGCCTCGAGAACCCATTGTTCTTCGGTCATCGCAAGAAAATAGTCAGGTCGCGGGTTCTTGCTCCAATTCGATCGGGTCCGATAGCTTGTGCCAATGACGCCCTACTACGCGGTCCTCCAGTACGATGGAGGGGGCTTCGCCGGTTGGCAGAAGCAATCCACCGATCGCACCGTTCAGGGTGAGTTCGAAGCTGGGTTGGAACGCCTGGAATCCAGGCGTGTTGTTACGCATGCTGCAGGGAGAACCGATTCCGGCGTGCACGCGCTCGGCCAAACCGTGAGCTTTGCCCTTCGGCGCGATTGGGTTGTGGGCGACCTCACACGGGCGCTTCGCTCACTCCTGCCGCCTGACATGTGGTTGGTTCGTCTGGACTACGCGCCCCACGGCTTCCACGCTCGCAAACACGCGACTTCTAGGCGATATCGGTATGCGATTGGCTGGGACGATGCCGCGTTCTCGCCCTTCCGGCGACCCTACGAGTGGTCCCTAAAAGACCCGCTCGATCTCCCGCTCCTGGAGCGGTGTGCGACGCAGTTGATCGGCACCAATGACTTTCGAGCCTTTTCAGCCGTAGGGCAGTCGAAACCCCACTACCGGTCAAAAATCATCGAATCGCGGTGGGATTCACGGGGCCTTGTAGGCGGGTGTATCTTTACGGTCGAAGCGGATCGGTTTCTGCACCGAATGGTGCGGTTTCTCGTGGGCACGATGGTCGAGATCGGACGGGGGCGGCGACCGTTTTCCGACTTGGAGCGGCTCCTCACAACCCGAACGAATCAGGATACCAGCCCACCGGCTCCGCCGCATGGCTTGTATTTCATTGGCGCACGCTACCCCCAACTGGATGAGGGATCAGATCGATGAAATTCTTCCTCGACACAGCAGAGCTTGGCGATATCCGCTGGGCGGCTCAAGCTGGGCTGATCGATGGTGTCACCACCAATCCCACCCTGCTGTCGAAATCAGCCGGAGACGTCGACCCGCGCGATGTATTGAAGGAGATCTGTTCGCTCGTCGATGGACCGGTCAGCGCGGAAGTCGTCGCCGTTGATGTGGAAGGCATGTATAGCGAAGGCCGTGAACTGGCCAAACTCGCGGATAACGTGGTCGTCAAGATCCCGATGCTCGAGGAAGGCATGGTCGCGGTAAAACGCCTGGCGGCCGAGGGAGTGAAAATCAATGTCACCCTGGCCTTCAGTTCAATGCAGTGCCTCATCGCGGCCAAGGCCGGCGCAACGTATGTCTCACCGTTCCTAGGTCGCATTGACGATATAGGCCATGACGGAATGGACGTGATTCGAGAAACGCGTCAGATCTACGACAACTACGGATATGAGACGGAGATTCTTGCGGCATCGATCCGGCACCCACGCCACGTTGCTGAAGCTGCGATGATCGGCGCCGATGTCGCCACGATGCCGACTAGCGTGTTGAAGAAGTTGCTTCTGCATCCACTCACCGACCGTGGGCTCGACCAGTTCCTCAACGATTGGAGCAAGTTGGTCGCCCGCGCCAAAGTTCACGCTTGAGGGCAGTACTCGGACTCACAGCCATCGCCTTCGTGGCCTGCGGCAGCGCATCGCCGCAGACCACCACGCAGGAGACGAGCGCCGCTCCACCTGTAGCAGTCCCAAGAACCCAAACGACGTCCAAGGCGCTGGAGGCGTCGCGACGCACGGCAATCGTCACGGCCGCCGAACACGTGGCACCGGCCACGGTCAGCGTCAACGTCACGCGTCGCCAACGCCGGCGGGTCAATGACCTCTGGGGGTTCTTCCTTCTTCCTCGTGAATACGAAGAACTCGTCCAAGGGTTGGGGTCCGGGTTCATCATTTCTGAGGACGGACTCGTGATTACCAACCAACACGTGACCGAAGGCGCCGAGGAAATCATCGTGACCACACGAGACGGGGTGGACTACGAGGCCCGGCTGCTCGGAGAGGACCCGCTAAGCGACATCAGCGTGCTCAAGATCGAAGGTGACGACCTTCCCGTTGCGCCACTCGGGACGAGCGCCGATCTCATGATCGGCGAATGGGTCATCGCCATTGGCAATCCGTACAACTACCTGCTCGGAAACTCCGAGCCCACGGTGACGGCAGGTGTGGTGAGCGGAGTCGGACGCAATCTACTGCCAGCCGGTGATGCCGGTGGCGTGTACGTGGGGATGATCCAAACCGATGCGGCTATCAACCCAGGGAACAGTGGCGGGCCCTTGGTAAACACCGAGGGCGAGGTCGTGGGCGTAAACGCGTCGATCTTTTCGAAATCGGGTGGCTCCATCGGGATCGGATTTGCCATCCCTATCGAACGTGCACTTCGCATCACGGAAGAGATCCGGGACCACGGGGAAGTGCGTCGACCGTGGGTCGGGTTGACGGTAGCTGGCGCCGAACAGTTGCGCAATTGGAAGACCGTCGGGGGTCTGGAAGTGACGTCGGTGGCTGGGGGCGGTCCCGCGGGTGTCGCGGGCCTCGAGCGTGGTGATGTGCTCATCTCAGCAGGGTCAACAGGGTCAACGCCATTGCGAACATTCCTGGATTGGGAAGCCGTGAAGCTCGACGTGAGCCCGGGTGACGTTCTCAACGTCACCTTCCGCCGCGGTGACACCGAACGGCAAACGACGGTGGCCATCACCGACCTTCCGAGCTCGCGCGCGGAAGTGATCTCAGTGCTCGGCGCAATACAACTCATTACCGTCACCGATGCCATTCAACAGGAGCGCCGACTCCGTTCCAATGTCGGTGCGTTGATTTACGAAATCTCAGACCAAGCCCAGCGAAGCACCAGGCTCCAACCGGGAGATGTCATCTACCGAATCAATCGCACGCCCGTCGCGACCGTCGAAGACGTTCAGGACATGTTCCGTAATATTGTGGGCCAAGGGGCGGTGCGCGTCTACTACTACCGCGGCACCGGCCTCGGATCCACCGACTTCTACGTACGCACGCGATGAGCGAGCCTCCGAAGTACCAATCGCCGCTCGGGACACGATACGCGTCACCGGCCATGCAACAGATATGGAGCGCCGAGCGCCGAGCGGGAGTGTGGCGTCGACTCTGGCTCGCATTGTCCGAAGAGCAGCAACGTCTCGGTATCGACATTCCCGACGAAGCGCTCACGCAAATGCGGCAGCACCTCGATGACGCGGACCTTGCAGAGGTCCGAAAGTACGAGCAACGGCTCCGCCACGACGTAATGGCCCACATCCACCACTTCGGCGACCAAGCACCCGCCGCGCGACCCTTCTTACACCTTGGCGCCACCAGTTGCTTCGTGACGGACAATGCCGACCTTATCATTCAGCGCGAAGCCTTGCGACTCACGCTCGGCAGACTGGCAACGGTGATTCGGACGCTGAGTGGTTTCGCGATGACGCATCGGGCACTCCCAACGCTCGCGTACACGCACTACCAACCGGCTCAACTCACGACCGTCGGCAAACGAGCGTCACTCTGGTTGCAGGACCTCGTCATGGATGCCGACGCTATTCGAGATCTCGTCGACACCCTTCCGTTTCGCGGTTGCAAAGGCACGACCGGAACGCAGGCGAGCTATCTCGAACTGTTCGATGGCGATCATACCAAAGTCACCGACTTGGACCTGCGTATGGCAAAGGCGTTCGAGTTCCCGCGCGCAGTGGCCGTATCGGGGCAGACATACACGAGGAAAATCGACGGCCGTATTGCGGGATGCCTAGCCGGTGTCGCGGAATCCGCTTCGAAGTTTGGTAACGACCTACGCCTCCTACAGCACGAACGTGAATTGTTGGAACCTTTCGAGCGTGATCAAGTGGGTTCCACTGCCATGGCGTACAAACGGAACCCCATGCGAGCCGAACGAATCTGTGCCTTGGCTCGGTACGTTATTTCGCTCCAGCAAAACGCACACTACACGGCGGCCACACAATGGCTCGAGCGGACACTCGACGATAGCGCCAACCGACGCCTGTCCATTCCGGACGCGTTCCTTGGGGTCGACGCCATCCTGGTGTTGGTGACCAACGTGGCGGCCGGTTTGGAGGTGCAGCAACCCGTGATTGCCGCGAACGTCGAGCGGGAGATGCCGTTCATGGCGACGGAGCGTTGGTTGATGCTCGGGGTCGGTGCGGGAGGCGACCGGCAAGCGCTTCACGAAGTCATTCGGAAGCGAAGCCACGAAGTCGCCGAGAGGGTGGCGCGCGGTGAACCCAACGATTTGGTAGAGCAACTTGCGAGCAGTGAAGCGTTTGCGGTGCTCGACACCAAAGCGCTACGCGCCGAACTCGACCCCAAGCACTACATCGGGCGGGCATCCGAACAGGTCGTGGAGTTCGTGGACGGACCTGTGGCATCGCTCCTCGCGTCCCTGGAACCGTTCTCCACTTCAGACAAGGCTGTGGTCAGCATATGACGACTACTGTGGGCGAGACCTCCCTGCCCCTTCCGCTTCTGCGACGAGGAAAGGTCCGGGAGGTCTATGAAATCGATGACGAACGTCTTCTGATCGTCACGAGTGATCGCATCAGCGCGTTCGATGTGATCATGAACGAGTCTATCCCGATGAAGGGTGCCGTACTCACACAAATGAGCGCGTATTGGTTCAAGCAATTGGCTGGTGTTACTGCGAATCACTTCATCAGCGCCGACATCGACGAGATTATCGCGGCAATTCCGAGTCTCGCCCGCCACCGACCAGCATTGAACGGCCGGAGTATGCTCGTCCGGCGCACAGAGCCGGTGTTGGTGGAATGCGTGATCCGGGGGTACCTCACCGGGTCCGCTTGGAAAGAGTATCGAAACGGCGGGACCTTGGCTGGCGAGCCACTGGCAGAAGGACTCCGAGAGAGTGACAAGCTCGACCCACCCATCTTCTCGCCAGCCACCAAAGCACAATCTGGCCACGACGAGAACATCACTTTCGATCGCGTAAAGCGAGACCTCGGCGTCGAGCTTGCCGGGGAACTCCGCGATCGATCGATGGCCATCTACACGGCCGCGCGCGACCAGATGATCGGCCGCGGGATCATCATTGCCGATACCAAGTTCGAGTTCGGCCACGCTCCTGACGGTGCGCTGTTGTTGATCGATGAGGTCCTCACGCCGGATTCATCACGCTTCTGGCCGGCAGACCAGTACGAACCTGGCCGCGGGCAACCGAGCTTCGATAAGCAACCGTTGCGAGACTACCTGGACAAGCTGCACAGGGATGGGGTGTGGAACGGAAACGCTCCTCCTCCTGCGCTTCCTGACGACGTCGTCAGCGCCACCTCGACCCGCTACCAAGACGCGTTCAAGCGGGTGACGGGAATCGAACTTTCTGTTCCGCCGTGTTGATCGCTCGCGAAGGGCGCCCGTTCGTGTATGGGGGCGTTCTAGTACTGGTGTTCACCAGCGCCATCGCGATGGGACTCGGTGGATGGTGGGTACTGGGTCCCATTCTGTGGTTCCCCGTTGCCCTTTGGATTCCATGGTTCTTCCGGAATCCAAAGGTGACTGGTCCTCGGGATGACGGGCTCATCATTGCCCCGGCGGACGGGAAGGTCGTGAGCATAGTAGATGTCGAGGAGGGCACGTTCCTAAAAGGCCCCGCGAAACGGGTTTCGATTTTCATGAACATCTTCAACGTTCACGTAAACCGGCACCCAGCTAATGGAGTCGTCGAATACCTCGAGTACCGCCCAGGTCGTTTTTTCAATGCCACACTCGACAAGGCCAGCGCCGACAACGAGCAAATGCTATTGGGCATCAAGACCCCTCGGGGATCGATTCTAGTGAAGCAGATTGCCGGTCTGGTGGCCCGACGCATCGTGTGTGACCCCCACCATGGCAGTGATGTCACCCAAGGTGACCGCCTCGGACTCATCCGCTTTGGCTCGCGCGTCGACACGTTCTTCGACCCACGCGCCACCTTGCGCGTTAACCTCGGAGACCGTACGGTGGCGGGTAGAACCATACTAGCCGAATGGCCGGAGGGATCGCCGTGAGTCGTCGTCGGAGCATGGGGCGGGCGATTATCGTCCTGCCAAGCACGTTCACGCTTGCCAATCTCTTCTTTGGATTCTGGTCAATGGTACTGGCCAGCCAAGGCGAGTTCTATCGCGCCAGTTGGTGGATCGTCATCGCGGGTGTGCTCGACACCCTAGACGGGCTCGCGGCGCGAATGGGCAAGGCCGGTACGCGGTTCGGGGCCGAGTTGGATTCGTTGGTGGACATAGTCAGCTTCGGCATTGCGCCGGCGTTCCTCATGTATCACCTCTATTTTGCCGCACTTGGGCCGTTCGCGTGGCTCTTCTGCTTTGGCTTCGCTACTTCCGTGGCCCTCCGACTGGCGCGTTACAACACCTCGGAGAACACGCCGCCAGTTGGCGGTTTCTTTGGACTACCGTCTACCGCCGCCGGAATGACGTTGGCCGCGTACTACCCTTTTACCCAGACCACGTTTTTTCAAACGCAATTGACTGGCCTACCGTGGAACCAGATTCTCCTGTTCCTGCCGATCTTCCTCGGACTCGCCATGTTGAGCAACGTGCACTATCCGAAGCTGCCACGCATCGGGATCCGCACCGCAGCCGGGATATATGGACTCGTGGTCAACGTCACGCTCATCGGGTTCGCCATCTTTTCTCGTGATATCTTCTTTTTCCCGCTTGCCCTGACATACGTGATGTATGGGATGGCTCGCGGAGCAGTGCTCGTGTTCCTCGAACGAGGGGAAGATGAATCCGGAGAGGACGAAAGTGACCCGTCAATCGCTCGACAACCTGCGCTGGTCGAGGGCGGCCGCGGTCGGCGACGAGGATAAGACAGGCAACCGATGACGCGAATGCTCCATTTGAGGAAGAGATGCCACGTTTCGACATAGAGAGCAAAGTCATGCCACGACGGACCATCCTGGACCCCCAAGGCCAGGCGGTGGAACATGCGTTGACGGCCCTCGACTTCGACGGGGTCCACACCGTTCGGGTCGGCAAGTTGCTCACACTCACACTCGAGAGTGCATCGCGTGAGTCAGCAACACGCGAGGCGACAACGATGTGCGAGCGGCTCCTCGCGAACCCCGTCACTGAGGACTTTACCCTGTCTGTATCAGAGGCGGCCTGATGCGCGTGGCCGTGATCCGGTTTCCGGGGTCCAACTGCGACGAGGACACACGCCGGGCAGCCGAGAATGCCGGAACCCATGCGTACTTCGTCTGGCACCGTGACCGGAGCCTCGAAGGGGCCGATGTGGTCATGCTCCCAGGGGGATTCGCCTATGGCGACCACCTGCGTGCGGGGGCCATTGCGCGATTCAGCCCTATCATGGATGCCGTCCGAGACCACGCGTTGGGGGGGGGGCCAACCTTAGGGATCTGCAATGGATTCCAGGTTCTGTGCGAGGCGGGGCTGCTCCCAGGGGCGCTCGTCCGCAATGCCGCCCTCAAGTTCCTCTCCCGACCGGTCACAGTAAGGGTAGAGGCTACCGATACGCCATTTACCACGGCCTACCGGGAGGGTGCTATCTTTGACGTGCCAGTTGCACATGGCGAAGGACGGTTTGTTGCACCGCCCGACCTGCTGGACGAACTGGAGGCAGAGCATCAGGTAGTCCTACGCTACGTCGGCGAGAATCCCAACGGTTCGTTGAGGGACATCGCCGGTATCACCAACCGTGAGCGAAACGTCGTGGGGATGATGCCTCACCCCGAGCGGGCAGCCGATCCGCTGCTCGGAAACTCGACGGGTTCGGGCGTTTTCGACTCACTGTTGCAACATGTCGAGGTCCTCGGAGGAGGCGCACGATGAGATTAACGACTTGGATGGTTCCAGTGGCGCTGGGCGCATCGATGGCTTGCGGCAGCGGTGAGGAAGATCAGCCAATGGAAAACATTGCCCAACCGCCTGACTCAGCACCACAACAGTTGGTTCAGGAACCCGATCCGCCCACGATCCAGCCGGTCGAACAGCCCCCAATGCCGGAGGTGACACAACAGGTTGCAGCCATGCCGCGAACTGACGAACCGTGGACACCCGAGTTCACGGGAACGGTCTCACCCGGAATGAGCCGCGACGCGGTCGTCGGACAATGGGGCGAGCCCGTGCTCGAACGCACCGCGGGCGATCTCACATTCATGTACTTCCGTAACGGTTGCGAGGCGACCTGCGGTACCTATGACGTGGTCTTCCTCGACAACGGCCAAGTCGTCGATGCGATCGTCCGGTTCGCCGGCCATACCTACACCGGCGTGTCGTCATCTCCACCCGACAGAACTGCTGAATTCACGCCACCAGTGCCTGCTGAAGGGAGTACGGAAAATTTCTGAATGACCGACAAGCCCAGTCGAAACGAAGATGCATACTTCGCTCGCCAAGAAGCCGAACGTCTGGAACAGAGCCGCGCAGAAATTCAGAGGGTGACGATCGAATCAGAGCGAAAAAGTCACTACATGAAATGCCCCAAATGCGGGGCTGACTTGAACACGGTCGACTACCACGGTGTGCAGGTCGACCGCTGTCCCAAATGTGATGGCGTGTGGTTTGATGCGGGCGAAGTCGAGTCGCTCGTCGAGAAGGACACGGGAGTCATCGACGTCCTGCGCTCGATGATCCGTACCGTAAGCTAGACCGAGCTGCCACCGTGCCCCCGACAAGTGCGTCTCCCTACCCGGGCGACCCACCGGTAACTCGCGAACTCGTTCACGACCATGGACTCAGCGACGGTGAGTACGCAAGTATCGAGACCCTGTTGGGGCGGACGCCGACGTTTACCGAACTCGGCATCTTTTCAGCGCTGTGGAGCGAGCATTGCTCGTATAAGCATTCCCGTCCCATCCTCAAGAAGTTCCCCACAACCGGCCCGCAGGTTCTTCAAGGTCCGGGAGAAAACGCTGGCGTCCTTCGGATCGGCGACGGTTGGGCTGTGGCATTCAAGATGGAATCCCACAACCACCCGTCAGCCGTCGAACCCTACGAGGGTGCTGCCACGGGCGTAGGTGGGATCCTCCGAGACGTGTTCACGATGGGTGCGCGACCCGTCGGCGTGTTGAACTCACTGCGGCTTGGCCCGTTGGACAATGCACGGAACCGCTATCTCTTTGCGGGAGTGGTCCGAGGCGTCGGCGACTATGGGAATTGCGTGGGTGTCCCAACCATGGGCGGCGAAGTACAGTTCGCGCCTTCCTACAGTGGCAATCCCCTTGTCAATGCCATGTGTGTCGGGTTGCTTCGCGAAGAGGATCTGATACGAGCGGTTGCTGAAGGCGTGGGGAACGCCGTGATCACCATGGGTGCACGGACCGGGCGCGACGGTATCCACGGTGCTTCGTTTGCATCAGAGGAACTGACAGAAAAAAGTGAGGCGCGTCGGCCTCAGGTCCAAGTGGGAGACCCTTTCACTGAGAAGCTGCTCCTCGAGGCGAGCCTCGAGTTGATCGGCTCGGGACACATCGTCGGCATCCAGGACATGGGAGCTGCCGGCCTCACCTCATCTGCCGCGGAGATGGCCGCCCGCGGAGGAGTCGGGGTTGAAATCGACGTAGCGTTGCTTCCCACCCGGGAACCCAACATGACCCCGTACGAGATGCTGCTCTCGGAATCCCAAGAACGGATGTTGGTTGTGGCCAAACATGATCGGGTGGCCGAGGTCCTCGAGATCGCCGCTAAATGGGAGCTCGAAGCGGTCGCCATCGGGCAGGTGACGGACGACGGCATGTTCCGAGTACGCTACGGCGACACGGTGGTTGCGGAGATTCCTGGTCAACAACTGGTCGATGACTGTCCCGTATACCATCCCGAAGCTCGCGAGAGCGAAGCGGCCAAGGCCCGTCGCGAGATTACGCCCGATGGAGCCGAGCCCAGTGTCGAGAAAGCCCTTAGAGCACTGCTCGACACTCCTACCATAGCAAGCAAACAGTGGGTGTACGAGCAATACGATTCCACGGTCCAGGCAAACACGGTTCTCGGACCTGGAGGAAACGGCGGCCTCATTCGCGTCAACGGCACAAGCTACGGGATTGCCGCAGCCACGGACGGGAATTCGCGGTATGTGCTCTTGGACCCGTTCGAGGGCGGCAAAGCGGCTGTCGCCGAGGCGGCGCGCAACGTCGCGTGCACAGGCGCGCGTCCCATCGGGATAACCAATTGTCTCAACTTCGGGAGTCCTGAGAAGCCGGAGATCTTCTTCCAGTTTCGCGAAGCATGCCGTGGGATAGCAGAGGCCTGTGATGCGTTCGACACTCCGGTAACCGGAGGGAATGTCTCGTTCTACAACGAAAGCCCGACGGGAACCGTCGATCCCACCCCAGTGATCGGCATGATTGGTATCATCGACGACGTCGCTAATGCGCTCCCGTCCCGATTCCACACGCCCGGCCATGCGATCGTACTACTTGGGGCGACGCGGGGACATGTCCAGGGGAGCGCGTACTGGGCACACGTTCGTGACACGGTAGGTGGCCCCCCTCCCCCGGTCGATTTGCAATCCGAACGCGCTCTGATCGATCTGCTCGTAGCCCTCGCAAACGCAAGGCTCCCGGAATCGGCCCACGATGTAAGTGACGGTGGCATTGCGGTCGCCCTCGCCGAGTGTTGCGTTGGATCACCGTATCGAGACGATGCCCTCGGGTGTGACGTCGACCTGACCACAATCTCCTCTTCCTTATCTGACGCGGAATTGGCGTTTGCCGAAGACCATGGCCGGGCAATTGTGAGCGTCCGCCCGGACCGGACCGATGCCGTAGTCAAGATGGCAGACCAGCACGGGGTGCCTGCTATGCCACTTGGAGTCGTTGGAGACCAAGACGGGACGTTTGCAATCGCGTTGACCCATGCGATATTGCAGATACCGATCGCGGATTTGCGCCAACTCTACTTCAACGCCATACCGCGCCGAATGGACACGCCCTCTTAGCATGTGTGGCATCTTTGGAATCTCGGGAGCCTCGAACGCAGCAGAGCTAGCCTACCTCGGCCTCTATGCGCTGCAACACCGCGGGCAGGAATCTGCCGGCATCGTATCAATCGACGCAGAGGGTAAACCTCACCAATACCGTGGCATGGGGCTGGTCCCTGACATTTTCAAGCCCAAACGACTCCTGCAGCTCCACGGCGACATCGCGATCGGACATACACGGTACTCGACCACCGGAAGTTCCGTTCTCGCGAATGCCCAACCGACCGTGGTGAACTACCATTCTGGCCCCCTCGCGCTCGCGCACAATGGCAATTTGGTGAATGGGCGCGAACTGCGGCGCGATCTCGTCGCTACAGGATCGATCTTCCAAACCTCCTCCGACACCGAGGCACTCGTACACCTTATCGCCCGTTCCGATGCCCGCGATCCTGAGGATCAGGTCCGTGACGCGCTCGACCGGGCGGAGGGTGCCTACACCATCGTCATGACGATGGGCCGGACGATGTATGGGATCGTAGATCCCATGGGATTCCGTCCGCTCATCTTGGGCCGGCTCGGGGATGCGTGGATCCTGACGTCCGAGACCTGCGCACTCGATATAGTGGGGGCCAAAGTCGAACGGGAGTTGCAACCTGGCGAATGGGTGAGGATAAGAGATGGTAAGATCTCGGATCGCAAACCTCTGGGACCCGCACGATCGCGCCGTTGCGTCTTCGAACTGATCTATTTTTCCCGGCCCGACTCCGTCGTCTTCGGGGAGTCCGTTGACCGCGTGCGCCGTGACCTCGGCCGTCAACTCGCGCGCGAACACCCAGCCCCCAACGCCGACAGCGTATTTTCCGTGCCCGACTCCTCCAACGCGATGGCGCTGGGCTTTGCCGACGAGAGCGGACTGCCACTGGAACACGGACTGATCAGGAATCACTATGTGGGCCGGACGTTCATCAGTCCCGATCAAGCATCCCGGACCTCCAAGGTTCGAATCAAGTTCAACCCTGTTCGTGACGTAATCGACGGAAAGAGCGTCGTCGTGGTCGACGATTCCCTGGTCCGAGGGACGACATCCCAGGGTCTTATTCGCATGATTCGTCAGGCTGGTGCGCGCGAAGTGCATATGCGCATCGCGTCCCCACCCATTACGGGCCCATGCCACTACGGCATCGATACCCCAACCCGAAGCGAGCTGATCGCCGCCAATCACACGGTGGTCGAAATCGGCGAGCACCTCGGCGTGGACTCGCTGGGTTACCTCTCACTCGAAGGAACATTTCGTGCGGTTGGCGGGGACGATGATCGGTTCTGCCACGCGTGCTTCTCAGGCCAATATCCCACACCGATCCCGAACTCAGACAGCGAAACCCACGAGCCAGTTCCAGGAGATCCTGTGACCGTGATCGCTGATTAGGGGAGATTCAGATGACACTCGTGTACGCCTTTGCTAATGGCAAGGCGGATGGGAACAAAGACATGCACGATGTCCTCGGCGGCAAGGGAGCCAACCTCGCCGAGATGACCAATATTGGCGTTCCTGTCCCACCCGGCTTCACCATCTCAGCAGTACTCTGCCACGACTACCTCGACAAGGGCTCGCTCTCGGACGACCTGAAACGCGAGATGCGAGCCGCAATGTCCAGGCTCGAAGAAGCAACCGGCCGTTGCTTCGGATCCGGACCGCGGGCCCTCCTCCTCGCGATCCGATCGGGTGCCGCCGTTTCGATGCCGGGCATGATGGACACGATCTTGAACCTCGGACTGAATGACGAGACCGTTCGTATACTGGCGGACGAATCGAACAACCCTCAATTCGCGTTCGATTCGTATCGGCGCTTCGTCCAGATGTACGGAAACGTCGTGTTCGAAATCAAGAACAGCGAAAATGGCGGCGACCCTTTTGAGCATGAGCTCGAGCAGTTGAAGCGCGCGCGGGGCATCGAACGGGATATCGACCTCGAGGCGGAGGATCTCGAGGGGCTGGTCAACACCTTCAAGAGCATCGTCCGGGAGCATACCGGCCAGCCGTTTCCCGACGACCCGGAAGACCAACTTCTGAGGGCTGTCGAAGCCGTGTTCCGAAGCTGGAACAGCCGCCGTGCGGGCGATTACCGACGCGTCCACAAGATTCCGAACACGCTCGGGACCGCCGTGAACATCATGGCCATGGTCTTTGGAAACCTTGGAGAAGACTCAGGCACCGGCGTCGCGTTTACGCGCGACCCAACTACCGGCGCCAATGAATTGTTTGGCGAGTTTCTCGTGAACGCACAAGGCGAAGACGTGGTGGCTGGAATACGCACGCCGGAACCGCTCACCAACATGCGTGACAAGTTCCCCCAAGCCTTCGACGAGTTCACAAAGATCAGCGAGGTGTTGGAACGCCACTATCGTGACGTGCAAGACATAGAGTTCACGGTTGAACGTGGAAAGCTGTACGTCCTGCAAACTCGCGGGGCCAAACGGACCGCCGCGGCAGCTGTCCGGGTGGCTGTACAGATGGTCGAAGAGGGACTCATCGACAAATCCATGGCGGTGAACAGCCTGGATCCTGACCAATTGAACCAACTCCTCCACCCGATGGTCGACCCTGAAACGCACGCACAGGTGCTGACTGAGGGCCTTCCGGCCTCACCTGGGGCTGCGGTCGGCCGCGTGGTCTTCAACGCCGACCGGGCAGAGGAAATGGCTGGTCAGGGCGTTCCCGTGATTCTCGTCCGCCGTGAGACGAGCCCCGACGACTTTCACGGCATGGTCGCTTCACAGGCTATCGTGACATCGCGCGGCGGAATGACTAGTCACGCGGCGGTCGTAGCCCGCGGTATGGGCAAGTGCTGCGTGGTTGGCGCCCGAGCGCTCGACTTCGACGAGCCAAACCATAGAGTGAGGGTGGGCGATACCTGGATCGACGAAGGTGATTGGCTAACGATCGATGGTACCAAGGGCAATGTGCTGCTCGGACAGGTCTCGCTCGTCGAACCGGAATTGGGCGACGATTTCAATACACTAATGCAGTGGGCCGACGAACGCCGAAGGCTTAGGGTCCGGGCAAACGCGGATACCCCAGAAGACGCCGCACGGGCACGTGGTTTTGGCGCCGAAGGGATCGGGCTCTGCCGCACTGAACATATGTTCTTCGAAGGGAACCGAATCGACGCGATGCGCGAGATGATCGTTGCCGAAGATGAACCCGGTCGCCGCGACGCGCTACGCAAGATCCTTCCCATGCAGCGAGCCGATTTCGTTGGGATTTTCCGCGTCATGGACGGGCTTCCGGTCACCATTCGCCTCCTCGATCCGCCGCTTCACGAGTTCCTCCCGCATGGCGAGGCCGATATCGCTGAACTCGCCGAAAATATGGGCGTCCGGATAGAGCGGCTTCGCCATACGGTTGAAACCCTCACCGAGGCGAACCCCATGCTGGGACACCGCGGCTGCAGGTTGGGAATCACCTATCCAGAAATCACCGAAATGCAGGCGTGGGCCATCTTCGAAGCGGCATGCGAAGTGGCGGCAGAGGGTGTCGAGGTATACCCAGAGGTGATGGTACCGCTGGTAGCCCATGTGGAGGAATTCCGACGCCAGGCCGCGATCGTCCGCAAAACAGCCGATCGGGTGTTCGAAAAACGGGGACAGCGCATCGACTACCTCGTCGGTACGATGATCGAGGTACCGCGGGCCGCCTTGACAGCTGATGAAATCGCGGCAGAAGCGGATTTCTTCTCATTCGGCACCAACGACCTGACCCAGACGACCTTCGGTTTGTCGCGCGACGATTCGGGGCGCTTCCTTCCCCACTATGTGGAGACCGGGCTCTTGAAAGACGATCCCTTTCAGTCGCTCGACGTATCCGGCGTGGGCCAGTTAGTCAACTTGGCAGTCGAACGGGGCCGCGCCAAAAAGCCCGGACTGAAGATTGGGATCTGCGGCGAGCACGGGGGAGACCCGGCCTCGGTCGTGTTCTTCCACGGCGCGGAGCTGAACTACGTATCATGCTCTCCGTTCCGAGTCCCAATAGCGCGGCTTGCCGCTGCCCAGGCAGCTATTAAGGATTGATCCACACCGCCCCATAAAGACACCCCAAACACGATTGTGGAAAACACTCAAAGTGTTGGTTTAGAGAGTTTTCAACGTGATGGAACAAGGCTTAAACCACTATTTGCCATTGGTTTAGCCGCAGTCACATCATGTTCCACAAGAGATCGGTGGATTACGTGGAATATGCCCCGGTCGCGTTGATTGGTGGGGAGAAAGGGGTAACCAATGGAGGCACGGGGAATTGAATCCCCCTATATGTGGGTACGAGATTCACGAAAAGGTACTAGATGCACAGAAAGCGGGGCTCCTAGGGGGCCCCGTTGTGCATGGGGTTCCTACTAATGAATACGGTAAGGCACAGTTAAGGCACACCGGGTCGAGGCTAGTCCGTTTCGAACCACAATCGACGCAGGAGTCCACGGACCCAATACAGAAGACCTACAAACAAGGTGAACGTGACGCCGGTCATCAAAGCCAC
>JBDHLU010000005.1:0-85218 GCA_039656555.1 Gemmatimonadota bacterium | reverse complement strand
TGGACGTGACCGACCGGGTTTCGATCGAGCAAGCCCGAGATCTCATCGCGGAAACCACAGACTCACTCGCCGGGCTCATCAACAACGCTGGCATCGTCGTTGCCGGACCCTTGGAGGCTCTCTCGCTCGAAGAGGTCCGGCGTCAATTCGAAGTGAACGTGTTCGGTGCACTCGCCGTGACCCAGGCATTCATCCCGCACCTCCGACCTGGCCCGGGCCGCATCGTAAACGTGAGTTCGATCAACGGGCGCATCGTTACGCCGTTTGCTGCTCCATATGGTGCGTCGAAGTTCGCGCTCGAAGCATTGAGCGACGGCCTGCGCCTCGAACTCCGCCCCTGGGGCATTTCGGTCTCGGTCATCCAGCCCGGCCCCATTAAGACGGCCATCTGGCCCACCTCCACTGAGCGCGCGCTGAACAATGCCAAGCAGTTCAGCTCGGAAATGCGGGAGCTGTACCCTGGAGTGATCGCGGCAATCGAGCGCCGCGGAGGTCAACCGCCCAAGCGAGCGATTCCACCGGAGCGCGTAGCAGAGACGATCCATCGCGCTTTGACCGCGCGGCGACCGCGGACTCGGTACATCGTGGGGAACGACGCTCGAATCGCCGCCGTGTTCTCCGCCCTGTTTCCCGATCGACTGAAGGATTACGTCCTCACCCGTCGGCGGGGCAGCAAACGCTAGAGGCGTCCGCGTCGCTTCAATTCGAGGTATTGATCGACAACGGCTCGTGCAGCATTAGCGGGGGGAACGTCGAGCAGCAACGCGCCTGCGTGCCGCATCTGTAGCAGCGCCTCGGACCGGGCCGAAAGTAGTTCTTCTGCCGCCGCCTTCCGATAGGCGTCCCCTACGCTCGTCGGTCGGGCCGTGGCGGTGGTGTCGAGCACCGGATTCCGAAGCGTAACCACGAGAGGGAGGTGCCTGGGTCTCAGCGATGCAACGTTGGCTACCATGGCTTCAGACGCCAATCGATCGATCACATCGGTGAAGAAAACGGTCAATGCCCGCTTGCGGTTGCGAACCGCCAGGTAACGGAACGCCGCGGGATAGTCCGGTTCCACGAGCTTGGGTTGGGCTACGGCCAGCACCTCCAACACCTGCCGGAGCCCTCGGCGGCCGCGCTGCGGCGATACGTAGTGGTGCACTTCGTCCGAAAACACCATGATGCCCACGTTGTCATCGTGGTAGTTGGCCGCGAACGCCAGCCAGAGCGCCGCCCGGACGACGTACTCCATTCTGGATTCGCCCCCGATGGCCTCCGTCAGCATACGGCCCGCATCGAGGACGAGTAACACCTGTTGTCGACGTTCTTCCTCGAACTGGCGGGTGATGTACTTGCGTCGCCGGGCGGTCGCCTTCCAATCGATGTGACGCGTGTCATCACCGGGAACCCATTCCCGCAAGCTCTCGAACTGCCGTCCTTCTCCAAGCCACCGAATCGAGCGAAGGCCAGCTTCCCGACGTTGTACGGCATCTGCAAGGCTCGCCTTCAGTCTGGATGCCGGGAGAGTGGGGTAAACCGTGGCGCTCCACGGCAACTCAACACGCCATTGCCGGTGCGCCAGACCCAATGGCCCGGTGCTCCGGACGGCCAACCATCCGCCGGTTTCTCGGCCCCGCCGCGCACCGCGCACCGACAGTTCTTCCCGCACCGTTTGGTCAGGCAATATCGTGAGCCGTCTCAAGGATTGTACGCCATCAAGGAGGTCCGGGCGGGTCTCGCGAATCCACAACGACGCGCGCCGCAACGCATCGTTCTGCCACTGGTAGGTGAACGCCGTTTGGCGGCCTACGGAAAAACTTTCCGGTGCGTCACGTGTCACCGTAACACGACCCGGACCGGGCGCCAACCGACCATCCACGATCACTAGGCCCAACACGATGGCGTTGCCCAGAAGGAGCGCGTCCACGACTCCGCCCATCAAGAATCCCAGCAACGCTATGGGTGCGGCGAGGGCCAACACCAGTGCCGCCCGCTTAGAGGGAACGATCAAGCTGCCGGCACCTCGGTGCGTTCGAGAATCGACCGTAAGGCGTCATCGGGCGACACGCCCTCTAGTTCCAACTCCGGTGCGACAGCAACACGATGCCGCAAGACGGCAGGTGCCAGAAACTTGATGTCGTCAGGGATCACGAAGTCGCGACCTTCGAGCATGGCGAGTGCTCGCGATGTCTTGAGCAACGCAATACCGGCACGCGGACTCGCACCCATCGTCAACGACGCAGCATCCCGTGTCGCCCGAACGATATCGGTGATGTATTGCATGATGCTCGGCTCCACGCGAACGGTACGTACCGCGTCCCGTAGCGCCTCGATGCCGTCTCCATCGACGACTGGTGTGACTCCATACGTGTCGGGACGATCTGCCTCGAATCCATCGAGGTACTTCCCGAGAATGCTCTGTTCGACTTCAGCATCGGGAAAATCGAGACGCACCTTGAGCATGAATCGGTCGAGCTCGGCTTCAGGCAACGGATACGTGCCTTCGAACTCGATTGGGTTCTGCGTAGCAAAGACCGTGAATGTTTTCGAGAGGGGGTGCGTCGTTCCATCGACCGTGACCGTGCGTTCTTGCATGGCCTCGAGCAACGCTGCCTGTGTCTTGGCCGGCGCACGGTTGATTTCGTCAGCAAGCACGAGATCGTGAAAGATGGGTCCAGGCCGAAACCGGAACTCGTCACCGCTCAGAATCGAGATCCCGGTTATGTCACCTGGCATAAGGTCGGGCGTGAATTGAATGCGCGCATACGATACGTTCACCGCCAGAGCCAGCGTCCGCACCAGCAAGGTCTTGGCCGTCCCGGGCACACCCTCGAGCAATACGTGTCCGCCCGCAAGCAATGCCACCAGACAGTCTTGCGTGGCACCATCCTGCCCAAGTACGACGCGGCGGAGTGCGCCTAGGATTGCTTGAGTGTCTTGTTCTTTCGCAGAGCTTCCCACACATCCTCCACTGCTTGTGCCGCTTCCAGCACGTCGTTGGTTGTATTGTTGGTGCTACGAAGTTGAACGCTGAGCCTCCCAACCGCTGCTCGAGCTCCCTTCCCGCGTGATGCCATTCCAAGCGCTGACAACCACTGGTTCATATCACCATGGGTGTAGTGCCCGGCCAGAACCGACCGACTCAGCCGGCGTCGCAGGCCGTTTGCGATCAACCGCACGGCCTCGGTGTGCCCACCGGCGCGTTCGAGTCCCACCGCAAGGGCCGTCAAATGCTCCATGGGCGATCGTCGTTCCCTTTGAATTACTTGAAGAGCTGGGCCGAACCGAATCCCCAAGGCCAGTAACAACACCAGCCCGGCAAACGCCAGTTGCAGCAACGCCCCACCCACCGGTGAACTCGTCATCCACGACCACGTTGCACCCAACATGGAACCACCCTCGCCGAAACCCTGGTGATACTCGTCAAAAGTGAATCGCTCAGGACGCTCGTCGAGCAGCCACGGCAAAACGAGTAGACCCACTTCGGTGTCACGCAGTGCCTGGTTGGACACATAACGAGCCTCGGCGAGGAGAATGGCACGGCCACCTCCAATGAACCCAAATCGCCACGCTATCACGTCACCCGCCGTCGTACGGAGCAGCGGGGCCGAACTCTCGATGCCCGTCACCGCGCATTCGTCCTCGGACTCACCGCTCAAGCGAAGAACGCTCGGCTCGCCTTCGTCCTCGATCCAACCGTATCGGTGCCTCGGCGGATCATAGAGCTGATCCTCCGAGGAAATATCGAGTGTCGGAGTGGACTCTTCGAGGTCGAGCACTCCGAGCCCGAAACAGCGTTCGAGACCTGTGCTCCCTACCACCAACAGCCCTCCACCCCGCTCCACGTGGCGGAGTATCTGCTCGCGCTCCCGCCCCATGGGCTCTACCATCAGGTCCAGCACTGCAATCCAATCGTCGGCTGCCACGTTCTGGGAATCGTCCGCAATGTGAAACAGGGGGCGCCTGAAGTGGTCCACCTCCACACCGAACTGCCCAAGAATCTCAGCGAAGCCCGACGCGCCATTGGGCCCCTGCAGAAAGATCGATCGGCGCTGGTCCGTCATGGCATCACTGGGGGCCGCGCTTCTTCCCGCCAACCCAGCGAGGACCAAGGCAACCGTCAGGCCAGTGACAAGTAGAATAAACGTTGCGTTACGGGACATGCACCGCCACGAGTTCTCCAGCCATTTTATCGAATTCGCGCAGACCGTCGCGTGTTACAACCTCTCCACCGTACGCGTGCCGGTACACCCCAGCCACGATCATCCGGAACAAATCACGCCCTTCCCTTGGTACCGTCGCCTCCCGCACATACTCGGTGGGAGTCTTCGATGGATCGAACTTCACGATATTGCGTCGGTCCAGTTCCATGACGAGCGATCCGAATCGCATGACCAACGATCCGAGGAGGTTACCCGCGTCCTCCAAGCGATGTGCTTCCTGCAAGTACCACGCGGCGTCCCTGACCACTCGTCGGTGGCCGGTCGCGTGTTCAGTTGGTGCCAGCTGTGGTCGCAACGCACGGTAGATCAGATACGAGAAGTGCACCAGGATTGCTGTCAGCAACACCAGCATGACGACGAGCAGGATCCAGTACGTTATCGGATGGTTCTGATGCAACGCCGCGAACCAATCAACCAGCTCGTAGTACTGCTGCCGAATCCACGCGAAGGGATCCCGAACCTCCGACCAGTCGTACTCGGGTGTGGCAAACACATCGTTGATTACGATCTCGACTGAATCACGTGACACTGCCTGGGACTGCGTCACGCCGGCACCGGATCAGTGTCCATGCCAATCTGGGCGCTCAGGAACTCTAGATCGAATGCCTCTTTGCGCACTCTCAAATCATAGTAGGCCAACGTAAAGGCCACCGGCAACAACGGGAAAAGTACCAACTGCAGGAGTGACACCCCAATCTGGATATAGGCATCGAAAGCCGGCAGTAACGCCGCCAGTGCGCCCGCTACGATGCTCGGGATCAGCTGTACAAAGAGCAACAGGATCACAATGAGACCAAAGAGTTTGCCCTTGTACCCCTTCGTGAGTGCCCACGAGCGAGGAAGCGCACTGATCGCGTGTTTGGGTTGCTCGAGCATGATGACCTGCTCGACTATGACGTACCCGCATACGATGATCACGCCCGGTACAACGAATATCATGAGACCCAGAACTACCAACAACAGGCGGGCGAGGCCCGCCACGAAAAGCCCGACGAACGCCCGCAGTGCCATCCGAAGTGACACCCCCGTGTCCGGGTTCTTGCCAAGGAGCGTGTCGGATACCACTAGGATAATCGCCGCTCCAGACACCGTTGCACCGATGCCCCGCAGGAACAGCGACACAAAAAACAACTCCGGCTCCACGAATGGGCCGCCGGCCAAGAGCATGTAGGTGTAGAGGATAGTTGGGATACCCTGGCAGAGGATCACAATAGACACCATCACCACGAACGCCGTTCGATAGATACCGAATACGGCGTCGAGGATCTCACCAGTTGTCATCGGCCGTAGCTCGTGGATGGCCATCCGTTCTCCCCGTCGATAAGATGAACTGATGATGCAGACGACGCGAGCCCCGGCAATCACGTCCACGTTCGCCCGGCGGATCAAGGTGGAGACCCCAGAGCACATCGTGCTCGAACTCGAACTCGCCGGACTCGGTTCTCGTGTAGCCGCGGCCCTGGTCGATCAGGTGATGATCATCGTATTCCTGCTCCTGACGTTCTGGGCCGGATTCCTCCTCCTTACACCCCTGATCGCATCGGATGCCGACGCCACGACCGGAATCATGCTGGCGTCGTTCATCCTCCTGTGGTTTGCGATCACCTGGGGATATTACGCCCTGTTCGAGGGGTTGGCTGGCGGTCGCACTCCAGGGAAACGGAAGTTGGGCATCCGCGTCGTGATGGAATCAGGGCACCCCATCACATTCACGGCGGCCATTGCTCGGAACCTCCTCCGCCTGGTCGATTTTCAGCCCGGAAACTCGTACGTCGTCGGATTGCTGTTCATCTTCTTTCAGAAGCATCATCGCCGGCTGGGCGACCTCGTAGCCGGAACGATCGTCGTCCGCGACCAAGCCGAAGATATTTCATTGGCGGCGCCCGAAATCGAAACGACCCCAGACATCATCGATGCCGGCCCACCCCTTCTCGCCGAAGACGAGTTCCGACTGATTGAACAGTTCATGACCCGCCTCGACCGCCTGCCTTCGGAAACGCGGGTGCGGTTTGCGCGTCAACTAGCAACGCGGTTTGCAGACCACATCACCCTCCCCGGGCCCAATGCCGAGCACATGCTCGTCTCACTCTATCACGACGAACTCGCCAAACGCCAAGCGAAGAGCGCGACCCGACGCGGGATGGGCAACACCGTAGCCTCGGGAACGGGCGTTCGCTTCGTGGCACTCCGCCAGCCCACCTGGGAAGCGTTCCGGCAACGAGTGACGGATATCGAAAAACGGGGGCTCAAACAACTCCGTGGATCCGAGCTTACGAAATTCGCCGCCGAGTACCGGGCCGCCGCCGCAGATCTCGCGCGGGCCCGCACGTACGGCGTTGACCCGCGCGTGCTCCGATACCTAGAACGCATCGTCGGCATGGGGCATAACGCGCTCTACGGATTCCAAGGAGTACGACGGCTGCCGTTGAGACATCTACTCCTAAGCGAATTGCCGGCCGCCACGTATCGCGCGCGGCGATTGATAGCGGCGGCCATGATAATCTTCGTTGCTTCGGGGACGATCGGGTTTGAGATCGTGCGGCAACAGCCGGACATCATCTACGAGATCATGCCGGACGGCATGATCCAACGCGCGGAAATCGGGGCCAGCGAGGTGGCCGCAGGACGTGGATATGCGCAGTCTCCATCGCCCTATCTGCCTATCGTAGCCTCCTCTATCATCACCAACAACATCCAGGTCGCCTTTGCTGCGTTCGCGTTTGGGATCACTGCCGGCATCGGAACGGTCGTGGTCCTGCTCTTCAATGGGCTGTTCTTTGGGGCAGTGTTGGGGATGTTCGCGAACTACGGGCTCGTCGGCTGGCTCCTGACGTTCATTGCCGGACACGGTGTCCTTGAACTAACGGCCATTTTCATCGCGAGCGCAGCGGGGTTGTTGATCGGAAAGGCCATTCTCGCCCCAGGTGACATCGCGCGCCGAGACGCGCTCACGGTACAGGGTCGCGAGGCGATCAAACTGGTGGCGTCCGCGGCGTCGCTCCTACTCCTCGCCGGTATCATCGAGGGTCTCCTGTCTGCCAGCGGGGCTCCGGCCGCACTCAAAATCGGCGTGAGTGCGGCCAGCGCCGTGTTAGTCGTCTTGTACTTCTTGGCCGGTCGAAGCCGGGAACTGACTACCGACCCTGCCGAATAGGTATGGCGACGAGCGTGTTCTCCCATTCGAGAATTAGCGTGACCGTGTCCCCGCTGCCCTCTGTACGTATCGTGAACGCCTCGACATGATTGGTCGTCTGACGGGACTCAACGTCGGCGCGACCGATCTCCTGGGCCGCGACGTCACCGCTATAGAACCTCTCGTGTCCCCATTGGGTGATCGAACGATTCAATACAATTTGCCACCCGTTCTCACCGGGGACACTGTACACGGAGTAAGAACCCGGTTCAATCTCGATTCCCGCAATATTGAGGTGTCCCGATGTGTGGATCATCGTGGGTTCGTTGGCCCCGGTACGCCAGATCTTGTCGTGGGGGACCGCCGCTCCACCGATCATGGTACGCCCTTTTGCGGAGGGACGGCCATAGCACACCTTGGCCGACGTCCCCCCAACCGCAAACATGACGGAATCCAGAGGGCTTGGCCTCGTGGCGGGGTCAGAATCCCTCATGATGATGCAGCCAACGTCCTGCGACGGTAACGGCGGTGCCTCGGGCATCCCGCCGAACACAATCGCCACAACAAGTGTTAAAAGCACGTGCTCTCCTCCAGCTCGAAGATCGTTAGAGATTGAAGTAATCTACACACCGGTGGGAACGGCGAGAATGCCGGACAGGGAGAATGACCATGGCACCCAACATTACTAGAGAATCCAATATTGGCCCGCGGGGCCAGCGTGCTCGGCTCACATTTGGCGTCGCCATGCTAGCCCTCGCAGCGGTGATCGTCGCGGGACAAATCGTGCTGGACTGGCCCAGGTGGTGGCGCATGCTGACCGTCCTCCCATTCTTCGCCGGCATGCTCGGCGTACTCCAGGCTCACAAGGGAACGTGAGTGAAGATGGCCGCGCGCGGTGCGCGCAATCTGGATGGTAACGAGGAGTCGATTGCGGACCAGGCAGTCGCGACCCGACTACGCAACCAGGCTCGGGAACTCCAACTACAGAGTGTGGTAATCGCCCTCGCGTTGCTCGTGGTCGTACTGATCCTCCCAGGCTGATCTAGGGACTCACCCGATGGGAGAGAACGAACCGGCGAGCCCCGACCGGAATCCGGGAATTCCGTTTGATCTCGGCGTTTTGCAGGAAGCTCGCCTGGACAACGACGAGGTACATGCGCGCGTCAGTCGTGTTCGGAGCACTGTACCGGTCAGCACCGAACAGCGGATCACCACGATGGGGCGCGTCATTTCGGTCATGGACCTCACCTCACTCTCCGAACGAGACACGGCCGCCTCCGTCAATGACCTGTGCGTGACGGCGGTCCACCCTATTGCCGGTGAAGTCCTCGAGACACTGTCGCTCGACCCGTCTCTCCGGGTCGCCGCCGTCTGTGTCTTCCACCAATTCGCTTCGACTGCCCTCCATGCGTTGCGGAATACGAACATCAGAGTCGCTGCCGTTGCTGGGGGCTTCCCTAAACCGTTGCCCATCATGGACGATCGCTTGCGCCAGATTCGTGATGCGATATCGGCCGGCGCCAGCGAAGTCGATCTGGTGATCACGCGCGATCTCGCGCGCCGGGAAGACTGGAAGGCGCTGTACGAGGAAGTCTTTACGCTCCGCACCGCCGCCAAAAACGCTTGCGTCAAGGTCATCCTCGCGACGGGAGACCTCGAACAACCCGACATCGTTTGGAAAACAAGCATGACGTCCATGATGGCCGGAGCGGATTTCATCAAGACCTCGACCGGACGTGAACAGGTGAACGCCACCTTGCCGGCGGGTGTGGTCATGGCCCATGCCATTCGCTGTTACAAAGACCTGACCGGATGTCGAGTGGGACTCAAACCGGCCGGCGGAATCAGGAAAGCTCGTGAGGCCCTGGAGTGGATGAGACTCGCCGAACTGGAGCTTGGTGAACCGTGGACCACACCAGGGAGGTTTCGGATTGGGGCGAGTAGCCTCATGGAGGATATCAGATCCGAGCTCCGCATTCATTATCATTCCTGCCGTTGACCGGCTTCATTCCAGTCGAGAAGGCCTGGGTAGACCATTGGACAACATGCTGAGACATACAGGGACGCGATGGTTAGCAGTTTGTGTCTCCGCCGCCGTACTTGCTTCGTGTGGCCCTGGTCGGCCACCGGCATTGGGCTTGCGTGGAAGGCTGCTGCTGGACCCATGGGAAAAACCCGATTTTTCGCTGACCGATACGTACGGCGAGAAGTTCGACTTCCAAGCCGCCACGGAAGGGTTCGTCACCTTTCTTTTTTTTGGGTATACCTACTGCCCCGACATCTGCCCGGTCCATATGGCCAACCTTGGCGCGGTCCTCAAACGTCTGGATCCGCAAATTTCCGGCAAGGTCAAAGTCGTGTTCGTCACGACCGATCCAGAACGGGATACGCCCGAGCGCGTCCGTGATTGGTTGAACACGTTCGATTCGTCTTTTATCGGGCTTCTTGGGTCACTGGATTCGGTGAACGCGATCCAGCAACGCGTCGGGCTGCCCCCAGCAGTGATCATCGAGGCCAACGAAACGGATGCATCGTACACGGTCGGACATGCGGCGAGCGTGGTCGCTTACACCACCGACGACAAGGCACACGTCATGTACCCGTTCGGAACGCGCCAGCAAGATTGGGCGCATGATATTCCGCTCCTCGTAAGAGGGGAATGGTGATGGGGCAGCTGATGTCCGATCGTCGATAGCTAATGTCTTTCTGGTGCTCCGCCAGCGGCGATCCGTGGACCTGGTCGTGGCAAGCCTACCCTGGCGTGTGGCTGTTCATCGGGTTGCTAGCGATGGGCTACATCGAAATCACACGTCGTGTGTCCGATCCGGAAACCTCGCGGCGACGCCCTTTTTTCTTCGCAGGTCTCGTCATCTTGTGGTTGGCGTCCGACTGGCCGATCGGACCGCTTGGGGCAGGCTATCTCGCGAGCGTCCACATGCTCAAGTACCTGCTCTACTCTTTCGCGGTACCGCCCCTACTGTTGCACGGTCTTCCTCGTGAGGTCATCCGTCGCGCGATAGATCGGCCGTTCGTTTTCCGCATCATAAAGATCTTCACTCGGCCACTCATCGCGTTCGCAGTTTTCAACGTTGTGATGCTCGGAACCCACCTTCCAGTGGTCGTGGACGGATTCAATCCCTCACAACTCGGATCGTTCGCGATCGACATGGCGTGGCTGTTTGCTGGATTGGTGTTCTGGTGGCAGGTGCTGGGTCCACTCCCCGAACTCGATCCACTCAGTTATCCGGGCCGTATCGTTTTTCTCATCCTCAACGTGTTCATTCCGACCGTGCCGGCCGCGTTTCTCACGTTCGCCGACTACCCGATCTATGCACTCTACGAACTCGCACCTCCGTTTGGCGCGCTGTCTTCGCGAGTCGATCAGCAGATAGCGGGAATGATCATGAAGATTGGGGGCGGGTTCATCATCTTCGGAACGGCGTCCATCTTGTTTTTTCGATGGTATGCCGACGAAGAGACGGACAGACAGGAAGACGAGAAGACGGGAAGTGTCACCGTCTGACTTCCCATCTTCCGGTCTGTCCGTCTTCCCGTCTTACTTATTCCACTTCGTTGCCACTTTGTACAACCACACCGTGAACAAGCCAAACGAGACGATCCCGAGTACGGTGGCAAACGTCTCGAAACCCTCGGGCGCCAGCCGGATCACATCGGTGTTCTGAGCAGCGGCAAAGGGAATGGCCAGCAGAATTCCGACAAGGGCTTCACCGGTAATCAACCCCGACGAGAAAAGCAGGCCCGCGGTTCCTGCAGATGTGATCTCACCTTCAGAAGCACCGCGCTCACGCAGCATACGGACTGCCAGCAACGAAACGATGCCGCCGATGAACATGGGAACCGTGAGTTCGAGTGGCAGGTAAATGCCGACGGCGACAGCGAGTACCGGGGTTCGGAAGTTCGCTTTCTTCGCCTTCAGCACCTCATCCATGATGATGATGGCAATGGCGATGCCGATGCCGATGACTATCATGTTCCATGGCAAGTTTCGCGTGAATACCCCGTTGGCCAC
The DNA here is from genome assembly GCA_039656555.1 of Gemmatimonadota bacterium. Taxonomy (GTDB): domain Bacteria; phylum Gemmatimonadota; class Gemmatimonadetes; order Gemmatimonadales; family GWC2-71-9; genus CAMYLY01. The sequence continues at coordinate 73,850 of JBDHLU010000005.1, read as the reverse complement.
CGAACTCATCAACGTTGCCTGAGGCGCAGATAGCGCCTCCGACGGGTCCATGCCAGCGCGGGGAAATACGTCGCCCAACCCATAAGCGCTGAACAAGAGTTGCAGAATCGGTGCGATCACAATCGCCGCCGCAACGACGCCGACGACTTGCATGATTTGCTGTTTATACGGCGTGGCACCGAGGATCCGCCCCGCCTTCAGATCTTGCATGTTGTCACCGGCGATTGCCGCTGCACAGCACACGACACCGCCAACCAGAATCGCCGTTGCGGCGGCGGCCGTTGCCTTCGTTCCCTCTGTGAGAAAGTCGATCTGGCCACCCAGGAGCATCAACAGGATGAACGAGATCGTGAGAATCGTGGCGATGGTGACCCCGGAGATCGGGTTATTGGACGACCCGACGAGCCCCGCCATGTATCCGGCAACCGAGGAAAACAGGAACCCAGCAATGAGCGCGAACACCAGCCCTAGACTCACCACCCCCCAGTACAGCCCACTCGTGATGCCGAGCGCATCCTGATTCACGACGGTGGCAATGCCGATAAAGATTGGAATCGCCATGAGCACGATGCCCACGCCGACATAGTTGATCGGCGTGTCACGCTCGGTCCGGGGCACATCGCTGGCGCCCCCGGATCGATGCAGCTTCACTGCCTCGATCGACGAGCGCACGCCATCGCGAATCGGCTTGATGAGCGCGATCAGGGCCCAGATACCGCCGGTCGCCATCGCACCCACACCCATGTACCGAATGCGCTGGCTCCACACCTGCTCCGCCAGTTCGTACCCGTGGAGGTCTCCCACCAACTCCCGAAGCGCGGCTGGATCAACCAGAGACGTGTAGATCGGGATGCCAAACAGCCACGAGATCAGACCGCCAATAAACACGAGCGCGGCGATGTTGATCCCCACGATGTAACCAACGGCCAACAACGCCATGCCAAGTTCGCTGCCGAATCCGAATACCGTGTTGCCCGCCGTGAACGACCCCGTTCCACGTCCGGCAATGAGCTTGAACCCGGTTTGACTCAGTTTGAGCAGGGCGCTCGCAAGTGCGGCAATCCCAATGAGTTTTGCTCCCGCGCCACCTTCGGTTCCCGCTTTCAGGACCTCAGCCGTCGCCACCCCTTCCGGGAACTTGAGGTTGGCCTCGATGATGAGCGCCCGGCGCAGCGGGATGGTGAACAACACACCGAGAATCCCGCCACACATCGCAATGATCAGCGTCGGGAGAAACTCGAAGCGCGACCAGTAGTTCAGCATGATCAGCGCCGGGATCGTGAAGATCACGCCCGCCGCGAGCGACTCACCTGCGGACGCCGCCGTCTGGACCACGTTGTTCTCGAGAATGTTCGACTCCCGGAAGAACCGGAGCACGGCCATCGATATTACGGCCGCGGGAATGGACGCCGAAACCGTGATACCCACCTTGAGCCCGAGATACGCGTTGGCGCCGGCCAGAATCGCCGAGAGTATGAACCCGAGAACCAGCGCCTTGAACGTGATTTCCGGTAGCGACTCCGATGATGATATGTAGGGGGCTTCTTGGGACGCGTTTGTAGCCATGCCGGACGAATCAGTGGACATGTTACCTCTATGATGAAGGGAACCCTCGGACAAAGGACAAGTGCAGCAAGCGCCTGTCAACCTCTTGCAGAAACACGGACCGGTGGCAACTTCCCAACATGCCCTCCAAACATGAATTCCTGCTCCGGCTGCTCGATACGCCAGGGCCGTCCGGCTTCGAGACCGCACCCGCCCGCGTGTGGCGTGACGAGGCAGCAACGTTCGCCGACGATGTTCTGACCGACGTTTCGGGAAACACGATCGCCTGCATCAACCCGTCTGGCAGCCCGCGATTGATGCTCGCCGGTCATATCGATGAGATCGGGTTGATGATCGTCCACATCGACAGCGATGGGTTTCTTTTTTTTCAGACCATAGGCGGGTGGGATTCACAGGTACTGGTAGCCCAGCGAGTTTTGATTCAGTCAAGACATGGGGCGGTGGAGGGGGTGATCGGCAAGAAGGCCGTGCACCTCATCGAATCAGCTGACCGTGACAAGGCGTCGAAGATCCGCGATCTGTGGATCGACATCGGGGCAAAGAACCAGAAAGACGCCCTCAAGCGGGTAGCGATCGGCGATCCGGTCGTGCTCGCCGCCCGCACCGTCGAGTTACCCAACAACCGCATCGCATCGCGATCGATCGACAATCGGATCGGTGCGTACGTCGTGCTTGAAGCACTCCGCAAGCTGTCGCGTCGGAAGCCAAAGGCGGCCGTGTTCGCGGTCGCGACGACACAGGAAGAAATAGCCTGGAACGGTGGCGGGGCACGGACGAGCGCCAACGCGCTCGATCCCGATGTGGCCATTGCCGTCGATGTCACGCACGCAACGGATCATCCGGGAGTCGAAAAGACCGTGCATGGTGATTTCAAACTGGGTGGGGGTCCGGTGCTCTCCCGAGGTTCGGCAGTTAACCCAGTGGTGTTTGAGTTGCTCTCGGCGGCGGCCGAGGCTGAGAAGATTCCCCACACCGTGCAAGCGGCGCCGCGTGACACCGGAACGGATGCTGACGCGATCTACAGTGCACGCCAAGGCATCGCGACCGGCTTGGTTTCGGTGCCCAATCGATACATGCACAGTCCGAATGAAATGGTCGATGTCGGCGACCTCGACAAGGCCGCCAAATTGTTGGCTGCGTTTGCACGAAGGCTCAAGCCCACGAGCAGTTTTATTCCAGTCTAGGGGGTTGGGCTCGAAGACGCTGACCAGCGCGGCGTCGAGGAACTGAATTCTGGGCGGGCAAAATGGTAACCCTGACTCCAGACTCGCGTATCTCGACGGAGACGCGCATCTTTGGCAGGTTATGGCCAACGTGCCCCTCCAACACGCTATCCCTCGGCCGCGCTAGGCCATGTCGCAGACGTTCGAGAACCTGAAGGCTGCGGTCGCCGACCACTACACGATCGAACGCGAGATCGGAAGCGGCGGCATGGCGACCGTGTACCTGGCACACGATATCAAGCACGACCGCAACGTCGCCGTGAAGGTGCTACGGCCTGAACTCGCCGCGGCATTGGGGCCCGAACGGTTCGTGCGCGAAATCCGCATCGCCGCGAGACTGACCCACCCGCACATTCTGCCACTGCACGATTCCGGTGAGGCAAACGGATTTCTCTACTACGTCATGCCGTACATCGATGGGGAATCGCTGCGGGCGAGAATCGAGCGGGAGGGCGAACTGCCTGTGCACGATGCCGCGAAGATTTTGGCCGAGATCGTGGACGCGCTCTCGTACGCGCACGAGCAGGGGATTGTGCACCGCGACATCAAGCCCGACAACGTGCTGATGTCCGGTCAGCACGCGTTGGTCACTGACTTTGGAGTCGCAAAGGCCGTCAGCGAAGCCACCGGTCGCCAAGAACTCACGACCGCTGGCGTGGCCCTGGGTACCCCATCGTACATGTCGCCCGAGCAGGCCGCCGCCAACCCGCACATCGACCATCGCACCGACATCTACGCCATCGGCGCCATGGCGTACGAACTACTCTCCGGACGCCCTCCGTTCGAGGGGGCGACACCGCAAGCGATCCTCGCGGCGCACGTCATGGAACCGCCGGATCAGATCACCAAGCACCGCGCGGCGGTTTCTCCCGCCATGGCAGATCTCGTCATGAAGTGTCTCGAGAAGAAACCGGCCGACCGCTGGCAATCGTCAGCCGAGATGTTGCCGGTGCTGCAGTCGTTAAGTACGCCGAGTGGCGGCATGACCCCGACGCAGACGCACCCGATGCCGTCCGTGCAGACGTGGGACCGACGCAAGATCGTCGGTGCCGGGGTGGTCGCGGTGGCGGGCGTGCTCGCATTGGCCTTCGGACTCGGGGTCTTCGACAGCGACCGGCCGGCCCTTACAATCGGGCAATCCACCCGCGTAACACGCGATCTCGGGATCGAACTCTACCCGTCCCTCTCGCCCGACGGCAGCACCGTCGCATACTCCGCCGGTCCTGTTGACGGCATGCGGCTGTTCGTGCGCCAGTTGGCAGGTGGCGGTACGATCGCGCTCACCGAGAACGTGCCTGGCAACCATCACTCCCCTCAGTGGTCTCCAGATGCCTCCCAACTCATGTACGCGTCCAGAGGTGAGATCTTTGTCGTTCCGGTGTTTGGTGGCACGCCGCGTCGACTCGCCGCACCAGGGTCGGCAGGTGTACCTGAAGGGTATCTGGGCAATCCCGTGTGGTCGCCGACTGGAGACCGTGTCGCCTTCGTCTGGCAGGAATTTTCCACGAGGCTGGGTACGCAACGACAACCGAGCGCTATCTACATCCAACCAGTGGACGTCGGGCCGGCGGACAAGGTCGCGGATCTGACGGAGGTGCATTCCCTGCGCTGGTCGCCGGACGGATCCAATATCGTGTTCGTCTCCGGTGCCTCGCTCTTCGTGAATGGCAGCCACGAGCTAGGCAATGTCGATCCGAGTTCCATCGGCATCGTTCCGGTTGGCGGTGGAGATGTCGTCGAGGTAACGGCCGGCGGCTTCTTGAATGTGAGTCCAGTGTGGGCACCGGATGGGAGCTACCTGCTGTTCGTCTCGAACCGCGGTGGCAACCGCGATGTGTATCAGATCGCGATCGATGGTAACGGCGGGCCCAGAGGTGAAGCGGTTCCCATTACTACGGGCATCGACGCGCACACGATAGACTTATCGGCCGACGGCAGCCTCTTCACGTATTCCGAGTTTCGGCATATCGCCAATATCTGGTCACTCGACATCCCGACCCAGACCGCTTCTGTCTCTGATGCTCATGCGATCACGAATGAATCGCAGGTCGTCGAGACCGCTCAATTCTCGCCGGATGGACGATGGATCATCTATGACTCCAACCGCGAGGGTAACCAAGACATCTATCGCATCCCTGCGGCTGGTGGTGAGCCCCAGCGACTGACGACAGACCCCAACGACGACTACCATCCGAATTTCTCGCCGGACGGTTCTGAAATCGCGTTCTATTCTCTCCGCGGTGGTAGCCGCGACATCTTCGTCATGGGTGCGGAGGGTGAAGCGGTTCAACGACTGACCAGCGATTCAGCCCAGGACCGCAACCCTACATGGGCGCCGGACGGGAACGCGCTTATTTTTTCGTCAGATCGCACAGGACGTTCGGAGCTCTACATCATTCGACGAGACGGGAAGGGAGTGGCCTGGACCGATCCCGAGCCACTGACCACCGGCGGGGGATTTTGGGCACGCTGGTCGCCGGTCACCGGGCAGGTCGTCTATCAGTCCGATCCGACGAACACGATACGGATCCTCGATCCAGCTTCCGGCGAATCCAGGCGAGTGGCGCCGGGCGAGTCCGGCGTGTCCAGACCCGAATGGTCCTCCGATGGGACGACCGTGTACTACGGAAGGCGTGGAGCCGACGACATGTTCATCGTCTGGAGCGTTCCGGCCGCCGGTGGCACTCCGCGCGAAGTCGTCCGGTTCGACAGTCCCGAACGTCGGTTCCCTGCGCCCAACCTCGGGGTTACGGAAAATCAGTTTCTCTTTTTCATCAACCAATTCGAGAGTGACGTGTGGGTGGTGGAGTTGAGGACGCCGTGACCGAGGAACTGTGGGCGGGACCTAAAGTTTCTCGAAAAGCGCCGCCACATCCACCACCCCAGACACTCCGACGCTCAATTCCCAGCGTAGCTCACCATCGACGATCTCGGGCCGCTCGTTCCCGATGCACCAACGTTCGATGAGCCTCGCATCGATATCCACGATCCAGTATTCCTCGATCCCTGCCTCTAGATAGATCCGGCGTTTCTTCCCGCGATCTCGAGATGCCGTCGAAGGCGAGAGTATCTCGACCGCCAGCAATGGGGTTGACACGTCTTTCCACGCGATATTCGCCCGGCGCTCGGAGTCGACCGACACGATGAACAGGTCCGGTTGCACCAGCGTACGCGGACCCAAATAGATATCGGCCGGACTCGAGAGCACATCGATGTCATCCCGATCACCGACGGCATCACGAAGGTGTTCCCACACTTCTCCCAAGACGAGCTGGTGCACGAAACGGGGTGATGGCGTCACGACGTGCTCGCCGTCCAGCAGCTCGTGCCGCATGCCATCATCCGGCAACGCGAGTAGTGCCTCAATTGTGGTGATCTCTTGCTGTGCTGGCATACCCACAATCTGACCTTCCTCGGCCGAGGTTCGCAACGCATGCCTGCATGGCCGAGCAGCCACATGGCGAAATCGCGTTACAAACGCCATCTTAGTCCGATGCCTGAAATAACCTCCCAACTCTCCACCGCCCTGTCCGACCGCTACAAGATCGAGTCCCACATCGGCGAGGGGGGCATGGCGACCGTGTACCTTGCCCACGACCTCAAACACGACCGTAAGGTCGCTTTGAAAGTCTTGCGACCGGAGCTTGCGGCCGTCATCGGCTCCGAGCGATTCCTGCAGGAGATCAGAGTCACGGCGAACTTGCAGCACCCGCATATCCTCCCGCTCCACGATTCGGGTGACGCGGGCTCTTTCCTTTATTATGTCATGCCCTACATCGAGGGTGATACGCTGCGCGACAAACTCGATCGTGAAAAGCAACTCGCGATCGAGGACGCGATCGACATCACGCGATCGATTGCCTCGGCGCTCGACTACGCGCACCGGCAAGGCGTGATCCATCGCGACATCAAACCCGAGAACATCCTGATTCACGACGGCCAAGCGCTCGTCGCGGATTTCGGGATAGCCCTCGCCGTGAGTCATGCGAGCGGTCAACGCCTGACGGAAACGGGTTTGTCGATCGGGACGCCGCATTACATGTCGCCCGAACAGGCGATGGGCGACCGTGAACTCGACGCGCGGAGCGACGTGTACTCTCTTGGCGCGATGCTCTACGAGATGCTCGCGGGTGAGCCGCCCTATCAAGGCAGCTCGGCGCAGGCGATCGTGGCCAAGGTCATTACCGAGAAGGCACCACCGGTTACGGCCGCGCGAGACACGGTCCCCGGACACATCAACGCCGCGATTATCAAAGCGTTGAACAAGATGCCGGCCGATCGGTTCAGTACGGCGGCCACATTTGCGGACGCGTTGACGAACACGGCGTTCACGATTCCGTCGACTGCGACGATGCCTGCGGAATCGATACCGGTCGCGACGCGATCGAGAAAATCTACGGCACTACTCCTCCTTGGAGCGGCATTAGTATTGACTGTCGTGTTTCTCGGCGGCCGCATGACCACCAGCACCCCAGAAATTCGGCTGACGCGTTTTCTGGTTCCCGCACCCGAAGGTGTCCTCGGTTATAGCAGATGCTGCGGCCCAACGGTCGCGCTCTCACCGGACGGCGAGTGGATGGTCTTCGTGGGTGGTGGAGGCGGTGAAGGTCGCTCGCCGCTGTACCGAAGGCGACTTGGGCAACTGGAGGCCGAAGAGATCCCCGGTACCGACGACGCGTCGATTCCGTTCTTTTCGCCGGATGGACGCTGGTTGGGATTCTATTCCGACGGTCGCATTCGGAAGGTCCCGATGACCGGTGGGCCACCGGTGCCTATATTCGAGATTGCTAGAGCGGAGGGCGCCAGTTGGGGTGACAACGACGTCATAATTTTCTCGGACAACAACTCGTTGCATACCGTGCCGGCCGGCGGCGGAGTAGCGACTCCGGTGCCGACCCCGGCGGACATGCGTTTGATCCATCCATCGGCGCTCCCTGGGGGAGTGGCAACGCTGGCCCGAGTGGCAGGTAGTAGTCCTGCAGAGGCTCGGATCGTCGTCGTGGATCTCGAGAGTGGTAGCATCGACACGATTGGGTTTGGCACATACGCGAGGTACGCCTCCGGTTATCTGGTGTTCTCGGGCGCGGATGGTTCGCTCCTGGCCCAACCGTTCGATCCCAGTGCCCAGCGCACCACGGGTCAGGCAATGGCCATTCTCGACGGGCTGCGATTGGCTGGGCCCAGCCTCGGAGAGTTCGCCCTGTCGGCCGAAGGCGGTTTGGCCTATCAGCCCGGGGTCGGCAGTAGGGCCGAGGTCTTGGCCCTTGTGGGCCCCAACGGATCAACGACCCTCGAGCTGCCGCAAGATGGCAATCTGGAAAACCCCACCTTTTCACCAGACGGCCGGCGCGTCGCGTTCGTCTTCTCGGACGTCGGCAGCCGCGTCGACATTTGGATCTTCGATATCGACCAGGGCACGATGCCCAACCTCACGGCGGAAGGCACTCGCAATCGTGCGCCGGTGTGGACGCGGGACGGCAGTCGCGTTGTCTTCTCGAGCGACCGAAATGACGAGGTCGGTCAACTGTATTGGAAGCCATCGGACGGGAGCGGCACGGCCGAGCGCCTGCTCGTGTCTGACTACGAAGCCTACCCCCAGTCGTGGTTCCCGGACGGCCAGACGCTGGCGATCGTGGCGGACCGCAACGGCACTGTGGATATAGGGTTCCTTACGTTGGGCGACTCGACGCCACGATGGGTTCTCGAGTCCGAGTTCGATGAATGGGAGGCGCAGATTTCTCCAGACGGGCGTTGGTTGGCCTACACCTCCGATCGATCCGGAAGCAACGAGATCTATGTGGTGGCGACGACCGGCGAGGGCGGCCACTACCAAGTATCGACCGAGGGCGGCAGGGCTCCGCGATGGTCTCCCGACGGCGCCGAGCTGTACTTCGTCAGCTCGAATACGCTCATCGCTTCCACAGTATCGGTGGACTCCGGGTTCCGCATTGCCTCGCGTGTGTCTCGAGGAACGGTTACCGACCTAGACAATCTTGCGCCCAACTACGACATCCATCCCAACGGCGAAGATATTCTGATCATCGACCAAGAGGGTGGCCAGGGGGCGAGGGGTTTGATCTGGATTCAGAACTGGACGGAAATCATACGGGAGATGACGACGGGGCGATGATGATTCGAGATCTTAGATTACAGATTACAAACCTGAGATTTGCTGGCCGGAGCTAGAGATTCTTGAAAAGCTTCGCGACGTCCAACGCTCCCGACACTCCTACGCTCAATTCCCAGCGCAGCTCGCCGTCAACTGTCTCGGGCCGCTCGTCGCCCGGCCGCCAACGCTCGACGAGTAAGCTAGCGGCAGTCTTCTAGCCGAGCCGCGGCTTCAGCCGTGGATGGCGAAACCCCGTTACGAACCCCATCTTAGTCCGATGCCCGAGATCACCTCCCAACTCTCGACCGCCCTCGCCGACCGCTATCGCATCGAGCGCCACATCGGCGAAGGCGGCATGGCGACCGTGTACCTCGCCCACGACGTCAAACATGACCGCAAGGTCGCATTGAAAGTGTTGCGACCGGAACTGGCCGCGGTGATTGGCGCCGAGCGTTTCCTGAACGAGATCAAGGTCACGGCCAACCTGCAGCACCCCCACATTTTGCCGCTCCATGACAGCGGAACCGTCTCGGATGCGAGCGGCATGCTGCTCTACTACGTCATGCCGTACGTCGAAGGCGAGTCGCTCCGCGACAAGCTCGATCGAGAAAAACAACTCGGCATCAGTGAAGCGCTGGATATCGCGAAGGCCGTGGGTAGCGCACTCGACTACGCGCACCGGCAGGGAGTGATCCATCGCGACATCAAGCCTGAGAACGTGTTGATGCAGGACGGGCAAGCGATGATCGCCGATTTCGGGATCGCCCTTGCCGTGAGCCAAGCCGGGGGCAGTCGCATTACCGAAACCGGGTTGTCGATCGGGACGCCGAATTACATGTCGCCCGAGCAGGCCATGGGCGACCGTGAGTTGGATGCTCGCACGGACGTGTACTCCCTCGGCGCGATGCTCTATGAAATGTTGGCGGGAGATCCGCCGTATACGGGGAGTACAGCCCAAGCTATCGTCGCGAAGGTCATCACTGAGAAACCGCCATTGATCACCGCGGCGCGGGACACGGTACCACCGCACGTGGCCGCGACAATTCACATGGCGCTCGAGAAGCTGCCTGCGGATCGGTTTAACACGGCAGCTCAGTTTACGGAGGCGCTATCTAACACCTCGCTCACGATGCCGGCAACCGCCATGGGCATCTCGGCACCGGGGACTTCGGGGACTGGCACAACTTGGAACCGCATGACGAAGGCGTTCGCAGCCGTCGCCACAATCGCGTCGGTGGCGGCGGTGCTCGGTTGGATGCAACCAGAGTCCAGTAAGCCGGTCACCCGGTACCGCATGATGCCTGCCGATCCGGATCAGTCGGTGGACCTGGTTCAGCGGTTAGGCGGCAACATTGCACTCGCACCGGACGATTCGCGACTGGCATTTCTCGGGCTTGGACCGAACCTGTCCCAGATCTACGTGCGCGAGCGCGATCAACTCGACGCGCGGGTCATCGCAGGAACCGGAGGCGCGACGACACCAACGTTCTCGCCCGACGGTGAACGCATCGCGTTCATCACGCTCAACCCCGCTACGCTCAAGATCGTTTCGTTGGGCGGCGAGCCGCCCGTCGCGCTTGCCGATTCCGGATTCAATCGATGGGGACTCTCGTGGGGGCCTGACGGGTTCATCTACGTGGCCAATCAGACTGGTCCGCTTCTGCGAATACCCGAAACTGGAGGCACCCCACAGCCGGCCTCCGTCCCCGACACGACTGCCGGTGAGGACGGACACGTCTTTCCGCATGTACTCCCGAACGGAAAGGGTGTGCTGATCACCATTCGGCACGGCCTCGATCTCGGTACCGCGGAGATCGGTGTGCTGAATGTCAGGACGGGGCGGCATGAACCGTTGCTGCAGGGTATCTACGCCGTGTACTCGCCTTCGGGACACATCGTCTTCGTCCGAGCCGACGGCGCGCTGCTCGCCGCTCCATTCGACACCGACGCGCTCGAATTGACCGGTCCGGCGGTTTCCCTGTTCGAGGGGATTATGGTGGACAACGCCGGTTCCGTCGACTTGGAATTATCGAGAAACGGGACGCTCACATACGTCCAGGGCGAACCCGGGCAGGCAACGTCGACTGCCTATTGGGTAGATCGCGACGGTCGTGCCCAGGTCCTCGATCCAAACTGGGCTTTTTCCTTCACCGGTAATGGCGGACTGTCTCTCTCTCCCGACGGCACCCGTCTGGCGCTCCGCGTGCAGGATCAGACGGCCGACATTTGGATCAAGGACCTCCCTGACGGACCCGCTACCCGCCTGACGTTCGAAGGCGACCGCAACTTCAGGCCGCGTTGGACGCCGGACGGTCGGTCGGTGACGTTCTTGTCGACGAGGCAGGGTTCCTCCTACGATCTCTATCAACGGCGCGCCGATGGCATCGGATCGGCCGAGTTGTTGCTGGACCTCGAGGCGCGTATCACCGAAGCGTTCTGGGGTCCCGGGGGCGAGTGGATCGTGCTGCGCGCCGGCGGGATCGGTGGCACGACGGGCGGACGCGATATCCATGGGTATCGCCCGGGCGTCGACACGGCAGTCGTCGAACTCGTCGTGACCTCGTTCGACGAAAAGGTGGCGGAAATCTCGCGGGACGGGCGGTGGATCGCGTTCGAGAGCAATAAGACCGGTCGCGACGAGATAGCGGTGCGCCCGTTCCCCAATACACTCGACGGGATGTGGCAGGTCTCTTCCGATGGTGGACGCATGCCGCTGTGGTCACACAGCGGCGATGAGTTGTTCTACGTCAACGGCGACCTCAATCTCGTGTCAGTTGCCGTGTCGCGCAGCGGCAACGCGATCACGTTCGGGGAACGACGCACCCTCTTTTCGGTGGCCTCCTACTTTCTGGGATCCAACGGCCGGCACTACGACGTCGACCTGGACGATCAGCGCTTCGTCTTCGTCGGATCACCCGGTGGCACCAGCGCACCACAGCTGATCGTCGTCGAGAATTTCGCGGAAGAGCTGAAACGAAGGATGGGGAACTGATGATTTTAGAATTTGGATCACAGAATGCTGATCTAAGAATCGGTGTGGGGTGGGGCAATCTAAATTCTGTAATCTCTATTCTGTAATCTTAAATCGCTTCTTATGACCGAAATAACCTCCCAACTATCCACCGCCCTCGCCGACCGCTACCGCATCGAACGTCACATCGGCGAAGGCGGCATGGCGACCGTGTACCTCGCGCACGATATGAAGCACGACCGGAAGGTCGCGCTGAAGGTGTTGCGACCGGAACTCGCGGCCGTCATCGGCGCCGAGCGTTTCTTACAAGAGATCAAAGTCACGGCGAACCTGCAGCATCCACACATCTTGCCGCTCCACGACTCAGGTGACGCCGGTTCGTTTCTTTATTATGTAATGCCCTACATCGAGGGCGAAACGTTGCGGGACAAGATCGACCGCGAAAAGCAATTGTCGATCGAAGATGCAGTGGAGATCACGCGGTCCATCGCCTCGGCACTCGACTACGCCCATCGCCAGGGGGTGATCCATCGGGACATCAAACCCGAGAACGTGCTCCTGCACGATGGCCAGGCCATGATCGCGGACTTCGGGATCGCACTCGCCGTGAGCCAAGCGAGCGGGCAACGCATCACCGAAACGGGCTTGTCGATCGGGACGCCGCACTACATGTCGCCCGAACAGGCCATGGGCGACCGCGAGTTGGACTCCCGGAGTGACATCTATTCCCTCGGTGCCATGCTGTACGAAATGCTCGCGGGAGAACCGCCCTACCAAGGGTCGTCCGCCCAAGCGATCGTCGCCAAGGTGATCACGGAAAAAGCTCCACAAGTCACCGCGACGCGCGATACCGTCCCGGTGCATATCAACGCGGCGATTATCAAGGCATTGAACAAGATGCCCGCGGATCGGTTTGCGACGGCTGCCACGTTCGCCGACGCGCTCACGAACGTCGGGTTTACGGTGCCGAGTACTGTTGGTGTCCCAAGCGCCGAACCAACGCCTTCAACCGGGATCGTGCGCTTCGCTTGGCCGGCAATTGCAATCATCATGACGGCGACCGCAGGATGGGCACTCACGCGTTCGAGTCCGGCTCCAGCCGCTCCCGTCATCCGGTACGAACTCGACGTTCCTGAACTCGAGGCGGGTTTAGTCACCAACTTCGGTAGCAACATCGCCATCTCTCCAGACGGCAAGCGTTTCGTGTATACCGGAGCTAACGACGATGGCGTGCAACTGTGGTTGCGAGAACGCAACCGGTTGGAAGCGCAGCCCATCGCGGGGGGGGAGGGCGCGCATCAGCCTTTCTTCTCGCCCGATGGCAATCGCGTCGCGTTCATCACCGGGCCCAGGGCACTCCGCATCGTCTCGTTGAGTGGGGAGCCGCCAGTGACCCTGGTGGACTCGGGTATCGTGCGCGGCGGAGGGACGTGGGCCGACGATGGGTACTTGTACTTTGTCGCCGGCCTTGGAGGGCAGGGCGTCGTGGATGGGTTGTCGCGCATGCCGGCGACGGGCGGACCTATCGAGACGGTGACGTTCCGGGATACCACTCGCGGCGAAGCCGCCCACACGTTCCCCGATGCGCTGCCTGGTGGCCGTGGCGTTGTATTCACGGTTCAGCTCGAGCTGTACAACGCCGAGACGTCGGAGATCGCTGTGCTCGATCTCGAAACGGGAGAGCAACGCATCCTGATGCAGGGCTCGATGGTTCGATGGTCTCCGACCGGTCACTTGATCGTCGTTCGCGGTGATGGTTCGCTCGTCGCGGCCCCCTTCGACATCGATAGAATGGAACTCACCGGCCCGCCGACGCCGTTGCTGGAAGGCATCAGCGTCGAGGCCCTGGGAACGTCTGACATCGCCATTTCGGCCTCGGGCACGTTGATGTACCAGGCCGGCCTCGTCGACGAGGACCCGGACCAAATCAGTTGGACCACCCGCGAAGGCGTCAGCGTGGCAGTCGACACGACCTGGACCGGCAATTTCGGGCCCGGGAGTCTCTCGCCGGACGGCAGCCGTCTCGCGCTCGAGGTTGTTGACAATGGGACACATATATGGATCAAGCAGCTGGACCGCGGACCGACGACCAAGATGACTTTCGAGGGCAGTCGCAATTTCCGACCGACGTGGAGCCCGGATGGGCAGGAGATTCTGTTCCTGTCCAATCGCGGCGAGAACGGCGACGTATACGCGCGCCGAGCCGACGGGAGCGCCGCACCGTATCTCGTGCTCGATCACGAACGTTCGGTGGTCCAAGCGTTTTATTCTCGTGACGGCGAGTGGCTGATCTACCAGTTGAACGGGCCGCCCACAGGGCGCGATATCTTCGCCCGACGGGTCGGCGATACGACCGAGCTCGGCGTCGTTGCCGGGCCGTTCAACGAATCTGCGGCCGCGCTTTCCCCCGATGGACGGTGGCTCGCCTATGTCTCCAACGAGTCGGGAGCGGCAGAGGTGTACGTCAGGCCATTCCCGACCGATCAGGCCCGCTGGCAAGTCTCCAGTGGCGGCGGCGCCGAACCGCTGTGGTCAAACGGAGGAGACCGTCTGTTCTACCGGAACGCGAACGCACAGTTGATCCAAGTCGACATCATTCCGGGCCCCACGTTCAATGCAGGTGTGCAGTCCCCGTTGTTCGGTACTCAGGGGTACGCATTCGAAGCCTTCGCTCGCGAGTACGACATCGCTCCAGACGGTCAGCGGTTCTTGATGAACCGGTTTCGCGCTGCGTCGACCGGAAATCGGGTCGTGGTGGTGGACAATTGGTTTACGGAGTTGCGGGAGAGGATAGGGAACTGATGATTTTAGAATTCAGATCACAGAATACAGATCTAAGAACGGGTGTGGTGTGGGGCAATCTAAATTCTGTGCTCTCTATTCTGTAATCTTAAATCGCTTTTTATGACCGAAATAACCTCCCGACTCTCCACCGCACTCGCGGACCGCTACAAGATCGAACGTCACATTGGCGAAGGCGGCATGGCAACCGTCTATCTCGCGCACGACCTGAAACACGACCGCAAGGTCGCGATCAAGATCCTGAAACCCGAGCTCTCCGCGATCCTCGGTGGCGAGCGGTTCCTGCAAGAGATCAAGGTCACCGCCAACCTGCAGCACCCGAACATCCTGCCGCTGTACGATTCGGGTGAGGCCGAAGGGTTCTTGTTCTACGTGATGCCACTGGTCGAGGGTGACACGCTGCGCGACAAGATGGATCGCGAGAAGCAGCTCTCGGTGGAAGACACGGTACAGATCGCCAAGTCGGTGGCGGCGGCGCTCGATTATGCGCACCGACACAACGTCGTCCATCGAGACATCAAGCCCGAGAACGTGTTGATGCAGGACGGGCAGGCGGTCGTGGCGGATTTCGGAATTGCGTTGGCCGTGAGTCAGGCGGGCGGCACGCGACTCACCGAAACCGGTCTGTCGATGGGTACGCCGCACTACATGTCTCCGGAACAGGCGACCGGTGACCGCGAGATCGATGCCCGGAGCGACATCTACTCGCTCGGAGCGATGACGTACGAGATGCTGGTGGGCGAACCACCGCACATCGGTAACTCCGTGCAGGCAATCGTCGCGAAGATTCTCTCGGAGCGCCCGTCTCCCATTACGCAGACCCGCGACATGGTGCCACCGAACGTCGACGCGGCGGTGAATCGTGCCTTGGCGAAGAGCCCGGCGGATCGTTTCACGAGTGCGGCGAAGTTCGCCTCGGCGCTCGACGACGCGACGTTTACGATACCGGCGATTTCGGGGCCCACCTCGGTGGATGGGCGTTCCGCTCCCGGCGTGTCTGTGCGGGCTTTTGCCGCTGTCTCGGCGTTGGCTATCGTCCTGTTGGTCACGACCATCATTGGGTGGACGCGTGCGGAGCCACCACAGCCGGTCTCGCGCTACAATGTGTCGCTGCCGGACTTCGATCCCATCGACCAGAACCTCATAGGGTCCCGATTCACGCTGACTGCGGACGGGGACCGCCTGATCTACGTGGGGGATGAGGGTGGCCCGGGTCGGTTGTACGTGCGGAGCCGCAACTCACTGGCGGGGACCCCTTTGTTGGGAACGGAGGGCGGATTCTCGCCGAAGGCTTCGCCGGACGGTTCGCGCGTGGCGTTCTTGTCCGCAATCTCAGGCACAGTGGTGCAGGTTGTATCACTGGTCGGCGGCCCACCGATCGAGGCGGCGGATTCGGGGTTGGATATTCAAGGCGTCTCGTGGTCGCCAGATGGCCAACACCTCTACGCCGTGGCACAGGGTGCGGGGCGTGTGGGGCCCGGTCTCGTACGAGTGGCCGCCGGGGGCGGAGGACCGCTCCACATCGTGACGCGCATCGATAGCACGCGAGGCGAAATCGACCACCTGTGGCCTTCCGCTCTTCCGAACGGAAAAGGGGTGCTGTTTCAGGTGCTACACGGAAACAACCTCGCGGATAGCGATATCGCCGTGGTCGACCTCGAGACCGGAGAACACCGATACTTGGTACGCGGCACATACGCGGTGTATGCGACCTCCGGACACCTGGTGTACGTCACGATCGATGGGACCCTCATGGCGCGCCCGTTCGATCAGGACAATCTCGAGCTTACCGGAGACCCACGGGCCTTGGCCGAAGGGCTTGGCGGGCGCTTTGCCGGTGCGGCTGACCTTTCAGTGTCGGCGACCGGTACCCTGATCTATGCCACCGGGTACGCCGCCAACGTCCAGCCCGTGTGGGTAACGCGGGACGGATCGACCACGGTGATCGATCCCGACTGGTCTGGCGCGATGAGCTACCCGGAACTGTCGCCCAGCGGTGACCGCCTCGCGATCACGATTGCGCAGGACAACGTCCTTCACCTCTGGGTCAAGCGGCTGGACCGCGGGCCGAGCACGATCCTCACGCACGAGGGGTCCGTCAATTTCCGCTCGTCATGGGTCCCGGATGGCAGTGCGCTTGCCTTCGTTTCCGATCGTGGTATCAGCAACGACATCTATTTCAAGCGCGCTGACGGCAGTTCGCAAGCCGAGCGTCTCCTGACCGCCATCGACGACCTGCCGCCGGTGTGGGAGGTTCATTACTCCAACGACGGTGAATGGATCGTGTATCGCGTGGAGACGAGCTCCTCCGACGTCTATGCCGTTCGGTCGAGAACCGACAGCGCCCCGGTGGCGTTGCTCACGACTGATGCATCCGAACGCATGCCCGTGCTGTCGCCGGACGGGCAGTGGTTGGCCTACATGTCGAACATGTCCGGGAACAACGAGGTGTACGTGCGACCGTTTCCCAACGTGGACGAGTGGATGCAGCAGCTGTCGACGGCCGGTGGCGAGGCACCACAATGGTCGCCCAAGGGCGATGAACTGTTTTACCGGAACGGTGCAAACGAACTAGTGGTCGTGACGATCGACCGTGCCAGTGGGTCGATCTTCCAATGGACCGACCAGAACACGTTGTTCTCGGTCGACCAATTCGTCACGGCCGGCAATCGCCATCAGTATGACGTTGCGTCGGATGCTCAACGATTCGTGTTTCTCCAGTTTGCGAGCGACGCCAGCCCGACCGAAGTGATCATCGTGGAGAACTGGTTCGAGGAGTTGAAGGAAAGAGTGGGAAACTGATTAGAGGGCGAAGGACGGAGGACGAAGAGATGTAACCCTGCGCCCTGCGACCTTTGTCCTGCGCCCTCTCCCGCTAGTTGCCGACCGTCTCTCCCGCCAAACGCGCCAACGACTCATTCGCCTCGGTCACCATCCACTCGTAGTCGAGATCAGGGTCCGTGAAGGCGTCTAGAAACGTCAACCACGCCTCGCGGGCTTTCTCAGTTCGGCCCAGCTCCGTGAGAATCCGACCTCGGCGAAAGTGCGCAAACGAATAGGTAAGACCCGCACGCTGGATGTCATCACGCCGTACGTACTCACCGGGAGTGCCCAACAATTCGAAGTACGCTGCCGCGGAGTCTAGTTGGCCGGTTTGCTCGTACCCCTCGCCCAACAGGAGCCATGAGACGATGGCCCAATTGGTGCCCCGGAAGGTCGAGTACGGCCAGTTCCAATGGCCAGCGGGGCCGAGGAGGTTCGTCACCTCTTCCCAATCCTCATTACCGGCGGCGATCGCGGCTTCCAACACGAGCGGCCCCCCACCGTACCAGGCGAGATCTCGTTCGTCGCGCGCTCGGACCGCCGAGAGTATGTCGCGCGCGGTTCGTTCATTGCCGTTCAGTGCCGCGCTCACGCCAAAGAGCAACTGGGCATCGACGCTCGTGTCCTGCGGAGTGAACATAGAGGGTGGGATCGGTCGTCCGGCGCTCAGGGAATGGATCAATTTCGATTCTTCGAAGAAACCGCGACCCTGAACGTCCCATCCTTGCTCGCTTACAAATTCAGCACGCTCCTGTAAACTGGCGCCGGCTTTCTCGACTCTCCCACGGACGATGCCGGCCATCGCCTGGTTGTACTGCACCCAACCGCGCTGCTGGGCGTTCCGAGGCGGATCTTCACGTAGGCCCTGTGCCCGCATGCTGTCGGCCGCATCGAACCGGCGTTCCGCAATCAACGCCGCCGACGTCCGCCCTTCCTGCCACTGTTCCGGCATCACCTCGATGAGCGAGTCCAACTCTCGGAACCGCCCCAGGGTCATCAGGGCCTCACTCTTGTTCCAGAGATTCATCGTGTTGGTACCAAAGGGATCCGGTGCCCGCCGGTAAATCTCCAACGCCTCCTCTGTGCGTCCCAGCTGCCCCACCGCCACACCAAGGTTCGTAAGCGCCCCTGCCGTCATGGGATACCGAGCAAGCAACTCTTCATACGCTTGGGCCGCACGTGGCACGTTCCACTCGACCAAGGCCAACGATGCGCGTGCGCGCATCCGCTCGAGCTCCGTGAGCCGTCCGGGAATCGCCAACGCATCTTCGATGGCCGCGCGGGCGGAATCCTGCCAACCCCGGTTGATGAATCGTGCCCACATAGCGAGCCGCGCCGAAGCGAACTCGGGATCGATTACCAGAGCCTCGCGCAACAGATTGACCGCACGACCCTGGCGGCCCGTCGTCCGCATCTCGGCTTCCATTTCCACGAACTTCTCGTACGCCTCGAACGACGGCGTCATCACCTGGCGGAGCGGGCGGTTGGCCCGAATCGCGGATCGCCGCTCACCGAGTTGTTCTCGGATGCCCCGCACGGCATCGTCTACCGTCGAGATGAGGTCGTCGGCGGACTGCGCAATAGCTCGTTCGGAAACGATGACGTCACCCGAGTCAGCGCCGATCACGCGCAATACGATGGGATACGTGTTTCCAATCCGGTCGATCTGCCCCGTCACGACCGCGCGGACGCTGGCCCGGACGGCGAGTTCACGGCCAAGTTGGGCGTCGACGCGCGTAGTATCGGGCCGCCCACTCATCTCCAAGCCACGGCGCATGTCCTGATCGGAGATCGTGACGACGATGGACGATTGGTCGAGTGCCGTCCGTACGAACTCCCGCGCCATGCCGCGTTCATGGTCTTCGGCGGACCCGTCGAACGCGGCCACGAGGATCCAGTCTCGCTCGACGATACCGTTGGCTACACCGCCTCCATCGCGAGTGATAAACCATGCCGCAGTCGCAGCAACCACGACGAGTGCCGCCGCCATCAAAGCGACCGGCCTCCGCATTGACGTCCGAGCCGATGGCACGGCCATCGTCGGCGGCCGCACATCGCTGGTTTCCAGCGTTGCCCCGAATTCCGCCGCCGTGCTGAACCGGTCGGACGGGATCTTGGCCAACGCCGTTACGATCGACGACGCAACCTTCTCGGAGACGGTCGAGCGCAGCACCGTGACCGTGGGTGGGTCGGCCGTGATGTGTTGCCGGATGATGCTTTCGACCGTGGGGCCCGTGAACGGCGGCTCCCCGGTCAACATCTCGTGGACCACGCACGCCAAGCTGTAGAGGTCGCTCCGGCCGTCGACGTCACGTTCGCCGCTCGCCTGCTCGGGACTCATGTAGGTCGGCGTGCCGATGCTCATGCCCGCTTCGGTGAGCGTCACGTTGCCGCCATGGGTATCGACGGCACGGGCAATCCCGAAATCAGCGATGACCGCGTGACCGGACTCGAGCAGGATATTTTCGGGCTTGATGTCGCGGTGCACGACGCCGTGACTGTGCGCGTAGGCCAAGGCATCCGCCACCTCCCTCCCGATCCGCAGCGCATCGGGAATGGGGAGTTGCTTCTCGCGATCGATCCGTTCTCGAAGTGATTCGCCTTCGGCCACGGGCATCACGTAGAAGAACGCGTTCCCAACCGTACCCGAATCGTACAGGGGCAGGATATGTGGATGGCGGAGACCCGCCGCGATCTCGATCTCGCGCAGGAACCGATCGGCCCCCAGGGTGGCCGCCACATCCTCCCGCAATACCTTCAGCGCCACTTGCCGACGGTGTTTGAGATCCTGGGCCAGATAGACGGTTGCCATACCACCGGCGCCAAGCTCGCGCTCGACGACGTAGCGACCCTCCAACCCGGCGTTCAACTGTTCGATCATGGACACGGGACCAAGATAGCGCCCCTACCGCCTACCGGTAACAACCATCCCGCCCGGCTAGAACGGGAAGTGGCCTACGGCGTCAAGTCCCGCGGAATCTTCTTATCCCGCATCGCAGCGTGGTACAAGAACGTCGCGAGCACGATCGCACCCTCTTGTAATTCCTCTTCGCTCAATCGCTCGTAGAAATCCGTATTCGTGTGATGGGTGCGAACGTCGTAATCCTTGTAGTCCTGCAGCGTGTTGAAAGCCAGAAGACCGTTCCGCACAAAGCTCACGTGATCCGTGCTTCCGATCTTCTCGATCCTGTTGCCCCGCGCGCCGATGTCCTTTAGCGGCTCGAGCCACGCATCGAAGATCGGTCTCACGGCTTCGTTTTCTTCCAAGTAGAAACCGTAGATCATTCCCAGGCCAGGATCGTGATTGAAGTACACGTTGAAGTTGTCGCGCTCCTCGGCGTTCGCGTCACCGACAAAGTGCCGCTCGACATAGTTGCGTGAACCGTGTAACCCCTGCTCTTCTCCGCCCCAGAGCGCCAGCCGAATCGTGCGCCGAGGTTGAACACCTATTGCATTGAGTATCCGCATCGCCTCCAACGCTGAGGCGGACGCATCGGCGTTATCTGTGGCTCCGGTCGCCGAGTGCCAGGAGTCGAGGTGCGCACCCACCATGACGATCTCGTCTTTGAGATCGGGGTCCGTGCCGGGAATCTCAGCGATGACGTTGTAACCATTCGTGTCCGCTTCGTGGTACTGGATCTCGAGGTTCACCCGGAGTGTGACCGGCACGCCGGCATCCTGCATGCGCACGATCATGTTGTAGTGCTCCGAGGCGATCACGATGACCGGCACGGCATCGTTCGGCGTCGAGTTGCGCCCCAGCACGAAGATGGTGCCATGCTCACCCTGGTTCGGTCGCAGAATTACTCCCGCACCACCCGTCTGCATCAGTTCCGACAACTCGCGGCCACTCACTGCGCCCGGATTACGGATGCGTCGCGGCGCACCGATACGCACGGCATCGGCCGCGTCGAGCGGTTGCTCGCGGTCGTTCTTGATGAACGCGGGCTGCGGCGGCTCGGTGAGGATGATTCTCCCCGCAAGTGACATCGCGCGAATCTGATCGGCGGTCTTGTCGCCGACGTACACCGGCTCGCCAACGAGTTCACCCGATGTCGACGGTGTCCATGCCTCCGGATAGCCGAATAGCGGGAAGTAGCGCGGGCCCGTCATCTCCAACGTGAGGCCTTCGAGCGTCCACCCACGACCGAACGGCCATTCTTCCAAGTGGACATTCGCCATGCCCCACGCCTCAAGCTGGGCGGCAGACCAGTCCGCCGCCGCCTTGAACGCCGGCGTTGCGGTAAGCCGTGGCCCAATCACGTTGGTCAAGACATTGAACGTCTCCATGACCTGCGAGCGCTCCAGCCCCTCGGCCTTTATCTGCGCGATGACGTCGTGATAAACGGGTTCCTGCGCGGCGGCCAATTGCGAGAAGGAAGCTACGGCTACGCACAGGGGGATTCGCAGCGAACGCATAAGATGCCTCGTGAGATCGTGGGACTCGATGCGAAGGTATCGCCTGCACACCATGCTGACGAGCCCACTGGACGGCGTTGGGCCTGCTTGGCGCCGCGAACACCGCCGTCATGATCGGGAGGGCGGTCCCGTGATCGATGCGTGCCCCGTTCGATCCGCCCGATCGGAATTCCGATCCGGCGTCCGGCAATTCCGATCCGGCGTCTGGCAATTCCGATGCGGCGTCTGGCAATTCCGATTTGGCGTCCGGCAATTCCGATTTGCCGTCTGGCAATTCCGATTTGCCGTCTGGCAATTCCGATTTGCCGTCTGGCAATTCCGATGCGACGTCTGGCAATTTCGATTTGGCGTCCGGCAATTCCGATCTGGCGTCTGGCAATTCCGATCTGGCGTCTGGCAATTCCGATCTGGCGTCTGGCAATTCCGATTTGACGTCTGGCAATTCGGATTTGACGTCTGGCAATTCCCAATTCGGCTTTTCGAACTCGCGATCTGCCATTTCGCGTCGCGGCGCTGCCGTTTCAGCACTTCCCTGCCGTTTTCTCCCTTTCTCACTCATGCGAGGAGTCTATCATGGCCCAGTTTCCCGAAACCGAGTCCGAGATCGCCGCGCTTGCCGCGCTGGTGGCTGACGGGCTCGAACACGCGGCGGCGGACTTTCCGACGCCGCCGGTACCCCCGGCCGAGCTGCAGGCCAAGCTCGACCGCTACGCACAAGCGCGCGCCGCGACCGTCGGCGCCGAGACGGCGTTTCGCGAGCAGCACGCGATGAAAGACGAGGCGCTCGACGACCTCGTCGGCAGCACGAGGGCCGTGTTGAAGTATGCCGAGTTCGCCGTCCGGGATCGCCCCGAGAAACTAAGCCAACTCGGTTGGGCCCAGCGCCGGAGCGGGACGGCGTTGGAGGCGCCCGGCCAAGTGCGCAACATGCGACGGGGTAGGAACCCTCAAGGGCTTCGGTGGCCGCAACAAACCGCTCCCTGCACACACTCTTTTACCCCAATCAGTGACGAGCCGAACGGGCCATGACTCCCAGAGCGCACGTCAGCGCGCGCTCAGTGGGGAGTGCGAGCCGACCATGGCTCCCGCAGCGCACGTTGGCGCGCGCTCACCTGGTCGAGATCTCACCGTACTCGCGCGGCGCAGTGCGCGGAGGGAGCCATGGTCGGTGAGCACGAGTGGCGCGGCGCAGTGCGCGGAGGGAGCGCATGGCCGGTGAGCACGAGTGTAGCGGAGGGAGCGCATGGCAGGTGAGGCGAGTGCTGCGAGATGTTATTCCCTTACCGCCCCTCCCCAACCAACCGCGCGAATGCCTCGCGGAGCGCATCGTCTTCGGCCTTGAGCCCAGGCTCCGCATTACCGCGCGAACGGAGATAGTAGTCCAACATGTAGTCCAACATGGTCGCGGCGTTGACCGTATCGCCCACGGCGATGGCGTACCGAGTCGCTTCTCGAACCGACGCTGACCAACCCCAGAAATCGAACCCATCAAAGCGCATCGCTGCCCGCATGGCGCGTTCCGGCTGCCCCGCCAAGCCGTACAACTGCGCAAGCACGGCCCCAAGTCGGTTCCGGCCAGCGGACGAGATGGCCGGTCCAGTTGCGCCAATGGAGTCCAGCCGTGCCACAAGATCTGCCCGCGCGTTCGGCGCACTCATGAGTGCCTCCAACTCGAGGGCGCAGACGTAGGCGCGCACCGCCGCGCCACTCGACCCGCGTTCCGTGCTCACTGTGGCCAGTCTTTGCGCCACACGTCGCGCTGCCGACGAATCGCCCAGCGCAAGTCGCCAGTGGGCGGAGAAACACACGCGGGTGATCTCGCTCGCCGAGGCACCGGACAGGTCACCAGTGAAGTACGACGAGCGCTCGATGTCCGTAGCTACCGCCTCTGCCTGCTCACGATCACCGTCCAGGAACAGCGCCGCCTGAATGAGCCTCGGATCGTCGCGGCGGGCGTTCCTGAGCTCGCTGTACATGCGGTCGGTCACGCGAGCAGCGTCACCGGGCCGTCCACCGCTCCAATAGGCGGCGCGCATCGCGTCGAATACGGCCGTACGCTCCTGCTCCGTCGTCGCTCTCGTGAGCGCCAGTTCCGCCACACGCGTCCCCATGGTGGGGTCGCGAGCAAAGAAGGAGACCGTCCCGGTTGATCCCCATATGTCGTTGAACGACATGGTCGGCACTTCGGCGAACCATTTCGCAACGGCAGCCGAGTCATCCTTCGCCACTGCCGCGGCAAGACGGAGGTAATGTGTCGCGGCGATGTCGGGAAACGAGTCGGCGACCGCGTCGTACAAAACAAAATCTTCGTGCATGAGCGCGCGGTCGAACTTGTGCGTGTTGATCCCGCCGAACGCCGGATCGATGGCTAGCCCCCGCTCGAAGGCGGCCCAGGCTTGTTGCTCGGCCTGTTGGAGTGTCAGCCCCACCAGTTGGCCGTAATGAAATGCCCGGTCGCCGAGGTAGTACCACAGCTCTGCCCGATCGCCGATCACCAGCGTGGCACGATCCATTGCCTCGAAGCGATCGACGTAACTAATCGGGTTGGGGTAGTTCGGGCGGATGGCTCCGAGGAAGAGCCGGTCGCGCTCGGGCAGCTTGTCCACGTTGGCCCACGCCAATCGAATACCTGGAGACGCCGGCTGCGACAGCATCCATCCGCTCGTTCTCGCATGCCCCAACGCGGCCAGTGCGAACGTCGAGTCAATCGCGATTGCCCGGCCGAACTGGGCCCACGCCGAATCGAAGGCACCGGCGCGATAGGAAATCTCGCCAACGAGGTAGGCACGGAGTGCGGCCGGCGGGACGTCGCCGAGTACCGCGGCAACCTCCGCATCCGCACCGGCCTGGAGCGCCACGAGTTGGCCCAACAGTCGCTGCGCGATCGTCGCGAGACTGTCGACGCTGCCGGATTCGGTCGCGCGTTCTTCCGTCTCGTCGATCAGGGAGGTGAGCGTCGCGTTGACGGTGATCCGGTCATTCGATCCGACCATGTTGCCCTGAAGCAATAACCCCGCGCCCAGTCCGATCGCCGTCGACCGCGCACCTTCTGGCCCCGCGTCGAATCCGCCGGCCCGTTTCCACGCCGAGATGGACGCCTGTGACGCTGCCGCGTGCAGCCCCTCGCTCCGCGCAAGGTTGCTCTCGAACAGGTTGACGATCCCTTCGCCGATCCATTGCAGGTCCGGTGGGCCCGTGACCGCGAACGGCAGCACGACCACGACCTCCGGGTCGAGCACCGCGGGCTCCTCACCACCAAACGGATCGACCACGAAGAACACAGCGGCGAGTGCCGCCATGACAGTCACCGCCGCGATCCCCACGCGCTTACCGTTTGAGGCCGGTCGCGCAACGGGCGCCGCCGGCATCGGTGTGGTCCCACCGCTCGGTGTCGCCAACGCGTCCAATTCGGCCAGCAGCTCGTCGGCCGTCTGCCAGCGGTCGGCCGCCTTCTTTTCCAAACATCGCATGATCGCCGCCTCGAGCCGGGGCGGCACCGCCCTGCGATGCTTCGTCACCGGTTCCGCCGCTTCGGTGACGTGTTGCGACAGCACGCTTTGCGGATTGGGACCCTGGAACGGCGGCCGGCCCGCCAGCATCTCGTACGCGAGCACACCCACCGCATAGATGTCGGCGCGATGGTCCACGTTCGGATCGGCCACGGCTTGCTCCGGTGCCATGTAGGTGGGAGTGCCTAAGGCCACCCCCACTGTCGTGATGTTCTGCGCACCGGTGGCCTCGCTCACGGCCTTGGCGATCCCGAAGTCGGTGACGACCGCGTGCCCGTCCGAGAGCATGACATTGTCGGGCTTGATGTCCCGATGGACCACGCCTTGCCGGTGGGCCTTGGCGAGCGCGTCAGTCACTTCGCGCAGAATCCGCGTCGCACTCTGGACGGGCAGCTCCCCTTCGCGATCGAGCCGCTCGCGCAACGATTCCCCCTCCACGTACGGCATCACGTACCAGAGGATCCCGTCGTCGCTCCCGGAATCGTGCAACGGCAGGATGTGCGGGTGCTGGAGCTGCGCCGCGATCTCGATCTCCCGCAAGAAGCGCTCGGCGCCCAACGCCTGCGCCAAATCCTCGCGCAACACCTTGACCGCCACCTTACGGTGATGGCGCTGGTCCTCCGCGAGGTAGACCGTGGCCATTCCACCCGAGCCAATCTCGCGCTCGATGGCATACCGGTCGGCCAGTGCGGTCTTGAGGCGGTCGATCTGGGAGGTCATGGGCTTGAAGATAGGGCGGCGGGTAAGCGGCGGGTAGAGATGCTGCCTGATGGCCGTACTATGCGGAGAGCCGTACTATAAGGAATAGACCACTTCCCTCCTCGGATCACATCCCCGGACTCGTCCCAACTGAGTTCCTCATCCGACACGATCATCCGGTAGAGATCCTCAGCCGTCTTCTCCAGCAGCGGGCGATTTGCGACCGGGAACGGGGTTCAGTAGTGGCTGCTGAGAATCGCGAACGTCGGGACCCCCATCGGCATCGGTGGGTAGCCTACGTGAGGAGGGGTCTCATGCGACATCGCTTCATCGCCATGTCCGCGCTGCTCATGACATCTCCCGCTGCCTTGTCTGCCCAAGAGGCGCTCGGCCCGGGACCGGGGCGCGTTTTCGTCGCCCGACAGACCTCGTGGTGGGCGGCCGACGGCCTTCCTCCGTCGGACGTCGTTGCCCACGATTCCACGTTCATATTCAAACCGGATTCATTGCATCCGTGGCCGAGTTTTGGGACTGTCCCGATGACCATCACGATCCGCGGGACGCCGAGAAGGGTCTCGATGGTCGCGTCGCGGAACGGCGGTGTCGGTGAGGTCTTGACGAGCGCGGCCGAAATGAATTGCGACCAATCGTTTCATAGCACCACGAGCGCGCTGGCCGCCATGTCATTGACCATGATCGTGCCATTGCGGGACGGTGGCGAAAACAGCCGGCCGTTCGACCCGCTCACCATAGCCATCTGTACCGACACACTCACCGTGCAGACCTCCCGATACGTGAATCCGCGGAGGTCCGTTGACGCGACGCGTCGGCCGGTGTTCGTCAGTCATCGCGTGCATCTCACGTCTTCCCAGGTCATCGAGACCAACCTGCATCGGCGTGGTACCGCGTTGCGTACCGAGCTGATAGGGTCCGTGTGGGGGCGGGCGCTCATGACCGAGGAGTTCCTCTTGGACTCGCTCGATCTCAAAGGCGAACTCCGGGGGTCCATGACCTACGCGAACCCGGACGGCGACACCAACAACGTGTACGGCACATTGGTCGTCAGGATCGTAGCCGCCTGGGGGGAAGATCCGCGCGCGCTGGAGCGTAAACGCGGCGGCTACTTCGTGGTGCATGGTCGCTACCCTGACGACGTCTCACTGCAACTCCCCGAAGAACCGTTTGCCGAACTGGCGGAGCTGGCCGACACCAGTATTGCGGCGCTCGACTCTCTCGTGCGGCTCCGACGAGAGGCGAACGATCCAAAGACTCGAGCGGACGTCGACCGGGCTATCCTGTCCGTGGACCGCCGCACCAACCCGGCACTCCTCGCGGTCCTGCTCGCCGAGCCAACTCGTGTCGCACCGCGGGCAACGCTACTTGCAGTGCCGTATGGCTATCAGGGGGCGGATTCGATGCTGGGTACCGACGCAGCCCGATGGCTCATTCGTGAATTGGTACCGCGCCTTGTCATGCGCCGACGCCTGGTCGCACGAGAAGGGCTCTTTACCAATGCGTTGGGCGTGATTACACGAAGCGCGGGGTTCGTGCCAGAGGCAGGCCCCCTCTTCATGGACGCCGCAAGGTCGACGGATGACCCTTGGAGCCGTGACCTGCTCTATTTGGGTGCCTACCAGTCCGATCCCACCCGCTACCGGGACGAGGTCGCCTCCCTCGTGAACCCCACGTTGGGGTACGGACCGGTAGTGCTCGGATGGATGGCCGGTGACCAGGGAGCGACGTACAGCAGCTGGGGTGTCCGGGAGGAAGATGACTTCAACATTTTTCCCTTCCCTGGCGTAGATGCCACCCCCCAAGCACTCACCGAATATTTCGATCACGTCAAGCAGCGCGGCGGGCTCGACGCGGCAAGGATGCGGCTACGATCCGAGGGCCGAGACCTCACCGAAGACCTGCGTGCGCGATTCCTGGACGCAGACGACCATGACACCCGCGCTGCCGTCGCGCACTACCTGCGAAGGCTCGCGGACACGACCGCGTGGCCATGGCTCCGCACGCTACTCGTTGGCTCGGACGAGGAGCGCACACTGGCGTACGATCTGCTTCGGCCACAAGCGGTCACGGATTCGACGACGCTCACCGAGCTTCAGAGCATGCTGATCGGATACATCGTTGGCGACGTATCGATCGAAGACACCGCCGGCAACGCGATCGAAGATCCGTGGGTGCATGACGAACGTCCCGATCTTCGCATTCTCGTAAGCGACAACATCCTGCCGGTGGCGATCGAACCGTGGTTCCACCTCTTCCAGGTGATGACGCGAGATTCCGTGATGGCGCGCGTTCCCGCGGATGGGATGCAGATGGGGTGGGTCCTGGACCCGATACGCAAAACGGGCGACCGGTACTACACGGGCGTCACCTTACGACCCTACGGGCGACGCTGCAACTGCGGCGGAGGGGTGAGCTTCGAGTTCGAGCGCCGGGATGGTGGGTGGGTGGTGGTGCGGTCTTCGCGTTGGATATCCTAACGGTAGAACGGTGCGTATCTGCGCCGGCGACGATGTACAGACCGTACCGACATCCCCCTGTTGTAAGACCGGGCCGACGGCACGTCATGTGTCAGCACTACTGTCTCGAGTTCGTTCATCTGGCCTCCTGCGTCAGCCAAGCGGGGTGGTCGAACGACAGCAGATAATCGGCCACTTTCGCATCATCGACGAGGGCCCATTGGGCGTTCGGCAAGCGCATCGGCCACCTCCGCTCCGCGCTCAAATCGTTAGTCTGCTCGCATGGCCTCCAACGGACTCACCTGCGTGGCACGCAGTGCGGGAATGAGGACGGCTGTGACCGCGATTACGCCGAGGACGCCGGTGACGGCGGCGAGCGTGAGCGGGTCCGTGGGCTCGATATCGAACAGGATCGAGCGGAGGGCGCGGGTCGCGACGAACGACCCAATGAGCCCGAGTGCCAACCCTGCCACGATCAATTTGAGTCCGTGGCGGAACGTGAGGACCAAGAGATCCGATCGTGTTGCGCCGATCGCCACGCGCACCCCGAATTCGCGGGTTCGGTGTGAGACGGCGTACATGAGCACGCCCGCGATGCCCACGGCAGCGAGTGCTAGGGCCACGATCGAGAATAGGCCGAGGATGTATGTGCGGAATCGTGGTGCCGCGATGTCGTCGGCGGCCCAGAGCGCCATCGTGCGGACGTCGCTGATCGGTACCTGCGGGTCGATCTCCCATATTTTGCGCTGCGCGGTGGCCGCGACCGCCATCGCGTCGCCGTCGACATGGATAGCGAGGTCCATGGTCGCCCGAATCCAAGACACGAACGGTTGGGCATGTGGTGCATAGATCTCCGAACGCGTGTCGGAGAGCACACCAAATTGTCGGACGTCCGAGACGATGCCGATAATTTCTCGTGGCACGCTCCGAACGACGATCGATTTGCCTAGCGGCTCCTCACCGGGGAACATCGCGCCCGCGAGCGCCTCGTTGATGACGAGCACGGGGGCATTGGCCGAATCGTCGGCGGTGGTGAACAGTCGACCACGTTTGAGTTGGATTTCGAGTGTGCTGAAATAGTCCAGGGTGACGGCTCGTGCTTCCGCACCGAGTCCTTGTCCCGGTGGGGGAGGTGGCTGGTCGGCCCGGCGGATTCCTTGTCCTTCGAATCCACCACTGAGTGGCAAAAAACTCACGGCTCCTGCGTGCACGACGCCGGGAATCGCCTCCACGCTCATGACGACTTCATCCCAATAGCGCGTGAGGTCGGAGTGGGCCGGGTACCGCTGCGTCGAAGGGTCGAGCTTCATGGTCAAGACGTTGTCCACGCGCACGCCCGGGTCGATATCACGGATGTTCACCAGGCTGCGGGTGAGGAGGCCGGCGCTCGTGAGCAGCACGAGCGCAAGCGCGATCTCCGCGACGACCAATCCGTTCTTGAGTGTCAGCCCGCGCACGCCGTCGGACGTGCTGCGAGTTCCGTCCTTGAGGTCTGCGACGAGGTCGGGCCGGCTCGCCTGTAACGCAGGGACGAGTCCGAAGATGATTCCCACGACGCCGGTCGCGACGAGGGCAAACACCAGAACCATCGCGTCGATCTGTACACGGTCCGCGCGCGGGATCCCGGTCGTGAAGGTCCCCAGCAAACGCACCGCGACGATGGCCATGATGATCCCACCGATGCCGCCCATCGCCGCGAGGAGAATATTCTCGGTGAGCAGTTGGCTCACGAGCCGTCGTGGTCCGGCCCCGATGGCCGTTCGGACGGCAAACTCGCGCTGCCGCACGGTGGCGCGTGACAGGAGTAGATTCGCCACGTTGACACATGCAATGAGGAGCAGGACGGTGACCGCACCAAACAGCGTGAGAATTGCTCGACGGCCCGACCCGACGATCACCTCCATCAACGGGACGGCGACGAACCCGTCACCTGCCTTCGCGTTGGGATACTCTTCGAGCAGGCCTGCCGAGATCGTGGCCAGGTCTGCGTTCACCTGGTCGAGCGTGTACCCCGGCTGGATCCGCGCGATCGGACGCATGCTGTGTCCGGTCCGTGACTGCACCGCCATCGAGAAATGCGAGGGGCGGGATCGCCAGAGGTCGAATTGGCGCTCTGGATCTTCGAAGCCTGCGGGTGCCACGCCGACGATCATGTAGACCGCGTCCGAAAGATTCACGGTCGTGCCGATGACCGACGAGTCTGCGCCGAACCGATCGACCCAGAGATGGTGCCCGAGGACAACCACAGGTTCGTGGCCGAGTTCACCCTCGTCTGGAGTGAAGAAGCGGCCGACCGCAGGCCGCACGCCGAGAATGTCGAAGAAACTGGACATCACGGACGCTCCCAAGAGCCGAGCTGGATCCCCACGCTCGAGGATCGTGGGCGCCCAGTACTGCTTCTCACTGACGTCGGCGAGGGTCGTGGAGCGGTCCCGGACATCCACGACATCGGGCCACGCCATATTCGACAGGACACCGGGCGTGCTCTCGCGTGTCTCGTAGAGCCGGACGATGGTCTCCGGATCGTCGAACACGGGTGGCTGGATGAGCACCGCATTGACCACGCTGAAGAGTGTGACCGTCGCGCCCACACCAAGCGTCAGAGTGACCAGGGCGGCAGCCGTGAACACGGCCTCCCGGCGTAGGTGCCGGAGGCCGAAACGCAGATCAGACCAGAGGTGATGCATGCAAGAGCGCCTCGGAGGGGGTCGATACCGTAAGACAGTCGGATGCCTTGGAAGGTTGGCGACCGTGGAGCAATCCGCAACGGCTCGGATTCGCTCGATTGCTGAATCGAGATCCCAGAGTACAGATTGGTTGTCTTGGGCAATATTCCGAAGAGGATCTTATGATTGGGCCTTCGATCTCACGCTTGGCTCGAACGGTGTTGCTGGCAACGCCGATTCTTCACTACGGGTGCACCAACACCGACGCCTCGCTCCCCGCGATCGCCGTGCGCGACAGTGCGGGCATCACGATCGTCATGAACGATCTTGCGCGTCTCGATGCCACCTGCTCCATCACCGACCAGCCGCAAGTACGGATTGGAGTCGAGGAGGGACCGGAGGAGTACCAGCTGTTCCGCGTGTTTGGCGCGCGACGGCTCTCGGACGGAACGATTGCGCTCGTCAATCAAGGGAGCCAGCAACTCCGCTTTTACGATCAGGACGGACAGTTTCTCCGCGCGTCGGGAAGGCGCGGTGAGGGACCGGGTGAATTCCGCCGCGCATTTCATCTTTGGGTACTGCCGGGCGACACGATCTTGGTTGGAGATTACCGGCCCTACCGGTATCTCGTGTTTTCACCAGGTGGCCAATGGCAGCGGAACGTGCAGCCGGATCCGATCTATGGGAACCCGCCGGGTTTCGGAACAGTGCTGGACAATGGCCGTCTCGTACTCGCAAACCGCACACCAGAACGGTACCCGGGGACAATTTTCGAACCTCGACAGCACACGGTCGTAGTGCACGAAAACGATGGTCTTCTGCTGGATACCATTGCGACGTTGCCGATGGGACAGTGGGGGAAGTTGACCAATGACCCGGGCGCGACGACCACGTACCCGATGTTCGAGTCACGCTCGAGCGTGACGAGCGTTCGGTCGTATATTCTTCACGGGTTCCAGAGAACGCCGCAGTACGTCGTGCGCAGTGGCACCGACGGCTTCGCCGTTGTGCGTTTGGTCCGGTGGACGACGGGCGACCGCACTGTATCCTCGTCCGACGTCGCGATGGAGCGGGATCGACTGATCGCGCCGTACGCTGACCGTACACCAACGGAGCAACGTCGAGCAGTGGGAAGCATGATCGATCCTAGACGTCCAACCGCTGATGAATTTCCCGCATTCTCGAGCATAAAGGGTGGTCGCGACGGGAGGGTGTGGGTGCAAGAGTATCCTCGACCCGACGCTCCCGACCCACAACACTGGATCGCGTTCGCTGCAGACGGGAAGTTCTCGTGTCGCGCGACGATTCCGGTGTTCGACAAGATTTGGCCACCGGGGAGTCTGTTGGAGTTCGGCGCAGACTACATCCTCGTGTTTCATCGTGACGAGCTCGGCGTCGAGCGGGTGATGCAGTTTGGGTTGGGGGCTCCGAGTGGGGAGGGTGAGGGCGAGTAGAACAGCGACGTAGGATCACAGATTACAGATTTTAGATCGATCGCACATCTGTAATCTCGAATCTGTGATCTTACATCGCAGTCACTCCGCCCGCAGCGCCACATTAGGATCTACACCCGCTGCCCGCCGTGCCGGCAGATAGGTCGCTAGTAGTGCGGCAACGGCGACGGTGACGGCCGCAAGGCCATACGTCAGCGGATCAATCGTACCGACGCCGAAGAGCAGCGTCGACATGAGCCGACTCACGCCAACGCCCGCGAGCAACCCAATGGCGGCGCCCACCAATACGACGAAGCCTCCCTGCCGTAGCACCATCCATTGCACGTCGGCCTGCTTAGCACCGAGCGCCATGCGGACACCGATTTCTCGTGTGCGCTGCGAGACGACATAGGAAATCACGCCGTAGATGCCGATGACGCCGAGCAGGACCGCCATGGTGGCCGCGATGCCGAGCATGACCAACACGAACGATGTGCGCGCCATCGAGCGCGCGACGTGCTCGTCCAGCATCCGAACGTCGACGAGTGGCAGATTGGGGTTGACCGCCCACACCGCGGCCTGCACTTCATTGAGCAGGCTTGCGGTCAGCGGTCGTTCGGTACGCAAGGTGTAGGTAAGCGACCGCTCCACGTGCAGGTCCTCTCCGCGATACTCGATCGTGGCGATGGGCCAATAGACGATGGCCGGTGCGGGCTGATCGACACCGTCGTCGCGCACGTTGCCGACGACGCCCACGATCTCACGCTCCCGCCCGACGCTCCACTCCATGATGCGTCGTCCGAGCGCAGCGTTCGCCGAGCCCCAGTACTCCTCGGCGAAGTTCTCGGTCACGACCACCACGTCGCCAAGCTCCTCCACATCGGACCAGCCGAGGAGCCGACCCGCAAGAAGTCGCATGTCCATCGCTTGGAAGTAGTCACCCCCGACGCGCTTGTGCCGCCGTAGCGGCGGCATACTGCCTTCTTCCACCGGGAAGTCCACGGCCACGACGACATCGTCGTTGGTCCGTATGCCCATGGGAATCGTCGATACGTTGCCGACGTGCGTAACGCCCGGGATCCGTTCCAGCTGGCGTGCGATGTTCTCGTGCATCAGTGCCGCCTGCTCGGGGTCGGGGACCTCCGCTTCGGGAAGCGTCAATCGCAGCGTGAGGACGTCGTCTTGCCCAAATCCGGGATCGACGTCTCGCAGCGCTTGGAAACTGCGGATCATGAGGCCGGACCCGATCAAGAGAACGAGTGCAATCGCCACCTGTGCCGTCGCCAGGGCATGACGTAGCCGATGTCGTTCGCGGCCGCTACTTCCACCGCGCCCGCCTTCTTTGAGCGAGCCGACGAGATCGGGCACTCCGAAACGCACCAATGGAATCAGTCCGAAGAGCAAGCCGGCCAAAAGTGATAGGCCTAGCGTGAAGAGGACGACGGTCGGATCGATCGCAATCTCGTCCAGGCGCGGCAGGTTCGTGGGGGCGAGCAGCCGAAGGAGCCTGACACCAGCATACCCAAGGCCCAATCCGACCGCGCCACCGGCGAGCCCCAGCGTCAAACTTTCAGCGAGAAACTGCCGGGCGACGCGCCCGACCGATGCTCCAAGGGCAACGCGTACGGCCATGTCGCGCCGGCCTGCCTCAGCGTGCACGAGAAAGAGGTTCGTCACATTGGCGCAGGCGATCAGTAACACGAGGCCAACCATCGCGAGCAATATCCACAGGGCAGTCCCCACGTCGCCCAGCACGAAGTCCTTCAGCGATGCCACGTTCGGGCCGAGCCCGGCCTCCTGCATCATCTCGCGCGTCAGACCGCCTTGAAACTTGTCGAACGAGATCGGAATCATCCGTTCGAGGTCGGCGTTGGCCGCAGCGATGGAGACATCAGGATTCAATCGCGCCAATCCGAAATAGCGCCACGCACCGATCCGGACGCGTGAGCGATCGAGTTGCATCGGCAAGTAGATCGACGGTGCGATATCGAGGAATCGAAAATCGCGGCGCATGACGCCAATGATTTCGCGCGCGCGTCCATCGACTCGGAGCGTGCGCCCGACCACGTCTTGATCGCCGCCGAAGCGTGTCTGCCAATATCCGAATGACACGATGACAGTCTCCGGTGCCCCAGGCGAATCATCTTCTGCCGTAAACACTCGGCCCGTCAACGGGCGCGCCCGCAGGGCCGGAAACACCGCGTCGGTCATCGTGATCGCCAAGACCTCTTCGGGCTCGTTCAGGCCGGTCACCGAAACGACGCCTTCTTCGACCATGCCGATGTTCTCGAACGACCGGTTCTCTTCGAGGTACGTGAAGTGCTGCGCCTGCGACTGGCCGATGAGGTCGAAATCCCACCCGGGCGCGCTGTGCATGATGCTGACGAGCCGGCCGGCCTCTTCGTAGGGCAGGGGCTTCAGGAGAACGCTATTGAAGACGCTGAAGATCGCGGCGTTGGCACCGATCCCGATGGCAAGCGTCAGGATCGACGCGATCGCGAAGGTCGGGGAGTGGAGGAGCCTTCGGATAACTGGTTTCATGGATGCCTCGATACAAATGACAACATCTGAGAGAAGTGGAACCTACGAGGATTCATGCATTGAAGTTGCACTCGCCTCACCCCCCTTCACCTTGCTTCGTTTGTGGGGGCGAGCGTCAGCCCCCCCGCATCTTCGCAATCATATCCGTCGCATTCGTGTTTGCGGGATTCAACTCCAACGATCTTTCATAGGATGCGATCGCCTCGTCGTTCTTGCCCGCGTTCATGTATGCCGGTTGCTGCGGCAGTTGAGCTCCTTGATTTGTGGCGTTTTGGTCGAGGGTGTAGCTCGTACACGGTTAGCCGGAAGAGGTGCCGGGAGAGTTACATTAGGGGTCTGCAGGATGTAGGATGCAGGATGTAGGATGCAGGATGTAGGGTGTAGGATGCAGGTCGAAGGGCGATTGACGACAAATAGAAAAGAGTGAAAGACATGCGCAAGCTCGTATATCTATTCCTTATAGTATCCATCTCGGCTGGGACGCTCTCGGCACAATCGGCCGAGCAAGTGACCGCCGACATCAAATACCTGGCCTCCGACCAACTCGAAGGCCGTGGGGTGGGTACGGACGGCCTGGCCCAGGCCGCCGAGTACGTGGCCCAGCGATTCGAAGCGGTCGGGCTCACGCCGGCGGGAACCGACGGGTTCTTCCAAAACTTCCAGCTCGATCCGTCTGCACCGGCACTCGCGCACGCGGGGATCGAGGCAACCGCGGTCCGGAACGTCGTCGGAAAGCTCGAGGGGGTCGGGCCGCACGCCCGTGAAGTCGTGATCCTCGGCGCGCACTACGATCACCTGGGGCTCGGTGGGTCGGGCAGCCTAGATCCGGACAGCATGGGCGTGGTACACAATGGTGCGGACGACAACGCCTCGGGCACCGCGGCTCTAATCCAAGCCGCCGAGATACTGGCGAGCCGTTCGGGCAACCGCCGCACGTTCTACTTCGTTGCGTTCACGGCCGAAGAGTTGGGGTTGCTGGGATCGGACTACTACGCCAAGAACCCGACATACGACGCCGACCTCGCGTACGCGATGATCAATTTCGACATGGTGGGTCGCCTGCGCGATGAGGGGCTTATAGTGATCGGGACCGGATCGGCCGCCGAGTTTCCGGCAATGATCGAGCGCGTGAACGAGAATCACGGTCTCACTCTGCAAACGAACCCCGACCCGTGGGGGGCGAGCGACCACACGTCGTTCTACGCGCAGGACATGCCGGTGCTGCACCTCTTCACCAACACGCATCCGGAATATCATCGCACTACCGACGATTGGCCGCTGATCAACGCGGAAGGCATAGTCGAGGTGGCTGAGTTCGCAGCCGACCTCGCGTGGAGTATGGCAACCCGCCAGCAGCAACTCGCCTTCATGAGTGTCGAGGCACCCGCCCCCGCTTCGGGCGGTGGGTATGGCGCCTGGTTCGGGTCCATTCCCGACATGTCGGGGTCGCCCGGCGGCGTACGCTTCACCGGCGTGAGAGGGGGCAGCCCCGCCGACTCGGTAGGGATCAAGAGCGGCGACATTCTGGTACTGCTAGGCGAGTTCGTCGTTGAAGACCTGAACGACATGACCGAGGCCCTGCGCGCCTACAAACCGGGTGACACGGTCGACTACGCAATACTGCGTGACGGTACGCGTATCGAGGGTCGCATCACGCTGGGCCAGCGTGGTGGCTGAGGCCGTACTCAAGGCCGATTCGATCGTGAAAGCCCTGCACGGCGCGTTTTGTCATGACACTCCGCGGAAAGATCTGTTGCAGATGGCGGCGACCAAGATCCATGAGGCTGGGCCGCCTTACACCGGCGTCTACATGTACATGGTTCACGGAGACAAGCTCGAGCTCGAAGCATTCGACGGGCGCCCTACGGAGCACACTAGTATTCCCGTGGGAAAAGGAATCTGTGGACGCGCAGTTGCCGAGCAGCAAGATCTGAACATTCCCGACGTGAACGCCGACAGCGACTATCTCGCCTGCAGTATAGAAACGAAAGCCGAGTTGGTCGTACTTATCCGGCGGCACGACGAGATTCTCGGGCAGATAGATGTCGACAGTGACGTTCTCAACGGCTTCACCGAAGCAGAGGAACGAGCGACCAGAGAGATCGCGGACGCACTCGCCGCGCTGCTGTGACCACGTCGATGGATCCCACCATTGAGTTCACCGACGGCAGCGGCATTCGGTTGTTCACGCGAACCTTGGGAGAGGGGCCGGACGTCGTGGTGCTCCATGGAGGGCCCGGCGGCCACCACGACTACCTCTTGCCCCAATATGACGATCTCGCCATGGGACGACGCCTCCGCTACTACGATCAGCGTGGCGGCGGGCAGTCGCCCGCTGACCGGCTGACCGATGTGGGATGGCGCGCCCATGTCGCTGATCTGGTTGCTTTGCTCGATCACTGGGAGATCGAACGAGCCACGGTGGTTGGGTACTCGTGGGGCGCACTGCTCGCGATGCTGTTCGCGATCGAGAACCCCGACCGCGTGGTGCGGCTGGCCTTGGTGTCACCGGCGGCGGCGAGTATCGAAGGCCGGACGGCATTCGAGCTTCGCTTTGCCCAACGGTCGCGGCGGCCGGAAATCGTCGCGGCACGGGACGAACTCCAAGCCTCCGGCCTCCGCGAATCCGATGCCGAAGCCTACCGCCAACGGGCCTTCGAGCTTTCCATTGCCGGGTACTTCAACGACTTCAGCAAAGTGAGCAACATGACGCCATTTCGCATAACGGGCCGCACGCAAAGTGCCGTGTGGGAAAGCTTGGCGGAATACGACCTGCGTGACGAACTAGCGAAGCTCTCGACCGCAAGTCTCGTGATCCATGGCACCCACGATCCGATCCCTATCGACACTGCCAGGGAAACTGCCAACCTACTCGGCGCGGAGTTCGTCGAGTTCGAAGAGTCAGGTCACGTACCCCACGTCGAAGAACGTGACAAGTTCGTGGCGATACTGGACGCGTTTCTCCCTTGACCTCCAAGCGAAAGAGCCGTGGCACTTTGCGAGACGCGCCGAAACGCATCGGGCCGATCATCGAGAAGCTCAAGGCGCAGTACCCTGATGCGCACTGCGAGCTTAACCACCAGGAGCCACTACAGCTGCTCGTGGCCACGATCCTGAGTGCCCAATGCACGGACGTGCGCGTCAACAAGGTCACCAAGAATCTCTTCAAGAAGTACCAGACCACAAAGGACTATGCGGAGGCCGATCCAGGGGAGTTCCAAGAAGACATTCGATCGACGGGCTTCTTTCGGAACAAGACCAAGTCCATTCTCTCGATGGCGCAGGATTTGGTCGAAAAACACGGCGGTGAGGTGCCCGACACCATGGAAGAACTCGTTGCGCTCCCGGGTGTGGGGCGAAAGACCGCCAACGTGGTGCTCGGGAACGCGTTCGGAAAGAACGAAGGCGTGGTCGTCGACACGCATGTGACTCGCATCTCCAACAAACTGAAGCTCACCAACAGGAACGACGCAGTGAAAATCGAGCAAAACCTGGTCAAGCTGGTCCCTCGCGACGATTGGGCGCTGTTCTCACATCTCCTGATCTGGCATGGCCGAGACATTTGCCCCGCCCGAAGGCCCAAATGCGAGATCTGCCCGCTGAATAGCCTGTGCCCCGGTGCTGACCTATGAACCAACTCGCCAAAGCCACCTCCGCGTACCTCCGCACCGCGAAGGATCAACCGGTGCACTGGCACTCGTGGGGAACGGAACCGTTCGAGCGCGCCAAGGCGGAAGACAAACCGATTCTTCTCGACATCGGCGCCGTGTGGTGTCACTGGTGCCACGTGATGGATCACGAGTCCTACGAAGATCCGGCGCTTGCCGAGGTACTGAACCGCGATTGGATTTGCATCAAAGTGGACCGGGACGAACGCCCGGACGTCGATGCGCGCTATCAACGTGCGGTGCAGACGGTTTCCGGCCAAGGCGGTTGGCCATTAACGGCGTTTCTCACTCCCGAGGGCGAAGTGTTCTATGGGGGTACCTATTTCCCACCCGACGGTAGACACGGCCGGCCTGGCTTTGCCAACGTTCTCGGTGAACTCAGGGACCGGTTTCGGAACGACCGCGATGTCATTCTGAGACAAGCCGGCGAAATCACCGCGCGTCTCACGCCGGACGAAACCCCGGACCTTCCTGGAACCGTCACGCAACGGATTCTCGATGAGGCCGCGGACGCGATGGCCCATGCGTTCGACTTTCGATATGGCGGTTTCGGCACAATGCCGAAGTTCCCACACCCCGGCGCGTGCGACTTCCTCCTGGCGCACTGGTTCGACTCCAAACATGGTTGGGCCCGTGAGATCGTGGAGCGGACCCTGGCCGCGATGGCCAACGGTGGTATTCGCGATCACCTCGGCGGCGGATTCCATCGCTATTCCGTCGATGCCCGCTGGACGGTGCCGCATTTCGAGAAGATGGCGTATGACAATTCCGAACTCTTGAAGGCCTACGCGCACGCCTACATGGCGCTGCCCGATGACACCGAAACCGCACGGCCGGAACTCCTCCGGCAGGTGATGGAAGGGACCCTGCGGTGGATCACGTCAA
This sequence comes from Gemmatimonadota bacterium, assembly GCA_039656555.1. GTDB lineage: Bacteria > Gemmatimonadota > Gemmatimonadetes > Gemmatimonadales > GWC2-71-9 > CAMYLY01. The sequence goes on along the minus strand of JBDHLU010000005.1, from coordinate 34,065 downwards.
CCATGTCGGATCCGGCCGGGGGTTACTACGCATCACAGGATGCTGACGTCACCGCCGATGACGACGGTGACTACTTCACCTGGACGGTCGATGAAACGAAGGCCGTGGTGACTTCTGAAGAATTCGATGCCATCAGCCGCTACTATGACATCGATGAAGTCGGCGAAATGCATCACAACCCAGAGAAGAACGTTCTCCGGCGGACCCAGACCATACCGGCGATCGCGAAACTCGTCGAAAAATCCGAAGACGAAGTCGGTCGGCTCATTGCGTCAGCTCAACTCAAGATGCTCGAAGCTCGAGACCTTCGGCCAACGCCGTACATCGACACGACGCTTTACACGGGGTGGAACGCCATGATGGCGTCGGCCATGATGACGGCCGGCGCGGCTCTCGAGCGCCCCGACCTCGATGCGCATGCGATTGCCACGCTGGACCTTCTGTTTTCCGACGTGGCACCAGACATCGAACGTGGGGCGGCACATGCCGTGGGAAGTGACGTGCGGGGCATTCTGGATGATCAAGTGCAACTGGCCAACGCGTCGGTCGACGCGTACGAGATAACCGGAGACAGCATGTGGCTGGATCGCGCGGAGACGCTGATGGCCCATGTCATGACCGATTACGCATCGGATGTGGGTGGCCTGCGCGACGCGCGAATCACCAGTGACGAGCCGGCGTTTCTCCGGCAAGAGATTCGCCCCGTACAAGACTCCCCAACCCCCTCGCCGATCGGTGTTGCGGCGATCGCGATGAGCCGCCTGGCTGCATTGACCGGGCGGCAGGAGTGGCTGGCCTACCGGGACAGCATAATCGAACCGTTTGCCGACAAGCTCACCCAGCTCGCCGTATTCGGTGCCACGATGTTGCAGGCCACTGATTGGGTGCTCAACCCAACGTGCCACGTCGTCATCGTCGGTGGAGTAGACGCAGCAGAGTTGCTGGCAACCGCACGCCGAACGTATCGACCACGCAAAGTAGTGACGCAACTCGGCGCCAACACTGACCCTAGCCACCTCCCCGACGCCCTCAAGGACATGTTGGACGGCGCGTCACCACGAGCCTACGTTTGTTGCGGAAATGCGTGCGCCCCACCGGCCAGTACCCCTGAGGAACTCGCCGATACCATCCGCACATTTCAGACTCATTGAGGAAGGTCACACAGCTCGAATGCAAATCGACTTCGCCGTCTGTTGCGACTACGCGGTCATCGACCGGCTCGGCAAGCTCTCCGTACTGGGTATTTTCCAGCACATCTGGGTTGGTTCGTTCCCGGCAATCCATCCACGCCTACATCTCGTGCTGCGCCTAAAAGGACGCCGTACCGAGATCGGCGATCACAGCATTCGCATTCAACTGCTGGACGAGAACGATCATGAAATAATGAGTGGCAACGGCACGGTGACGTTCAACGAACCTCCGGCGGGCGTGCTGGAGATCGAAGCCGGCGCGGTGCTCGTGTTCGACGTCCCTTTCGAAGCCCCCGGTAAGTTCCGGTTCGAGATCAGCATCGATGACGACATCCGTACGGTTGTGCCACTCACAGCAGGTCAGGGCCCGATCGCACCACCCGGGCGGGTACCGCCCCCAAGACACTAGTGCAACGCCGCGATGCGGTGGCCATCGGGTTGGTGTGGGTGATCCTCGCATTCGGCTTCTTGTACGGTTTTGCCGACTATCCGCTGCTCGAACCCGACGAGGGCCGGAACGCCGAAGTCGCTCGGGAGATGGCCACTACTAATGATTACGTCCTCCCACGCCTGAACGGCCTCCCATACCTCGACAAACCCGTGTTGTTCTTTGCAGTGGGCGCGGCTTCCATGGAGATATTGGGGCCTTCTGAATTCGCTGCTCGTCTTCCCTCTCTCCTGTTTACGATTGGAACCGTCGTTTTGGTATGGGGGTTTGGACGGCGTCATTTCGACGCCGACACGGCCCTTACTGCCGCTGTCGCCGCCGCCGCGACACCGTTTGCCCTCGCGTATTCCCGCACAGTCATCTTTGACAGCACCCTCAGTTTCTTCGCGGTGGCCGCGATCCTCGCGCTATACGAATCCATCGAGGCACTCTCCGACGAAGACGCCACATGGTGGAGAGCCGGCGCCTGGGCTGCCACCGCACTTGGCGTACTCACGAAGGGCCCGATCGCCTTGGCCCTACCGTTGCTCGCCTGCATTCCGTACGCGATGTTGCGGCGCCGCCTCGGCCGCGTTCTTGATCCACTCTCGGGATTGTTGTTCCTCGCTCTCGTGCTGCCATGGGTGTTCGCTGTCTCGCAGGAGATTCCGGACTTCGTGAACTACGTCGTGGTCACCGAAACTCTGGCACGCCTTTCGTCCAACGAACTCGGGCGCGCCGAGCCATGGTGGTATTTCATGGCGATCTTGCCCGCCGCCGCTCTGCCGTGGAGCCTGGTCGCACTCGGGAACGTCCGGCGACTGGGAACCAAGATGAAAGGAACCGAGCGGCACCATGTGCAATTTTTTCTTTCATGGTTGCTGGTTCCCCTGATCTTTTTTTCGCTGTCGACGTCCAAGAGACCGCAGTATGTGCTACCCTTGATACCGGCCGTAGGGTTTTTGTGCGCCGTGGCCTGGCGGCGGCGAGAGTCCTTCAAGGAAGTCCGTGTGGTAGGAATTGCCCTGGGATTCATCGGTCTGTTCTTCATAGTGATGCACGACCACATCGCAGGTTGGGTTTCGGCAAGTGACCTGGTCGCCGCGACGATCCCTTCGACCGCAGTTACCCTCGGCGCCGTCTGCCTTGTTGCGGCAACTCTGGTAATCTCAGGCATTCAAAGCCGAGGCATCGTCATGCTTGGACTCACCCTACCAATTGCCGCAATCCCGATCGCCGGTGCGGGTCTGATGAGCGCCATCGGGACGGATCGCTCGGCGCGAGACCTCGCTGGTGCTATCGATAGGCTGGCAGGGCCCGACGCGCAGGTAGTCACCATCGAGTCATTCCCAACTTCCCTTCCGTTCTATCTGCGCCGGCCCGTGGTCGTCGCGACGGACGACGGATCGGAACTCACCAGCAACTATTTGCTCAGACACTTCGACGCCTGGAAAGACGCACCTACTATCCGACCAGCCCGTTGGTGGCGTGAGGCTCTGTTGGAATGCCGGCGGCCGCGGGTGTTCGTGACGTCGGTGCATGACGAGTCGGCTCGAAGGGAATTGGCGGCTGCATTGCCGACCATTGCCGTCACCCGAAAGTACGTGGCGTACGGTCCCTGCGGAGTTTCAGGGCTAGCCTCGAGCGGGTAGGCGGTGTGCGGCATCTACGGGGTGGTGAGCGTAACCAGCCCCAGCCGGACGGATCCCAAGATCCTGCAGGACATGGCGGCGACACTGGTCCACCGTGGTCCGGACGGAGGTGGAACCTTCGTCGACGACAACGCTGCACTGGGCGTCCGGTTGCTGCGAATCATCGACCGAGCCAACCCAATCACTCAACCGTTTCGAGACCCTGCCACGGGCGTCGTTGTCGTTTGTAACGGCGAGATCTACAACTCACCCGAGATCCGGGCGCGCTATCGCGATTTCCCTTTCCGAACCGCGTCGGACGTCGAGTCGATCGTTCCGCTCTTCCTCGACAAAGGCCGCGCCGGAATCACCGATCTCGATGGTATGTACTCCCTGGCAATCTGGGACCCTAGAACGCGTGAGATCATCCTGGCACGTGACCCTCAGGGGGAGAAGCCACTCTTTGCGGCAAACGTCGATGGGTTGCTTGTGTTCGGCTCCGAGATCCAGACGATCTTGGCGCACCCTGGCGTCGGAACCTCGGCCAATACGTCGGCCATCGAAGACATTCTCACGCTGGGCTATACGGTCGGGGCCAAGACGATGTTCGAAGGTATCTGGAGTGTCGAGCCGGGCAGCGCCGGCAAGGTCGCCGGGTCGACTTGGAACTACGAGCCGGCCACCGGCACCCGGCCCGTCGCACCTGACGACCCATCCGGCAGCCTCGACACGTTGCTCGAGGCGGCGGTAGCAAGACAGCTCAACGCCGAGGTTCCGGTCGGTGTTTTTGCTAGCGGAGGTGTCGATTCCAGCCTGCTTGCCGCGTACGCCACCCAAGCAATGGCCCCCACCAAGTTGCACACGTTTGCCATCGGATTCGAAGAACCCTCATACGACGAACGTGACCCGGCTCGTGCGGTCGCTCGGCATCTCGGCACCCACCATATCGACGTCTTGGCCACGGCGAAAGACCTCGCAGCCCAACTACACACCATGATCGACCGCCTGGCCGAACCGATTACGGACCCGGCCGTGCTCCCCACTGCACTCCTCGCCGCTCGGGCCCAGCGCCACGTTGGGGTGGTCTTGAGCGGAGAAGGCGCGGACGAGTTGTTTGGTGGCTATCCCACCTACCTGGGGCACGCGGCCGCGGCGGGTTACGGTCGCTTGCCGTCGGCTGTCCGGAGCGTGATCGATCGAATCGTCGACTCGCTGCCGGTCTCGGATACCAAGGTCCCGATACGACTGTTGCTCAAGCGGTTCGTGGCCCACGCTTCGAAGCCGGCCTTGGACCGTCATGTGGCTTGGTTCGGCGCCCAGGTCCATGATCGCCTCCTTCCCCCCGAGGTTCGGAAGATCTGGGATGCATCCATCGGTCGCTTCGATGATCTCAGCCGTTTCATGTATTTCGACTACTCCACTTACCTACGAGCGCTCCTGGCCAAGATCGACCGCGCCACGATGCTGTCATCACTCGAGAGTCGCGCGCCGTTCCTGGACCCTCTAGTGAGACGATTCGCGTTTGCGCTCCCCGATCATTTGAAGACCGATGGCCTGCGAACCAAGCCCCTGCTCAAGCACGTGGCGTCACGGTATCTCCCGCGACGCATCGTCCATCGACGCAAGCGCGGGTTGTCGGTCCCCGTCAATCAACTCATGCGAACCGAGCTCCGAGCCGAGTTCGACCGCTTGGTTTGTGACGAACGATTTGAACCCTTGGGCCTTTTGCCACCCGGGCTGGTGGGCGAACTTGTTTCACAACACCGAGACCGGCACGCCAACCACGGGCGTGCGCTCTGGACATTACTCGTGCTCGGGATGTGGACCGAACACTGGATGGGAGCCTGATCTAATGAATAGGGACGAAGCTCTGGCATTGATGCACCAATACACCGAGTCCGCGGGACTGCGGGCGCATATGTATGCCATCGAGTTGGCCATGCGTGCGTACGCTCGGAAATTCGGAGAAAACGAAGACGAGTGGGGACTCGTGGGGCTTCTGCACGATTTCGACTACGAGAAATACCCCAACGACGCGCGTTCGCCAACCGAACAGCACCCCTCTTTTGGGGTGAACTTGTTGCGCGAGCGTGGGTTTCCGGAACACATGTGCGAAGCAATCCTCGGTCATGCCGTGTACTGCGACGTGCCACGAGAGAGCCAGATGGCCAAGACGCTCTTTGCTGTCGACGAGTTGTGTGGCCTCCTGGTGGCGTGCGTGCTGGTACGCCCATCCAAGAGTTTCGGTGATCTCAAGGTCAAGAGCGTCAAGAAGAAGCTCAAGGACAAGGGCTTTGCGCGGGGCGTGAACCGGGAGGAAGTCAGGTCGGGCGCCGAAGAACTCGGAGTGGAACTCGACGAGCACATCCAATTCCTGATCGACGCCCTGGCCCCTAATGAAGCCACCCTGGGGCTGGGGGCGGGTTGACCTCCTCGTTCGGAGGGGGTTGGCACCCCCACTTCGGAGGGGCCTAGCCTCAACGGCCTTTCATGTCTGTGCGTACCTCTGATATGCAGGACGCGGAACTCGCGGCTCTGGCAGTAGCCGGCGATCGTGAGGCGTTTGGGAAGTTGGTGGAACGCTATGCCGCGCAGGCCCGCAGGGTGGCCCGGTCGATCCTCAATAATGAGGACGATGCAGACGACGCGGCGCAGGATGCGTTTCTCGCTGCGCTCAAGTACCTGGGTCGCTATGACGCGACTAGACCGTTCGGGCCGTGGCTGATGCGGATCGTCGCCAACCAGGCGAGTGACCGCCGGCGCCGAAGGAAGGTGCGAACGGCAGAAGAGGTGACGCCGGACTTCCGGTCAAAGGATGCCGGACCGGATGTCCAGACCGACCGCGAGGCTTTTGGCAAGCAGTTGCGAGAGGCCCTGGCGGAGTTGCCCGACCGGCAACGCATGGCCGTAGTGTTGTTCGATGTCGAGGGGTACTCGCATCGTGAAATTGCAGAAGTGTTGGATGTTCCTGAGGGGACGGTACGGTCGGACGTGTTCCATGGCCGTCGCGCACTTCGGGAAAAACTCGAAGCCTGGAAAGGCTGGAGGGAGGAGGTCCGATGACCTCACCGTTTGATCACAAGGCCGATCACGAAATCGGCGATCCGCTTCGCGAAGCGCTCACTATGGGCGACGAGGCCGCATTTGTGCGCCGCGTCAAAGCGAGTGCCGAAGTGTTGTTCGGTGAGTTGCCGCAGGGTCAGTGGTGGTCCGTGCTCGGAGGGTGGGCACGTCCAGGCCTCGTGGCAGCAGCTGGGCTCGCCGCTGCGGCATTACTCTGGACCGGCATGCAAGCGGGCACCGTACTCACGCCGGCGTCACTGGCAAACCCGATCGTGGAATCCGCCGAAGAAATGTCGGTCCCGGTTTGGTTGGCCGATCAGACGGCCCCTGACGTCGACGTAGTGCTCGCGTTGGCGGCAGGGTTTTAACACACAACGACGTACTGGACAGGATGCAATGCTAAACCGATCAAAAATTGCCGCCGCTTCGCTGGTCTTGGTGACGTTTGTCGCCGGCGGAGTGGTGGGCAGTGTGATTTCAGATGCTTGGGGCAACGACGAGCGGCCCAGCTCGGAGCGTAGCCGCGGGCGCGATGGCGACCGTGAACGTCGCCCGAGTTATTCCGAACGCCTGGGTGACGCACTCGATCTCACTACAGCGCAGCGAGAATCCGTTTCCGTCATTCTCAAGCGGCGCCAGGAGGGACTCGGGCAGATCTGGACCGAAACCCAGCCGCGGTTCGACTCGCTACGCCTCGAGATCAGAGAGGACATCAGCAAGCAGTTGGACTCTGTGCAGCAGGCCACCTACCAGGAGATGATTTCCAGGAGTGACTCGGCGCGCGCCGCACACGAGGCCAGGGAAAACGATGACCGCGAATCTGACGGAGGTCGTCGATATGAGTGGTAGGTCTTTCCTCACCATCGCGGTTGCGGGGTTGGTGGCCGTTCCGCTTGGAGCGCAGCAGCGGACCGTCACACTCGACGAGGCCACGGCCCTCGCCCTGACGGTCAGCCCTACTATGGAGCAGGCTCGTGGGAATATCACGAATGCGGCATGGGGCAAGCGCACGGCGATCGGTAACTGGCTTCCGAGCTTGAGTCTGTCGTCCGGTGTTTCGACGAATTCGTCCTCGCAGTTCGACCCCGCTACTCAGCGTACGGTGTCCGGATCGAGTACGTCGTACTCGGCATCGCTGAACGTAGGGCTCGACATCTTCGACGGGTTCCGGCGGATCGCAGAAGGCCGTTCGGCAAGCGCCAATGCGGCGAGCGCCAATGCGGCGCTGATCAACTCTGAGTTCCAGACCATCTTGCAAGCGAAGCAAGCGTACTTTGCGGCGCTCGCGTCTGATGAATTGCTCCGTGTCTCGCAGACGCGTTTGCAAAGGGCCGAGGAGCAACTGCAAATCTCTCGGGACAAGCTCGCGAACGGCTCTGCCATCCGATCGGACACACTCGGTTCTGTGGTCGAGTTGGGTACATCGCAGTTGCAGCTACTGAATGCTCTAACCGCAGTAGCGACTTCCGAAGCCAATCTTGCCGCAACAATCGGGATCCTGGGCAGCGTGTCCGCCTTCCGCGACACACTATTGCTTCGTCCGGTGCAGATGGACACCGCCCAGCTTCGTACGCTCATCTTGCTGGAGTCACCCGCCGTTCGCCAGGCCGAGGCGGTGACCCGATCCTCTGAGGCGAACCTCTCGGTGGCCCGTGCGCAGTACTTCCCGAGCATTGGCGCGTCCTTTTCCAACTCATGGTCGGGCCGGCAGGTTTCGGCGCTCAATGGCTCATGGTCGCTCCGACTCAGTGCCAGTTGGCCCATTTTCAATGGCTTTGTTCGAGAGGCAAACGCCGTCCGTAACGCGGTTGCGCTCGACGTCGCCCGCTCGCAGGCAGAAGACACCAAACGCAGCGTGAACGCCGAACTCACCCAATACTTCGCGTCGCTCGCTGCCTCCGAAGCGCGGCACTTGATCGCGGTTGCGAGTATCGCGGCCGCCGGAGAACAGCTGCGCATCGAGCAAGAACGGTATCGGTTGGGCGCCACCACGATCGTCGAGGTATTGACGATTCAGGGAAATCTCGAGCAGGCCCAGGTGGATCGCATTCAAGCGTTGTTTGACTTTCTGGTTGCCAAGGCACAAATCGAATCACTCATCGGACGTGAGCTATGACCGCTAGCCATCAGCCCTCAACCTTCCATACGGGCGACATGCCCGCCGCCGATACGGTCATTGTGACCCACAAGTTGGCGCGCAGATACCAAATGGGCACCGAGACCGTCCATGCGCTGAGCGGCGTGGACATCCAGATCAAGACGAATGAGTTCACGGCAATCATGGGCCCGTCGGGATCGGGAAAATCGACACTCATGAACTTGCTGGGATGCTTGGACACGCCCACCGAAGGCGAATACTGGCTGAACCAACAAAAAGTGAGTGAACTGAACGACGACGAGTTGGCGCGGATCCGAAACAAGGAGATCGGATTCGTCTTTCAGACGTTCAATTTGCTACCGCGCGCTACCGCGTTGCACAACGTCGAATTGCCACTCATCTATGCCGGCATTCGTGCGAAGAAACGGCGCGAGAAAGCCGAGGACGCACTCGAACGCGTCGGGTTGGCCGACCGCATGGAGCACAAACCAAATGAACTCTCGGGTGGTCAACGACAGCGCGTGGCGATAGCCCGTGCGTTGGTGAACGATCCCAGCATGCTGCTCGCGGATGAGCCGACGGGCAACCTCGACAGTCATACGAGCGCGGACATCCTGAAGGTATTCCACGATCTCCACGATCACGGGCAGACGATCATCTTGATCACTCACGAGCACGACATCGCGGAGCATGCGACGAGACAGATCCATCTCCTCGACGGGCTGGTTGAACGAGACATCTTGACCGAAAAGAAGGCGTAATCATAGCAATGAAGAAGACCATTCGTTATTTCACGATCGCTCTTGCCATTCCCATGCTGGCGGTTGCGTGCCAAGAGGAAGAAACTGAGGCTCCCATCTACCAGATGGTGCCCGTGGTCACGCGCGACATCGTCGTATCGGCGAGTGCTGCCGGTACGGTCGAGCCGGTCCTTACCGTCGAGGTGAAGTCAAAGGCCTCAGGCGAGATCCTCGATGTGCGTGTAGAAACTGGAGACAAGGTCACTGCCGGACAACTCCTCGTGAAGGTCGACCCGCGGGTGCCGGCAAACGCCCTGCGCCAGGCGGAAGCAGATCTTCAGGTGGCGCAGGCACAGCTCACAAACGCGGAGTCGCAATACCGGCGTTCAGAGGAATTGTACAAATCTCAGTCGATCACCGAGACCGAGTGGGAAGGAGCTATTCTCGCGAAGGCAAATGCGGTGGCGCAGTTGGTTCGTGCCGAGCGATCTTTCGAAGACGCCAAGATCTCGTTTGAAGACACTGACGTCCGTGCACCGATCACCGGCACTCTCCTCGAGAAAGCTGTCGAGATCGGAACCGTGATCACGTCGGCCACCAGCAACGTGAGTGGTGGGGCCGTGCTCATGCGCATGGCCAATCTCGATACCGTACAGGTACGCTCGCTCGTGGACGAGACTGACATCGGCAAGATCCAACCTGGCATGCCCGTGACCATCACGGTTGACGCATACCCGAATCGACCGTTCACGGGTCAGGTGCTGAAGATCGAACCACAAGCGACGGTCACCCAGAACGTGACCATGTTCCCCGTCCTCATGCGCATTGCCAACACCGACGATCTGCTGAAGCCTGGGATGAACGCTGAAGTGGAAGTCAGCATCGGGCAACAACGTGGGGTGGTGACGGTCCCCAATGCTGCCCTCCGCACGAGCAATGACATGGCATCAGCTGCCATAGTGCTCGGACTCGACCCGGCTGTGGTTCAGGAACAACTGGCCGCAGCGCGCCAACGCCAGCAAGAGGGACAAGGTGGCACGACCACGATGGCCGGGTCGGTACATGATTCCGAGGGTAACGGGCACGAGACAGTGTCATTCAGGGGTCGCGAGATTCCGGTACCGGAGGGCCTCACTAAAGCCCAAATCGAGGGCGTCATGGCCAAAATGCAGGGTGAAGGCGGATTCCAATCTTTGACTGCGGCGGATCGGCAGATCCTCGGCAAACTGAGGGGCCCTGGGGGTGGCGAACAGGGCGGTCGTCCTGGGAACCGCGGCGGCCAACAGCAATCGTCAACGGCGGGACTCTTCGGTGGGAGCTACGTAGTGTTTGTGCTGAGATCCGGTGAGATCACGGCTGTTCCAGTGCAAACCGGCCTCACCGACCTCGATTATTCCGAAGTCATTTCTGGGTTGAGTACAGCCGATACCGTCTTGGTACTTCCGAGTGCAAGCCTGCTTCGTAGCCAAGCCGAATTCTCAGAACGCATACAACGCATGACCGGCGGGAGTAACCCACTTGGAGGAGGTCGCAGATAATGCTGTTTGGAGAAATCATTGTGGTCGCGCTCCGCGCGATCCGTTCGAACTTCCTTCGCTCCTTCCTCGCGGTTTTGGGCATCGTGATCGGTGTCGGTGCGGTCATCACGATGGTGGCACTAGGGACCGGAGCACAACAGGCAGTGCAGGAACGCATCGAAGCGCTCGGGACCAACCTACTGCAGATCTACGCCGGCCAGTCGATGCACCGCGGCGTTGCCTCGGCGGATCGCGTCAGCCTGACCACTGACGACTACCTAGCGCTCGTCAAAGGCACACGAACGCTCTCCGCCATCGTGCCGGAGATTCGACGGAATCAGCAGATCAAGTACATGAACCAGAATGCCAACGTGAACGTTACGGGCACCGTACCCGATTATCTCAAGATCAACAACTATGAGTTGTTGGCGGGCCGAGCGATTACGGCGGGAGACGGCAGCGCTCGCAAACGCGTCGCCGTCATTGGCTCTGCTATCCCGGACATGCTCAACGCCAATCCTGTCGCGATGATTGGCCAAACTATCGCGATCAGGGGCCTCCCGTTCGAGATCATTGGCGTACTCAACGAAAAGGGCGCAACCTCGAGCTACAACAACCCCGACGAAATCGTCGTCATTCCATTCGAGACTGCGCAGTATCGCATCTTCGGTAGTGACCGGCTCAATTCGGTCACCGTGGAGGTGATGCATACGGATTCGATGGCCGTGGCAATGATCGACATGGAGCAAGTGCTGCGAAGAGAGCACGCAATTCGACCCGGCGCCGACAACGATTTCCAGATTCGGAATCGTGGTGAATTCCTCGCCACGGCAGAAGAGACTAGCAAGACGTTTACGTACCTGCTCGGTGGTATCGCTGCAGTGTCACTGTTGGTCGGCGGCATCGGCATCATGAACATCATGCTGGTTTCCGTCACGGAGCGTACCCGCGAGATCGGCATACGAAAGGCGCTCGGCGCGCGGCGCCGAGATATCATGTTCCAGTTCATCATAGAAGCCTTGGCGCTCTGCGTGCTCGGAGGCCTCCTCGGCATCGTGGTCGGTCGCGGAGCTTCCTACGCGATGGCTGAACTCGCCGGTTGGAACACACTCGTGTCACCCGCTGCGGTTATCGCGGCCGTCGGTTTCAGTATTGCGATTGGGTTGTTCTTCGGTATCTGGCCCGCGCGCCGTGCCGCTGCCCTCGATCCGATCGAGTCGTTGCGTTACGAGTAACCTTGCCCCGCCCGGCAGGAGAAAAACCCACCCTCGGTTGACCAACCGAGGGTGGGTTTTTCTTTGGCCTGTCGACGGTCGACTATCGACGGTACACTTGCAGTCATGCTGACAATCCGCGTTCCCGGATCCACCTCCAACCTCGGCGCCGGCTTCGACTGTCTTGGGCTGGCACTCGATCTCTGGCTCGAAGCCCGTATCGTGCTGGGAAGTGGCCCTGCGAGATTTACCGGAGCGGTCGCACAGATCAGTCCCGAACACGAAATCGTTTCCGAGGTCCTCGGAGAGACTCTTTCGGGAGATCACCACCTCGAAATCCACTCCGACATTCCGATCGCCAAGGGATTGGGATCGTCGGCTGCAGCGGCTGTGGCTGGCATCGCACTCAGGGAGGCGCTTCGACATCGGGAACCGGATCGCGATCGTGTGTTCCAGAACGCCGCCGACCGTGACGGTCATCCCGACAATGCGGCGCCGTCCGTGTACGGGGGGTTGGTCTTGTCGTCCCCGAAGCCGGCGATGCTAAAAATCGACCCGCAGTTCGCCGTCGCCTTGGCTTTGCCGGACGGAACCATCAACACCAAGGAAGCGCGAGAACTCCTCCCGGACTCACTGCCTCGAAGCGATGCCGTCGCACAGGCCGCCGGGGCAGCCGCACTCGTCTATGGGCTCACAACAGGGGACGTGGATCTAGTTCGACGAGGATTCGAAGACCGCATCGCCGCGCCCCATCGAACGAAGATGATTATCGGGTACGGCGACGCCGCGGACGCCGGATTTCACGCTGGTGCGTTTGGGGTGACGGTTTCAGGAAGCGGCCCGGCGATCCTGGCTATTACGACATCGGACCTGGCGCCGTCGGTGGCCAACGCGATGGCCGAAGCACTCACTGCTGCCGGAAACCGCGCGGAAGCGATGACACCAGCGGTGAATAAGACGGGATATGAACTGGCGGGATAGCGCTATTCCGCTATTCCACCGCCCCTAGTGCACATCCAACCACCTACGCCGCCACTTGATCTGCTCTACATGGTGACGGCAATGCAGATAGTGGAAGCGCGCCCACTCTGGAAGATTGAGGTCGCCAAGTAGCGGATGCGCCACGAACACATTCTCCTTCTGTTCATCGGTCCACATCTCGTCATATTCTTTGAGCCGCTCCACACCCATCCGGAATTGCGCGGTGATCAGTTCAGGATCAGGGTGGTCGCTCGGACGTGAGGCCTCCGGCGCTTTGAGACCGCCCGGATGGCGGCCCACTCCCAGTAACAGATGTCGCAGGACGCTCTGATACGGTTTGGACCGACGGCGCATGTTATTTTTGTCCGCGCGTCCTCCCAAGAGCGTAGCAACAAGATCGACTCCAATGGACATGTGTTCGAGAATCTGCGCGATGGTCCATTTCCCTTCAGGAGCCCGATGCCACCATTCTTCGTCGAGGTCGCGGAGCGGTTGGAGTACCATCGGTTCCAGGCGGGTTAGCTGTCGTGTGGCCTTCATGTCACGGAATGTATCGACCCCGGGTTAGCCCGCCAACGCGATACACTCGATTTCGACCCGCGAATTCAGGGCCAGGCCGCTCCCAGCCACAGCAGAACGGGCTGGAGGGTCGGTTGGGAAGTAGGTCCGGTATACCTCGTTCATCGCCGGCCATTCGGCGATGTCGGCAAGAAACACGGTGCATTTGACCACTTTGTCCAAGGAGCTTCCAGCCGCTCCAAGAACCGCCTTGATGTTCTCCATCGTCTGCCGGGTTTCCGGCCCAATCCCACCTTCGACGAGCCCACCGCCCGTCACCGTGCCGATCTGACCGGATAGGAACAAGAGGTCGCCGGCGCGGACAACGGGGGAAAACGGAAAGTCACCCTCAGCAGGCACTACGATTTGCTTCTCCTGACTCATCGCCGGTACTGCCAAGAGCGAGAGAGCCGCGATGGTTATGGTGACTTTGCGCATCGAGTCTCCTGGATTAGTTGGTAGAACCTCTACTGTTCCATCGAGCCGGTGATGGAAATCTTCCACCCACGGGACGTCTTGACGAACACACGTTCCGACACCCCCCGCGTCGTGTCGAGCCCGATGACCGCGGTGAACTCAAACCCCGCCCACACTACACCGGGCGCGAGCCACACCATCGTCGGTGGTCCGGTCTCCAATGCGTCCGGCCACGTTGGATCGGCGCGGCGCGCCTCCGCAAAGAACAGAAACCCCCGGCGGAGTGAATCTGCAGTGGCGATGACAAGATCCGGCGAATCGATGTAGTGCGTGAGGTAGGCTTCGGTATCGCGTCGCCGAATCGCCGAAAGGTTGGTTTCGAGCGCCGTCATCGCCTCCGTGATGTCACGGGTACGGATCGCGTCAACCCCTGGTGCGCCGCACGCGACCGAAACGCACGCGATCGCCCCAAACCATCTCGCTGTCGTTCCATTCATTAGTCCATCAATCCTTCCCGCCTTCCCGGCTGTCTCCCCACCCGTCACATGCCATCACCGGCAAGCGAGGGTACTTCGGATACCTGGGGTCAGCATCAGCCAATCCGCAGCGCCAGAATATGGTGCCTCGATCTGACGTCACTGACTTCGCGAACCGGCAGCGGCCACACAGTCCGGGATCGACGGGGGCGGTCACTTGGTAAGCTCACGTTAGAAGGGATGGCATAGCAAGTAGAGTAGCGCTTCGCACCCTCGCGCGCTCCGGGTTACATTCCCGTCCATGGCTGATATCACCTGCGTCCGATGCAGCGAAACCCGAGACCAGATGGCGGCGCCCCCACTTCCGAACGAACTTGGGGGTCGCATTTTCGATACCATATGCCAGGTGTGCTGGAAAGAGTGGTTGGAAGAGCAGACTGCGATCATCAACCACTACGGATTGGACCTTCGGGAAGCGGAACCGCGCAAATTCCTGATGCAACAGACGGAGACGTTTCTCTTTGGCCAGCCACAGAGCTGAGGCTGACGGCAAGGCACACATCAAGTTGGTGCTGAACGGCGACCCGACCGAGGTCGCCTTTGCTCCACACAAGACGCTGCTCGAGGTGCTCCGCGAGGACCTCGACCTCACCGGAACAAAACACGGCTGCGAATTGGGCGAGTGTGGCACCTGCACGGTACTACTCGACGGTCAGCCCGTGTTGTCGTGTCTGGTCCTGGGGCTTGCTTGCGAAGGGCGGAGCGTCGGTACCGTCGAGGGAATGGCAAACGGGCCGGACTTGCATCCTCTACAAACGACGTTCGCCGACCTCGGTGCCGCCCAGTGCGGCTACTGTACGCCGGGGTTTCTTCTCACTGCGCAGAAATTGATCGAAGACAATCCGAGTCCGTCCCGTGATGAGATCAAGGATGCGTTGGCCGGCAACCTGTGCCGGTGCACGGGTTACCTGAAGATCTACGAGGCCGTAGAACTTGCCGCAGCCCAAATGCGTGGCGAGGAAGCTAGGCCGACGGAGGAGAGTATCTATGGGAGACGGTAAGGTAGGCTCGATCCCAAACGGGCCGACCCTTCCCGCCTTGCGATTGGTTGGTCAACCTCGTCGCAAAGTTGACGCGTTTGCTAAAGTCACAGGCCAAACGGTCTTTGCGGATGACATCAAACTCCCGCGCATGCTGTTCGGCAGGATCCTCCGATCCACCGAGACCCATGCCCGCATCGTGTCGGTCGATACGTCGAAGGCGGAGGCCCTCGACGGCGTGAAAGCCGTAATGACCGGGCAGACGCTTCCCATCCCGTTCGGCATTCTTCCGGTCAGTCAGGACGAACATGCGTTGTGTCTCGATCGAGTCCGCTTCGTAGGTGATCCCGTCGCGGCTGTTGCTGCAACGACCGAAGAAATCGCCACCGCTGCGCTGGAATTGATCGACGTGCAGTATGAGTCACTCCCATGTGTTCGTACGCCGCAAGACGCATTGCGCGATACGGATGACCCGATTCACGACTATGGAGATCACGGCAACATCCATAAGCTGGTACACCTCGAGTTCGGTGATGTCGACGAAGCGATTGCCAACGCACATCACGTGCGCGAAGATTTTTCGTTCTTCGAAGGCAACACACACCTTCCCATGGAACAGCACGCATGCGTGGCACAATGGGTCGACGAGAAGATCACACTGTGGAGTTCCACGCAGACACCGCACTACGTGCATCGTGCGCTCGCCGAAGTGTTGGAACTCCCGCCCGCCCGCATACGAGTGATCGCCTGCCCGAACGGCGGCGGGTTCGGCGGCAAGAGCGATCCCTTCAGCCACGAGATGGTGGCCGCCAAGATGGCGATGTTGACGGGCCGGCCCGTGAAGATCGCCCTCACGCGAGAAGAGGTCTTTTACTGCCATCGCGGCCGCCACCCCGTGTTGATGTCGGTGCGAACTGGTGTCGACGAGACTGGCCGGATCAAGGGTATGCACTTCCGGTCGTTGCTCGACGGAGGTGCCTACGGTTCCTATGGCGTTGCAAGCACGTACTACACGGGAGCGCTCCAGACCGTCACGTACGAAATAGAGCGGTATCGATTCCAGGGTGCACGCGCCTTCACCAACAAACCGCCCTGCGGTCCGAAGCGGGGTCATGGCACGCCACAGCCCCGTTTTGCGCTCGAGGTGCACCTCGACAAGCTGGCTGAAGACCTCGACGTCGATCCGGCTGAGATCCGCTTGCAACACCTCGCCAAGCCAGACAGCGTGACGGCGAACTGGATCAAGATCGGCACGATTGGTCTGCGCCAATGCATAGAGAAGGTGGTGGAAGGCTCGGACTGGGCTAATAAGTTCCGTAAGCTCCCCTATGGTAGAGGTGTTGGTCTTGCCTGCTCCAGTTACCTGACCGGCGCAGGCCTTCCCATCTATTGGAACGACATGCCGCACTCGGGCGTGCAACTGAAGCTCGATCGTGGCGGTGGCGTTACGGTGTTCTGTGGCTCTACGGAAATCGGGCAAGGGTCCGACACGATCCTCGCCCACATCGTCGGGGAAGTCCTCGGCCTGGACATGCAGGACATCCAGGTAATTGCCGGAGACACGTCGCTTACCCCAGTAGACCTGGGCAGCTACTCGAGTCGAGTCACACTCATGACCGGGAATGCGGCGGTGCAGGCGGCCGAACGGGCACGAGACATACTGGCGACCCATGTCGCCCAGAAGCTGGAGATTCCAGTGCAGCGCCTGGTCTTTGCCGAAGGCCGGGTGGTCGACGCCGAGCATCCCGACCAGGGTGTAACCTTCGCTGGCGCGGTACAGCTTGCCGAAGCAGCACAGGGAACGGTTGGCACCGTCGGGTCGTACTCGCCGCCTCGCAGTCCCGGTCGCTACCGAGGGGCAGGGGTCGGACCTTCACCTACGTACTCGTACAGTGCCGCCATCGTGGAGGCCGAAGTCGACCCCGACACCGGCATCATCACGGTTCCTCGCATTTGGATTGGCCACGACATCGGACAGTCGATCAATCCAGCAAGTGTGATGGGACAGGTCGAAGGCGGCGTCTACATGGGACTCGGCGAAGCGTTGATGGAAGAGATGGCGTATCGCCTGCGTACCAACGAGCAGGTCGTTCACAAGATTCCCAGCATGCTCGAGTATAAGAGCCCGACGACCTTCGAGATGTGCGACGTCGTCACCTACCTCATCGAAGACCCGGATCCGAACGGGCCTTTCGGCGCCAAGGAAGTCGGGCAAGGACCGCTGCTTCCAGTCCCCCCTGCTCTGGCCAACGCCGTGTACGATGCGGTTGGAGTGCGGATCGACGAGGTGCCGATCACAGCAGAGAAAGTGAAGAAGGCACTCAAACAGAAAGCGGCCGGCAAGGAACCGCGGGTCGGTCCGACCTCGTTCCCCGATGTTCCGTGGCCCGACGCCATACGTGTGCCACCCCCCTGGGAAGGTGGCAACGGGAAGGCGTTGAAATAGATCATGCTGCGCCTTCCGTCATTTCGATACCTGCAACCGAAGACGCTGCACCAAGCGCTCAAGATGAAGAGCGACTACGGGCCGGATGCGACGTACGTCGCCGGGGGAACGGATTTATACCCGAACATGAAACGGCGCCACCAAGAACCTAAGGTCGTCATCGCACTTGGTGGGATCAAAGCGTTGAAGCGGATCACCGGTGGCACCAAGGGATCGGCGATGTCGGTAAGCGCCGGCGTCACATTGACCGATCTCCACACGCACAAGAGAGTGTTGAGAGCACACCCGGCGCTTGCTCGAGCAGCCTACCTCGTGAGTACGCCCTTACTCCGGAACATGGGCACGCTTGGGGGGAACCTCTGCCTAGACACACGGTGCAATTACTACAACCAGAGCTACGAATGGCGGAAGTCGATCGACTTCTGCATGAAGAAGGACGGCAAGATCTGCTGGGTCGCACCATCGAGCCCGAGATGTTGGGCGGTCAATTCGAGCGACACAGCTCCGGTCATGGTGGCCATCGGTGCGGAGTTCGTTCTGGTGAGCCCGAAAGGCGAGCGCGTAGTGCCAGCCGCCAACTTCTTCAACAATGATGGAATTGTCTACCTGTCAAAACAGCCCGACGAGATTCTCACTGAGGTGCAATTACCGGCCGTCGACGGATGGGATGCAACGTACCTCAAGCTGCGACGGCGAGGTTCCTTCGACTTTCCGGTGCTCGGCGTCGCAGCGTGGGCGCGGTGGGAAGGCGACCTCATCGCCGACGCGAGAGTTGTGCTCGGTGCCGTCGCCAGCTACCCATACGACGTGCCTGAGTCGGCACAGGCCGTGATCGGCTCGAGCCTAGAGGATGAGAACATCGCCGCAGCAGCAGACGCTGCGTTCAAACCGGCCAAGCCCATGGACAATACCGATTTCGGACTGGGCTGGCGGAAAGAGATGACCCGCGAGTTTGTAGCTCGCGCCTTTCGCGAACTCCGCGACCGACATCGTTTAAGGGGGCCGAATGCCTTATGACCTGATTCCCGTCGTCGGGTTCATGATGGTTGCCAGCACGATCGCTGTGCTTGGGGTCGGGGCCTTCACCGTCATCAGAAAGGTCATGGCAAGTACGGCGAAGCCCGTCTCCGCCTCAGACGAACGGGTGGAAGAGCTGGAGAGCCGCATGTTGGAGCTCGAGGAGCGCCTCGATTTTCACGAGCGCGTCCTCACGGAAGTTAAACAACAAGCCCAGCTCGGGCAGGGAAACGAGTAGCTAAGCGCTTACCCCACCCGTCGCCGAGCCTTCGGCACCGCGGTGGACATCTTGAGCGTCCGGTGCCCCAAGTTCACGGGTATCTCGACGTGGACGTTGGCCCCTGACATCCAAACCCGCGACGCTTCCTTGGTCAGTCGTTGAGCCACTCGGCTGTGGCGGGTGACACGGGCAACCAAAACATCCAACCCGTGCTCGAGCGCATTCAGGATCAAAGTCTCAAATAGCAACTTGCCGAGTCCAACGCTGCGGAGTGCGCCGGCCACTCGCACTTCGATATCTGCCGATCGCTCGTCGTCACTTTGAACGTATCGAGCCAAACCCACAGCTTGCTGGTGGCCATCCAAGTCCGCATATGCCCCCCAAGCCGAGCAACACCCACGAGCCTCCATCTCTTGCCGTGCCCCAGGGTCTATGTCACCGGTCATCCCGAGCAGCGATGCGATGCGAGCCTCCTCGTCGCTATCGACGCCGCGGATTTCAGTGGTCCGGCCATCGTGGAGGACTACCTCGAATTCGCGTTCGGTATGCATGATATTCTCCTAGTCCATAGGACAACGCTTTCCACGCTGCCGGGGTTCCACTTTGATGTGGAGACCGCCCAGACTTCGGGAATCTCCCCGACCGGCTCTGGAACACACCGGGTGATTGAGCGTTTCCTAGATTCCACCCACACCCCAGCGGAGAATACGCCGTGCCCCTAAACGAAAAGCAAAAAGAGATGTGCGAGACTCACGACTGGGATTTCTCCCGCCTCCGGGCGCTGTTCCTAAACTGCACGCTCAAACGGTCTCCCGAAGTGTCCCACACCGAGGGCCTCATTCGTATATCGACTGCGATCATGGAGAAGAACGGCATCACCACCGAAATTGTCCGACCGGTGGACGCCGAACTCGCGTTTGGGGTATACCCGGACATGACCGAACATGGGTGGAAACGGGATGCCTGGCCCAAGATCTATGAGAAAGTCAAAGCAGCCGATATTCTAGTCATCGGATCGCCCATCTGGTTGGGCGAGAAGTCATCCGTGTGCACGCAAATCATCGAGCGGTTGTACTCGACGTCCGGGGACCTCAATGACGCGGGTCAATACGCCTACTATGGAAGGGTGGGCGGCTGCCTGATAACCGGAAACGAGGACGGCGTGAAGCACTGCGCCATGAACATCCTGTATTCGTTACAGCACCTCGGTTACGTGATTCCCCCGCAGGCAGACGCCGGATGGATCGGAGAGGCGGGCCCTGGCCCATCGTATCTCGACGAGGGGTCCGGAGGTCCGGAGAACGAATTCACCAACCGCAACACGACGTTCATGACCTGGAACCTGATGCACATGGCGCTGATGATCACCGCGGCGGGTGGGATTCCGGCGCACGGCAATCAGCGATCCGAATGGGATGCAGGGTGCAGGTTCGACCATCCCAATCCGGAGTATCGCTGACGGCGACGCTCCTAAGGGAGGCCGGGCGAGGGGGCGATGGTGTCCAGCAGGTTGGCCGAAACGTATCCAACTAGGCTGTCACCCAGGTACACCGACCACCAGCCACCCCGGCGGTCGGCAACGGCTACCTCCTGCCCGGGGCGGAGTATCGCGACTATCTCAGCGCTCAGATTTCGGCCAGTCCGGACGTTGGCCCACTCCTGAGCGACCCGAGAAACGGTGGCAACGGAAGGCCTGGGACGTGGTGCCGGGGAATCGGGAGCCACTGTGCTGTCGACGGGAGCCTGAACAGGGAGCGCTACCGTAGGTTGCCCAGGCGGGGCAGCCACGATAGGCAAGGCCGAGTTGCCGCCGGTGCTGTCGGTTCTGATGATCAAGGCACCGGCGACAAGGACGATCACCGCCGCCAAGCCGGCGACCACAATTGGCCCTTTCCCGCGCTGTTTGAGCCCGCAGTGAGGGCACACCTTCGACCGGCGGATCATGAGCTCGTTGCAGTGACGACACTGCATCAAGTCGTTCACCTCAACCGATTGTCCAGGATCCGGGCCAAGCTGATGTGAGCAATGGGGACACAACGAGGCCACACTCAGGACCGTTTGGCCGCATTCTGGACACTTGATAAGCGCCATGCCAGCAACCTAATCTCCCTGGGGCTACAAAGCACCTTATGTCGACCCTGACGCTCGAGTTCGACAGGCGGTAGTCTTGAGCGCATGAAACGACGGCTCCGGCTCATCCACGCGAATGCCAACGAGGCCAAGGAACGCATTGCACAACTGCGTAACTCCGGATACACGGTCGCCTTTGATGCCGTAGCGCCGGAAATGCTTCAGAAGCTACGGAAGCGACCACCCGATGCCGTTGTCATCGACCTGAGTCGCGCGCCTTCAGTGGGCCGCGACCTCGCCCTCGACATTCGGAGTCGTAAGGCCACGCGTCACCTGCCGATCGTTTTCCTCGATGGAGAGCCCGCCAAGGTCGCAAAAGCCAAAACTCGAGTTCCCGACGCGGTCTTCGCGCCATGGCGCCGACACAAGAGCGCCATCAAGAAGGCACTGGCAACTCCACCAACAGATCCGTTAGTCCCTACGTCGATCATGGCGGGGTATTCGGGAACGCCTCTCGTCAAGAAACTCGGCATCAAGCCCGGCTTCACCGTCGCGTTGGTGAGCGCGCCGGACCACTTCGAAGGCATGCTGACACCCCTTCCTGAAAACGTTACGTTCCGTCGGTCGGCGCGTGGGAAGCGCGACCTCACGATCTGGTTCACGAAGTCACACCGTGATCTCCAACGTCGGATCACAGCATTTGCCAGCGCCGTCGGCGACGGTGCCATTTGGATTGCATGGCCCAAACAGAGTTCTGGTGTCGTCACCGACGTCACTCAGAACGCCGTCCGTAGCACCGGACTCGCCAATAGCCTGGTCGATTTCAAGATCTGCGCGATTGACGAAACGTGGTCCGGCCTCAAATTCTCCCGACGGAAACGATGAATTGGAGCTAGTTGAATGACGAAACCATTCTATGTGGCTCGTGCCCGCATCGAGAAGATCGAAGGCGTGCACCGACGAGCCCACTTGGAGGCCGCCGGCACTACGTTCGATATTGGCGTGCACGGCGCGATCAAGAAACATTATCGGATAGATGCGAAAGACCTGCCGTTGCCCGTCGACTACATCGTCGCCTGCACTGCCGGGTGAATGCTGGGAACACTCAACGGCGCACTGGAGGTGCGCGGGATACCGATGCCGGCCGACGCGATCACCGCGGAGGTCGAAGGCATCAATGAGGTGCGGGACAAGATCCCGGTGTTGACCGCAATCAACATTCGGTATCGGTTGCGGGTTCCGGGTGAGATGCGCGAGAAGGTCGACCGCGCGTTGGAAACCCACCAAGCCAAATGCCCGACTGCACAGTCGCTTGCAGGTGCGGTCCATATCAGCTGGACTGCCGACATTGAGGAGGTATAGAGTGGCCGCATCATGATTACCAACGATGCCGTCGTCCTAGGGCTTCTGGCTGTCATTCTCGGAGCTGTGTTCTACACGTCGCACTCACCGCACCCTGTATTCCGCAAGTTCTACAAGTACGTGCCGGCGTTGTTGATGTGCTACTTCCTTCCCTCTTTGCTGAACACAGCGGGCATCATCGATGGCGAGCAATCGCGCCTATACTTCGTGGCCTCTCGCTACCTTCTACCCGCAACTTTGGTTCTGCTCACCCTGAGCATCGATCTCCCAGGCATCAGGCGCTTGGGTCCGAAGGCACTGATCATGTTCGGCACGGGAACGGTGGGTATTCTCATCGGTGGGCCGATTTCTATCTTCCTGTTCTCCGTGTACGCCCCAGATGTGGTGGGCGGACAGGGGCCTGATGCAGTATGGCGAGGTCTCACGACCGTGGCCGGAAGCTGGATTGGTGGCGGCGCAAATCAGGCCGCGATGAAGGAAGTGTTCGAAGTCGGTGACGAGTTGTTTTCGGCTATGGTGGCAGTCGACGTGATCATCGCGAATATCTGGATGGCCGTGCTCCTTTACATGGCCGGCGAGTCCAAGCTGATCGATGCCCGGCTCGGAGCGGACACAACCGCGCTCGAGGCCTTGCGGGAGCGCGTCGAGGCCTTCCATGCGAAGCACGCACGGATCCCCACACTCGCCGACCTCATGCTGATCTTTGCGGTGGGCTTCGGAGTGATGGGTCTCTCCCATCTGCTAGCGGACTTCCTTGCACCTTGGATCGAGACGAACGTACCGATTCTCAGTCGATTCAGCCTTACGAGTTCGTTTTTCTGGTTGGTCGTAATCGCGACCACAGCGGGGTTGATTCTCTCTTTCACGCGCGTGAGTTCTCTGGAGGGAGCCGGCGCCTCCACAGTTGGTTCGGCAATGCTCTACTTTCTCGTCGCAACGATCGGCATGAACATGGACATCATGGCCGTCTTCGAACGGCCGGGCCTTTTCATGGTCGGTGGCGTATGGATGGCCATCCACGCCACCCTGCTCCTGATCGTTGGTCGGATCATCAAAGCTCCCACCTTCTACCTAGCGGTAGGGAGTCAGGCCAATGTCGGCGGCGCCGCCTCAGCTCCAGTCGTCGCGGCGGCGTTTCACCCAAGTTTGGCACCGGTCGGAGTCCTGCTCGCAGTCTTGGGGTATGCACTGGGTACCTATGCAGCATGGGTTTGCGGACAACTCATGAGAATCGCGGTTGGAGGATGACGGAAACTGCAACGCTCGGCGGCGGGTGCTTTTGGTGCCTGGAGGCCGTCTTCGAACAGGTGGATGGCGTGGAGAGCGTGGTTTCGGGGTATTCCGGCGGCGCGAACCCCAACCCCACCTACCAAGCGGTATGCTCCGGGACAACCGGGCACGCCGAGGTCGTCCAAATCACCTTTGATCCGGCCGTGATATCGTTTCGCGATATCCTCGAGATCTTTTTCGCCATTCACGACCCCACGACACTGAACCGTCAGGGCGCTGACACCGGTACACAATACCGGTCGACGATATTGACGCACTCGCCAAGCCAAGAAGGCACAGCCCGCGACCTCATTCAGGAGCTCGAGAGTCAGGGAACTTGGGACGATCCGGTAGTCACCGAGATCAGCGAAGCGCCGGAATTCTACGCTGCGGAGGCTGACCACCAGGAGTACTATCGCCGGAACCCCAACCAGGGGTATTGCCAGGTGGTGATCTCGCCCAAGGTAGCGAAGCTCCGACAGCGGTTTGCCAACAAGCTACGAACGCACCAAGTCGACACTTGAGCAATCTGCCCCGGAGCGCTTTGGCCATCATTGTCGGGACCATCCTTACGATGATCCTCGTGTCGGTAGCTACGTACCTAGCCATCATCTTCCTGCTGGACCCCGCCCCGGAAGGTCTGGTCTTCTACGTGACCCCGACCTTTACGGTCGTCAGTTTGGGATATGCGCTGGCCAGCGCACTTTCCGGGGGTTGGGTGGCGGCAGCACTTGGCGGCTCACATGCCGCGATCCACGGGGCCAGCGTAGGGATCTTGCTTCTCATCCCTATCGCGTGGAGTCGCGGTGCGCCTGGGCCAGGGCAACCCGGTTGGTATCCCTGGGTCTTCGGCCTGGTCGTGCTTGCCGGATCAGTGACGGGGGCGATATTGTGGCAACGACGGTGGCAAAGGGTGTAGCAAGGGAGTTCAGGATGCATCGACGTGAGGTTCTTCAAGTTCTCTCCGCGGGCATCGCCCTTCCGGGCCTCCGGGCTATGTCTCCGGAAGAGCTCTGGACGCGAGCGCGGGACGTCCACGATCGGCTTCGGCGAGAAACCGGTCGGGTGCTGCTCGTGCTGACCCACCAGGAGGACGCCACCGTCACGGCGATTGCCGAGTTGATCATTCCGGCGACGGACACGCCGGGTGCCACGGCGGCGCGCGTCAACGAGTTCGTGGACATTCTCCTCGCCGAATGGCTCGATGACGAAGACCGTGACAGCTTTGTGCGCGGACTCGTGCTCGTGGACATCCGTGCTTCGGACACCTACGGTGCGCGATTCACCAAGCTCTCGAAAGATCAACAGAACGCATTGCTCGCCAGTCTCGACGCAGAAGTCACGGCTCTCCAGGAAGCGGGACTGTCCGCTGACGACCATTTCTTCCGGCGGATGAAGTGGTTCACTGTGTACGGGTACTACACATCGGAAATCGGGGCCACTGAAGAACTCGCACAGGTCATCATCCCGGGCCGGTACGATCCGTGTACGACGGCACGACGGGATGCGTCAGGGCGTTGGGAATGAGTAGGCAAACGACATACGACGCCATCGTCGTCGGATCCGGCATGTCCGGAGGCTGGGCCGCCAAGGAACTCTCGGAAGCGGGTCTCAACACGCTCGTGCTCGAAGCCGGGCGCAACATCGACCCGAATACGGATTACACCGAACACGAACCAACCTGGAGCTTCCGTTACCGCGGATTGGGCGACCGCAAGACGTTGGCGGAAAGGCAACCCGTGCAACGCACGTGCTACGCCTGCGACGAAGGTGCCAGCAAGTTCTTTGTCGATGACACAGAAAACCCCTACACGACGGTCGAAGGTAAGCCGTTTCTTTGGATTCGCGGCCGGCACGTCGGTGGGCGCTCGATCATGTGGGCTCGGCAAACGTATCGGTTGAGTGACCTCGACTTCGAGGCGAACGCCAAGGATGGATTCGGAACCGACTGGCCCATTCGATACGATGACATCGCCCCGTGGTACGACTACGTCGAACGATTCGTCGGTGTCAGCGGCGAGAAACTCGGCCTCCCGCAGCTCCCGGACGGGCAGTTCTTACCGCCCATGCCGCTCAACTGCGCCGAGTCCGTCGTGCAAGGGGGCATGGAGCGCGCGTTTGGACGCGAACGAATCCTGACGATCGGACGCACCGCCGTATTGACGGAACCACACAACGGGCGGGCGGCCTGTCACTACTGCGGACCGTGTCACCGCGGTTGTACAGAGCGTTCCTACTTCAGCTCACTCAACGCGACGTTACCTGCCGCCGACGCAACCGGCCGCATGACGCTTCGGCCGAACAGTGTGGTCGCCGAAGTTCTCTACGATGAATCCCGTGACCGAGCGCGTGGCGTCAGGGTCATCGATGCCATTACCATGGAAGAGACCGAGTACGAAGCTCGCATCCTCTTTCTCTGCGCGTCCGCCCTCGAGTCAACACGCATACTCCTGAACTCGACGACCAATCGCTTCCCTGCCGGTCTCGGCAATTCGAGTGGTGAGTTGGGAAAGAATCTGATGGACCACTCAATGGGTGGTGGCGCTCGCGGTATCGTCCCCGGCCTGCTGGATCGTGATGCGTACGGGCGGCGGCCCAACGGCGTCTACGTACCACGGTTCAGAAACGTGAATGACCAGCATCCCGATTTTCTCCGTGGTTATGCCTTCCAAGGAGGTGCGGGCCGTCCCGGGTGGAACCGCGGTGTGGACATGCCCGGCTTCGGGGCCGACTTCAAACACTCCCTGCGCGATCCAGGACCGTGGAATATCACTTTTTACGGATTCGGTGAATGCCTCCCGCGGTCGTCCAACTATGTCGCGCTCAATCCGGAACGAACCGACAAGTGGGGAATCCCATCCCTGCGCATTCACTGTGAGTGGAGCGACAACGAGAGAACCATGCTAGAGGACATGGCCGTTACGGCGGCCGAAATGCTCGAAGCGGGTGGCGTCCGGAACATCGAGACATTCGTTGAGGACAATCCACCAGGCCTGACGATCCACGAGATGGGAACCGCGCGCATGGGACGCGACCCCAACACGTCTGTATTGAACGGTTTCAATCAGGTCCACGATGCGAGGAATGTGTTCGTCACAGACGGCGCGTGCATGGCATCGTCAGGAAACCAGAATCCATCAATCACATACATGGCATTGACGGCGCGTGCGTGCTCATTTGCCGTCGACCAGTTGAACAGCAGGGAGCTCTAGGATGACGACACGTCGGGAAGCGATCACGACTCTGGGAGCTGCCGCGGGCCTGGTGGGCCTGCGCGCCCCCTACAACCTGCACCCTGCATCCTTCACTTCCAGCATCACCTCCGTAGGCATCCAACTGTATACCGTGCGATCGGAGATGCGAAGCGACGTCGATCGCACCCTCGCGCGGGTCGCGGAGATCGGATACAAGGAGGTGGAATTCTGGCGGTACTACGATCGGTCCGCGAGCGAGATTCGAACGCTGCTTGACGACCTCGGCTTGACCTCACCAGCCGTCCACGTTGGCCTCGAGCAACTGGAGACTGAGTGGGAAGCGACCGTCGATTTTGCAGCGACGGTAGGACATCGATACCTCGTGGTCGCCTATGTCGATCTTGAAGATCGCGGCGACCTCGACCAGTATCGCCGGATCGTCGATCGTTTCAACCAAGTTTCAGAGCGTGCCCAGGCGGCCGGAATGGTGTTCGGCTACCACAACCATGATTTCGAATTCGAAGCCGTCGACGGACAGATACCATTTGACGTCATGCTGGAGCACGCTGACCCAGCCATCCAATTCGAGATGGATCTCTTTTGGATCATTCAAGGCGGCGGTGATCCGTTCGATTACTTCCGCCGGTATCCCGGCAGGTTTCCCATGGTCCACGTCAAAGACATGGCGTCGGACGGCTCGATGGTGGACGTAGGTGCCGGGGAGATCGACTTCGCCAAAATATTCGCTCAGAGTGGCCAGGCCGGAATCCAGCACTATTTCGTCGAGCACGATAATCCGAGCAGCCCGTTTGGATCGATTCGAGCGAGCTACGACTATCTGCGCGAACTCGAATTCTAGACCTCCATCCCGTCAGTCTCATGCGAGGCAACGCACATGCTCGATCAGTTCCTGGAAGCGTGGAACACGAATAATCGAATCAACCTCTTCCTTATCGACAAGATCGGTACCGCCGGAATGAAGTCAACGCTCTCGAAGCGCGGCGGCCGTGACGTGGCTGCCCAATTTGCCCACATGCATAACAACCGGGTCTGGCAGTTGGAGAAACGCGCGAAAGACCTCGCGAAAGGTCTCGTCATCTTTCCAACCAAAACCAGCCCGTCAAAGGCAGCGCTCAAGAAGGCTCTGAAATCCTCGACGAACGCCATCGGCCGATTCATGCAGGATATCGTCGACGGCAAACCCAAGCGCCGGGGATTCAAGAAGGGATTGCCCACGACGTTCGCATACTTCGTCGCACACGAGAGCCACCACCGGGGGAGCATCCTGCTCACGCTCAAGGAGTGTGGGCACAAGCTCGACAACGCGGCCTCCTACGGAATTTGGGATTGGGATCGGATCTAACGTCCGAGGGCCAAGCGCCGGTCGACCATCTACCCCGGATCGCCGTTGGGGTGGTGGCGAGTTTGGTTGCCGTCAAGCTCATGGCGCACCTCGCAACCAACGCGTTCGGTCCGTACGAATTCCACCGCGATGCCTTCCTGTATTTCGCCATGGGCGAGCACCTCCAGTTGTGGAGCATGGACTTTCCACCATTCATCGCCATGCTGGCCGAGGCAACACGTTTCGTACTCGGAGACTCACTGTTTGCCCTGCGGCTCCCGCCGGCTCTCATGAGCAGTGCGTTGGTCATCGTCGCAGCACTGACGGCTCGTGAGTTTGGCGGCGGACGCATGGCTCAGGGCCTGGCAGCGCTCAGTGTCGTTGCGAGTGGGCTATTCCTGCGGACGGGCAACCTCTTTCAGCCCGTGGTCATCGATCAACTCTGGTGGACGCTGGCACTATTCGCCCTGGTGCGACTGTGTCGCACTGATGACCCACGCTGGTGGATTGCCTTCGGTGTTGCCACTGGCCTCGGCCTGCTAACAAAATTCTCGGTCCTGATCTTTGGGTTGGGCACACTGTTGGCCCTGGTCGTCACCCCGTCTCGCGTTTGGCTCAAGACGCGTTGGCCGTGGTTGGCGGCGGGGATTGCTTTCCTCATTGGGAGTCCATCCATCGTCGGCCAGTTTGCCCTCGGATTTCCCATCCTCGTATACATGAGCGACCTCAGTTCCGCTCAACTGTCACGGCAGTCACCGGTCGGGTTCGTGATCGAACAACCGATGATGATGGGTGGTTTCGTTCTGGCCGTCGTCGGCGCCGGCGCCATGGCCGTACGCCACGAGTGGCGACAATTCCGATTTGTCGCCTGGACCGCAATACTGACTTTCGCTTTGTTCGTCGTCCTCCGCGGAAAGCCCTACTACGTTGGGCCGCTGTATCCCGTACTGTTCGGAGCGGGCGCCGCTGTCCTCGATCGCATACGAGTCCGGCGTTGGCGACTCGGTGCTCAGTGGAGCATGGCCGGGCTCATGGTTGCATACACTGCTGTGCTATTCCCTCTCGGCCTACCGGTGCTCCCGCCAGAAACACTCGAACGATATCTGGTCGCGATCGGCATGCAGGAGGCAGCCAATACAACCAATGTCGGGAATCGAGAGCGAATTCCTCAAGACTTTGCCGACATGCTGAACTGGGAGGCACAGGTTGCCGAGGTTGCGCGAGTATACCATGCCCTTCCTGCGCAGGATGGCGAACGGGCCGTCATCCTAACATCGAACTACGGGGAGGCCGGTGCGATCGACTTCTATGGGCCGCGCTACGGTCTGCCAAAAGCCGTCGCATTTGTCGGCACCTATTGGTTCTTTGGGCCGGGTGACCTTCCCGGAGACATCCTGATCCTTCACGGATTCACGGAGGACGATTGGGACGATTTCTGTGAATCGAAGGAAGCGGCAGGCTTTGTGACACATCCATTCGCGGTTGCCGAGCAGCGAGACCTGACCATCTATGTCTGTCGGAACCCGCGTTTGACATTGCAGGAACTGTGGCCGCAGGTCGAAGGCGAAACCTAGGAACCCGCACGGCGCGAATTCCGTTGTACCCGTATGTCTAAGACCATCCGCATCACTCACCAACCCAGCGGCGCCTTGATTGCCGAAGGGCCAATCGGATGGGGAATCACCCCTTTCGAAGGCAACTTCTACGTGCGGCGCCGATACCTGCGTGACGGTGGGTTCAAGCCCAACTATATCCCAGGTCTATGCCCCTACAAGTTCCTCTATACATGGATGGACTACCACGCCCCGGACGGCACTCGGGCGCGTAGCCTAGGTTGGCTCTATTGGCTTCCCAACCCACTGTTCCCTTTCATCTGGTTTCGGGTCGCCGTACCCAAGCATCACCCGGAGATCAGCATCGAATACGTGTAGACGCCACACGATCGCGCGCGGGCTGAAACTTCCCATTCGCCGACCCGTCAGGGAGGGTGTACGTTAAATTGACGCAACACCTCACCTAGGGAGCATGGGATGGGCTTCATTTGGTTCCTGATCATCGGAGGCCTGGCGGGTTGGCTCGCCGGCCAGTTCATGAAGGGCGAAGGATTTGGTGTCATGGGTAATATTGGGGTCGGTATCGTGGGCGGGATGATCGGTGGATTCCTATTCGGCCTGCTCGGCATCAACCTCGGCGGGACCGTCGGATCGTTGATCACCGCCACAGTCGGAGCCGTCGTGCTCCTGTTCATTGTGGGGAAGATCAAGAAATCCTAGATGGCCGAACTCAAGACCAGGAAGAAGGCCTACGCGTAACACCACGCTTGCGGTAATTGCCGTGGCTGTCACGTCGTGCCAAACCAACCTCCCACCGGTCGATCCAACCGAAGGGAGTTTCACTTTCGGCGTGTTCGGTGACGGACCCTACTATGGAATCGAAGAGGGCCGTTTCCGACGTATGCTGACAGACGTGAATGCTTCAGGTGCGGTTTTCTTGCTCCATGTCGGCGACATCATGTGGTATCCGTGCTCGGACCAGAAGTTCTTGTCGATACGTGACGCCTTGAGCGGCCTCGACATGCCCGTCGTCTACACGCCGGGCGACAATGACTGGACCGATTGTCACGAGCGGAGACCCGGCAGGTACGACCCCCTCGATCGTCTCGCCACCATCCGCCGGATCTTCTTCGCTGATACCAGTTGGAACAACGCGAGCGCCCTGGCCCTTCGGTCGCAAGCAGCTGACTCCCAGTGGGCAACCTTCGTCGAGAATCAGCAATGGGTGTTTGGTGGAATCCTGTTCGCTACGATGCACGTCGTGGGTAGCGACAACGCACTCGAAGACTTTGCAGGCCGCACCGAAGCTAACGATTCGGAGGTCGCCACCCGTGAAGCTGCCGCGTTGGCGTGGATGGGCGCCGCCTTCGCGGAGGCGGAACGGCTAGACACACGCGCCGTCGTTTTGACAATGCACGCCGACCCCGACTTTGAGGACCGCTGGCAAACGCAAGCGGCATACGGGCAACTCAAGACCCAGCTGGCAGCATTGGCCAACCGCTGGGCCAAACCTGTGCTGTTCATTCATGGTGACAATCACGAGTTCACCGTCGATCGCCCGCTGATCGATCCCGAAACGAAGGACACCGTCTGGAACGTGACCCGGCTGGAAACCATGGGATCACCTGACATCGGATGGATTCGTGTTATCGTCGACACGATCGCACCCGATCTCTTTTCGTTCGAACCACGACACTTGGGAAACGCTTGGTGGTAGCTGGTCGGCTCAGGGAACCTTGCCCCTGGCAATAACTACTAATAATATAGTACTTATGTCACCATCCTAGGTCCCGAGGTGTCTACCGTAGCAAAGACCTTGGGGGAGTTCGAGCAGCTCCTCCTTCTTGCGCTCTTGAGAGAAACGCCCTATGCCGTTTAGCACCCTGGTTTCCGATGTTCGCATCACGTTACGTGGCCTAGCTAGACGCAAGGCGTTCACCGCCGTGGTCCTTACGACCCTTGGCCTGGGCATCGGTGCGACGACGACCATCTTCAGCGTGGTCGATGCCGTGGTCGTGCGCCCGCTGCCCTACGATGAAGCCGATCAACTGCTCGCGGTGGGCAACACGTTTCCAGGGCGAGAGTGGGACGACGAGCGTGCCAACTTGCAGCACCTGGCAGGCGTGTCGCTAAGGAATTTTCAGGACTGGCGTAGGCGAGCCCACTCCTTCTCTGAATTGGCAGCGGCCGAACGGGCCTCGGCTCTGCTTCCGGACCGCGGCGATGGGCCCGAAATGGTACCGTTGATACGTGTAACCGAAGGTTTTTTCAGCCTCTTTCGGGTCGCACCGGTCCACGGACGGACCTTTCTGCCTGACGACTTTGCGGGCCTCAACGGAACGGTCACCATGTTGAGTTACGGCGCGTGGATGGACCGGTTCGGGGGGAACCCGGCCGTGATCGGTACGCCACTGCCAACCTTCGGGACTTCCTCCACGATCGTTGGGGTGCTGCCGAACGATTTTTTGCCGCCAGCATCACTCGGTTTGGAAAAGATCGATTTTTGGTCGCCCATCGATGCCGCACACCCCAGATACGAGTCGCGGGGGAGTCGCAGCATGAACGTGTTCGGTCGTCTCAGTGACGGTGCCACGGTAGAGACAGCCCGGAGCGAGCTCGACAATATCCAGGCACAGTTGGCTATCGAATTTCCGGACGGCAACGTGTACCCCAACGGTGATCGCCTCGGTGCTGGTGCGAATTCGCTACACACCGATACGGTCGGGACGTCGAGCCGCACACTCATGATCTTCTTCGGCGCCTCGGCAATGCTATTGCTGATCGCGGGCTTGAATGCGGCCAACTTGCTCCTCGTGCGTGGTCTCGATCGCCAGGGCGAAATGGGTATTCGTCGCGCCCTGGGAGCCGACCGTGCGCGTCTGACCCGTAGCCTCCTCACAGAGAGTGTATTGCTCTCGATTGGAGGCGGCTTGGTTGGGATCGCCATCGCCGTTGGGGGCGTAGAAGCATTCCTGCGGCTGGCTCCGAGTTCCCTGCCACGGCTCGGCGAAGTCACCGTCAACCTCCGCATCATTGCCATCAGCACGTTTGTTTCGCTCGGTGCCGGGGTAGTCGTTGGCCTGCTGCCGGCATTGAAGCTCACCGGCCGAGATCTCTCGACAACGATCAAGGAAAACATCGGCACAACCGTCGCGCGCACAGGCACGAGACTCAGATCCATGCTCGTGGCAACGCAGCTCGCACTCGCGGTTGTATTGGTGGTAGGAGCGAGCCTCCTGTTCAATTCGTTTCTGCACGTGACCATGGTAGACCCAGGCTTCAACGCACAGAATCTCACGGCATTCTCGATGCCACTGAAGCGCCCGGGCGCTCCGGAGAGCGAGCAAGTATGGCAGGCGTGGGACGGATTGCTGCGTGAATTGGGGAGTGTCCCGGGCCTCACGCAGGTCGCCGCCACATCGGTCCTACCTTTCTACTCGCCGCAATGGGCACCGTGGGTTCTCCTGCCCGGTGAACCGTCGGACCATCGTCGTGATGGAATTGCCGGCTATGTCGTCACCCCGAACTTTTTCGATGTCGCTGAGATCCCAGTCGTGCAGGGCCGCTCATTCTCCTCGGCGGACGGCCCCGGCGCATCGAACGTGGCTGTCGTCAATCAGGAATTCCTCCGCGCACACCTGCCTGGGCAAGACCCCCTCGGCTTGCCGATTCGCTTCCGGAACGGTGATGATGCCTTTTCCGAACTCCAAATCGTCGGTGTAGTGGGCAACGTGGTTCAGACGCGCGCTGAGGAGGGGCCGCGGCCGGCCGTCTACGTTCCGTATACCCAGTTCGACTGGCCGACCGCCAATGTCATGGTTCGCAGCGATCGCGACCTGACGACACTTGCACCTGCGCTTCGCCGCGCGGCCGCACAGTTTAGTCCGTATGTACCAGTTCGCGATCTTCGATCGATGGCGTCGCGGATTCGCGTCGTCCGCACGGCACCGCGATTCCAGGCGCTACTCGTGGGGAGCTTCGCCACGGTCGCCTTGCTATTGGCAGCGGTAGGACTCTACGGATCGCTCGCCCACGCGGTCGGGCATCGAACGCGGGAAATGGGGATTCGCATGGCGCTTGGTGCACCGCGTCTCGGAATTTTCCGACTCGTCCTCAATCAAGGCATGACGGTGACGGTAGCTGGGCTTTCCTTTGGACTCGCTGGTGCGTTCTTGCTTTCACGATTTCTCCGAGGATTCCTCTTTGAAGTGGAGGCACTGGACCTCGTGAGCTTTGCTGG